>CAYMRB010000231.1:0-15778 GCA_964392615.1 uncultured Planctomycetia bacterium | reverse complement strand
GTTCGTGTCGATCCTCGAGTTCGCACCGGACGGGTCGAGCTCTCGACTCGTGTACTCGACGCTCTTCGGAAGCGATCGTTCCGACACGGGGCTCGCGGTGGCTGCGGGGCCGAACGGCCGGGCCTACATCACGGGTGTGGCGCAACACGCGAGCCTGCCGCTGCGTCACGCGTTCGACTCCACGCATGCGGGTGGTCGCGAGGCGTTCCTGGCGGTGTTCGATCCCGAGCAGTCGGGAGACGACTCGCTCGCCTACTCGTCCTACGTCGGCGGCGACCGGGCCGAGAACGGCACGACCGGAGACGGCGGCATCGCGGTCGACACATCCGGAGTGGCGCTCGTCACGGGAACGACGGAATCGTTCGACTTCCCGATCACGCCCGAGGGCTTTCGCCTCACCCGTGAGAGCGTCGAGGCGTTTCTCGTCGCGGTCGATCCGTCACTTCCGGGTGCGGATTCGTTGCGCTACGGCACCCTCGTCGGAGGTGACGGGGCCGACGCGGGCACCGACGTCGCGGTCGGATCCCCCGGCATCGCGTATGTGACGGGCTACACGCGCTCCCCCGACGTTCCCGGCGCTGACGGAGGGGGCGCCCCGAAGTTCGGAGAAGGTCCCCCCGGGGTCGGTCAAGACGCCTTCGTCGTCAAGGTCGATTGGACCCGCGTCGCTGCCGACTCGCTGATCGATGCGGCCTACGTCGGCGGTCTGGGCGGGGACTTCCCGCAGGGTGTCGCGGCAGGGCCTTGCGACACGGTGGCGATCGCGGGGGAGACGTCGTCGAACGACACCTTCGAGCCGAGCCCCGGCTTCGGCTCGTGGGATGGCTTCGTCGTGAGCATCGCCACGACCATCCAGCTTCCGAACGGTGTCGTCGAAGAGACCTCGGTCGACGTTTTGGCTGCGGAGTTCGGCACGGCGCCCCATACGTGGGCCTTGGTCTCGGGCGACCTGCCGGACGGACTCGAGCTCGCCGACGGCGGGATGCTGGCCGGCGAGCCGTTGGAAGTGGGCGTCTCGACATTCACCGTCGAGGTCACCGACTCCTCGGGAGCCACGCGGCAGAAGGCCTATCGCAAGCGGATCGGTTTGGGGGTCACGCCGGGTGACGTCCTGATCAACAAGGCCGGCATCACCCCGGTTCCGGGTCGCATCTATCCCTACTACATCCTGCTGCGGAACCGAACAGACCGGACATTGTACGACGTTCGCGTGTTCGAGCTCTTGGAGGGCTGGTTCGAGTTCATCGGCTCCTCGCCGCCACCCACGGTGCTGGAGCCCAGGCCGACCGGCAACGTGCACTGGACGATTCCGCAGTTGGCGCCGGGCGAGCTCTTCGTGATCACCTACTGGGTCCGGTTGCCGGACGAGTTCCCGCTCGGGTTTGTCGTGACGGGCGAGGCCTGCATGGACGACGACGACTGCAATCGGGAGAGGGCGGAGTGCGTACGAGAGGGCAAGGAGCGCTGCGAGGACTGTTGCTGCGGTTGGCACTTCCCTGTCGGGAGCTGCACGCAGTGCGGCACGATGGAGAATGAGCAGTGCCGGCAGGAGTGGCTCACGTGCAAGCAGAGGATAGGACAGGGAACTTCCGAGGTTCTTCCGGAGGGAGGGTCCGGCGGTGGTTGCTGGCCCCGTCCCGATCCGACCGGGGGGGCCGTCGATCCGAACGAGAAGAGCGTCGGGGCGGGGCCGTTCGTCCCGCCGGGCGAGGTCCTCGGCTACACGATCCACTTCGAGAACATCGGCGACGTCGAAGCTAGGGATGTCTTCCTCACCGACGTTCTCGATGCCGATCTCGACCTGTCGACGGTGCAAGTGCTGCGGCCGCTCGGCGGTCTGGTGGCGCTCGCACCCGACACGACGGTGTCGATCTTCGACGACGACGACGAGGTCTGGAACGTGACCCTCGACAGCGCGACGCGGACACTCACGTGGGAGCTCTTGAACACCGACCTGCCCCCCGATGAGGGCGACAGCGTGTTCTTCGTCGTCCAGGCGCCGGAAGGCCTGCCCAGCGGCACCGAGATCCGCAACGACTCGACGATCCAGTTCGAGGTCTTCGAGCCGCTGACGACCAACGAGACGCTCAACACGATCGACGCCACGCCGCCGGTCACGACCGTCGAGCCGCTGCCCGAGCGGACGTTCACGGAGGAGTTCGAGATCGCCTGGTCGGGCTTCGATCCGATCGGCGAGATCGAGATCTTCGCGATCTACGTGTCGAGGAACGGCGGGACGTTCCTGCGGCACGCGATGCGGCACGTGTCGGAGCCGCGGAGCCTCCTGTTCGAGGGCGAATACGGCAGTACCTACTCGTTCCTCTGCATCGCGAGAGACACCGCCGGCAACGCTGAAGCGCTCGACGGCATCGCCGAGGCGACGACGACGGTCGAGAGGCCGCCGCGTCCGACGTTCCACCGGGGCGACCCGAACACCTCCGGCACGACCGATATCTCCGACGGCGTCACCGTCTTCGGTCACCTCTTCCTGGGGAGTCCGGCGACGATTCCGTGCAGGGAGTCCGCCGACACCAACAACGATGGTGCGGTCGATATTTCCGACGGGATCTATCTCCTGAACTGGCTCTTCGCGGGGGGGGCGGACTTGGTAGCGCCCGGATCCGCCGACGAGCCCTGCGGCGAGGATCCCGATGCGTCGGGATCGCCGGGCGACCTCGGCTGCGACGACTATCCGCCGTGCGAGTGAGCGCGTTTCGGTTTGGCAGCCCGGGGGCGCTGACGATCAACGGGACGCGTGTGGCGATCTCGTAGTTCGTCGCTTCACCCCAGACGCCCATCTCGCCGAGTCCGGCTCGAGTCCTGGAGTTCTCGAGTTTCCGCTTGTCGACTCAGACGCGATGTCTTAGACGGCCTCAGTCACCACGACTGATATCGCGAGGGCCCCGATGTCGACACCTCCCCAGGACATCACCGAAGCCGAGCTCGAAGTTCTTCGCACGCTGTGGGCGGACGGAGCTCGTACGATCCGGCAGATCACCGACGCGCTCTACGAGGACGGGACGACGTCGCAGTACGCGACGGTCCAGAAGCTCCTCGAACGGCTCGAGGCGAAGGGGCTCGTCGAGCGTCATCGCGTCGGTCGAGCGCACGAGTTCACCGCGACCGTCGCCCGCGACGACGTCGTGACGCGTCGTCTGCGCAAGCTGTCCGAGGATCTCTGCGACGGCTCGCTGAGCCCCCTGATCACGAGTCTCGCGCGAGTGAAGACTCTGACCGCCTCCGAGCGCGCCGAGCTGCGCAGTCTACTCGATGAGCTCGATCGCAAGAGCCGACGATCACGACGAGGGAAGAAGCGATGACCGGCACGCTGCTCGACACCCTGCTGTGGAACGCGGCGATCGCCGCGGTACTCGGACTCGCGGTGCTCACTCTGTCGCGCCGAGTGCGTCGCGCTCCGTTGATCCACGCGCTGTGGATTCTCGTCCTCTTGAAGCTGGTGACGCCCGCTTTCGTCGACGTGCCGATTCTGTCGCCGCGATCGGCAGGGGGCCTCGACACTCGGGGCGACGGGGCCGAACTCGACGCGTTCGCGACGACTGCGCCGCCGGGCAGTGGAGAGGCTGTCGATGGAACCGGGAACGAGCCGGGATTCGCGGCTCGTCCCGATGAGCCGGCTGCTTCCGTCGCCGCGAGCTCGTCGATGAGCCGCACCGGGAGCAGCTCCGTGTCCTCGCGGCACGCGCTGCTCGCGGTCGGGATCGCGACGTGGCTCCTCGGCTCGCTCGCAGTTCTCGGGATGACCGTCCTGCGGACGTTCCGGCTCCGCGGGCTCCTCATCGGCGCAGAAGCCACTCCGCAGCGCGTTCAAGCCGTCGCGCTCGAGCTCGCGGCGCGAATCCGGCTTCGTAGGACGCCGCCGATCGTCGTCGTCGCGGGCCATGTTCCGCCGCTGCTGCTCTCTGCGCTGCGTGGTCCGCAGGTCGTGCTCCCGAGCGCGTTGGTCGACCGCCTCGACCGAGACGGACTCGAGAGCCTCCTCGCCCACGAGCTCGCGCACTACGCGCGGCGTGACCATTGGGTTCGCTGGCTCGAGCTCGCCGTCGCGGTCGTCTACTGGTGGCATCCGATCGTGTGGATCGCACGCCGTGAGATCTACCGTACGGAGGAGGAGTCGTGTGACGCCTGGGTCGTCCACCTCCTTCCGCACGCGCGCAAGGCGTACGGAGCGACGCTGCTCGCCGCCGTAGATTTCCTCGGCGGCGCGCGCGGCACGCGCTGGGCGGCGAGTGGGGGAGCGGCGGACCGGCGGACGCTCGAACGTCGGCTGTCGGTGATCTACGCCGACGCGCCCGCCCGGCGAGTGAGTGTCGCCGCGCGGTGCGCGTTGATCGCGTTCGCGTGCGTTCTTCTTCCGGTCGTGCCGGCCGCGACCGAGGCGGGTGCGTCTCCCTCGGCGCCGTCGTCGCCCGAAGCTACCCCCGCCGCGGAGGCGGACACGGACGACGAGACCGCGCGCGTCGCCACCGAAGCCGCGAACGAGGCGTGGCATCTCGTCCGGTCCTACTCGCGCTACGAGCACTCCCAGCGCGAGCTGCATGACGGGGGCGAGCTCGAGCGGGTGATGCAGGAGTACACGGTACGTATCGAGCAGGTCGCGACGCGCGCGCTGGAGAGCGCCCCGGCCGGCTCGTCTGGGCTGCCGAAGGTCATCCGCGACTTCCGCGCCAAGGATCACCTGAGCGTTCTCGAGACGGTCCAGGGCACGCCGCTGCCGTTCGACGTCGGGAGCTCGAGGATCTCGAGGTCGATGTCCCCGCGGGGTTCGACGGCACGGCCGACAACGAGGTCTTTCGCGCGCTTCAAGCCACCCGCGGCTCGGCGTCCTTCGTCGCCTTCGACCGGCGCGGCCGCTTCGCGTGGTACCTCGTGGACCCGGGCGCGCGCAACCTCGGCGTGATCCGAACCGTGATCGCGCGACTTCTCGCCGCACGCGATGGGTGACGCGATCGGGGCGCCCGTTCGCCTCGCCTCTGTAGTCGTATCGCGTTCTGCTTACTTGGCTTAGGGGGGTGGTCCCTTTTTTCGAAAAGCCGCGTTACGGATTCCGGCCTCGCCGCACCCAGAGGGGCGACAGTCGAGCGGATCGCCGGCGACGGACGCCGGACGGGAAGCCGACCTTCGCCTTCTGACCGGGAGGAAACCATGTTCCGCAACGCCCTTGCCGCCGCCGTCGCCGCCACGATCTTGACCACGACCGCGCACCTCGACGCGCAAGTCCTCCCCGGGCCCGGGATCGATATCGAGCTTCCGATCGACGTCGTGATTCCAGAGCTCGAGCTGCCGCGCCAGTTCGTTCGCGGCGATCTCGACGGCACCGGACGATTGGAGATCTCGGACGCGGTCGCCGTGCTCGACTTCCTGTTCCAGGGCGCGAGCACGCCGGTGTGCCTCGACGCGGCAGACGCGAACGACGACGGCCGCGTGGAGCTGACCGACGCGATCGCGATCCTGTCGTTCCTCTTCGTGCAGGGCGATGCGCCTCCCGCGCCGTTCGGCCGGTGCGGTGTCGATCCGACGCCTGATCGTCTCGGCTGCGCGGATTCGACCGCGGCATGTGAAGAGGTCCGCTGTCCCGATCCGGCCGTCGAGTCGATCGAGTTCGCGATCACCCGTCGCGACACGGCCTTCCGCGGCCGCGTCCGGATTCGCGCGAACGTGACGAACCTCGGCGGCGCGTTCCGCAGCGGCGCGGGCCAGCAGTCGATCGTGCTCGAAGAGGTGCCGCTCGGCGGACGCGGCCGAGTCGTTGCGCAGCGACCGTTCGTCAACCTCGACGCCGGCGAGACGATCTCCGTGACCTGGTACCGCAACTGGAACGCGTCGTCGCCCGCCGAGGGCGAGTTCCCGCCGACCTACCGCGCCTACCTCTCGTACGACCCGGACATCTACATCGACGGCAACGACGCGAACGACGACTGCGGCACGCGCAACAACGTGCTCGAGCGCAGCGGCACCGGGATCAACGACCTCTTCTGATCCGAAGACACGAGTCACCTCCGGTCAAGGGGGCGGGAGCGCCGCGGCGAGCGGCCTCTCGCCCCTTTTTTCGTTACCGGCGACGCTGGCGCGCTACTCCTCCTCGCGGCAGGACAGCGCGTCGTCCGTCGAATCCGCCCCCGGCAGCGGGAATGGCGCGGCCGGCGGGTCGCCAGCGCGGTACAGGAATTCGAGCGTGCCGACGGCATCGCTGATGCGCAGCGCGCCGTCGTCGTCGAAGTCACCCGCATCCGCGCACACGATCGAGACTCCCGCGAAGAGATGGCGCAGCGTCTGCACCGGGTCGCTGACGTTGATCGACCCGTCGCCGTTCGCGTCGCCGCGGACGAATGCGCCGCCGGGGATCTGGTACTCGATCGCTCGCTCGACGACCACGCTGCCTCCGTCCAGCAGTCGGAACTCGACGTCGACGACACCCTCCGGCGGCAGCGGCACCGGCGCCGGCGGCGCGACGGCCCGCAAGGACTCCGCCGAGTCGATCGTCACGCTGGGCGATTCGACACCTCCGAAGAAGACGCTGTCGACCGTGTCGAGACGCGCGCCGAAGAAGCTCACCTCGAAACCACCCGCGAGCGGTCCCTCTGCCGGGAACCACGCCGTGACTCGCGGCAGGCCCGAGTGGAACGTGCTCGTGATGTGGATGTTCGTGCTGCCGACCAACTCCCCCGCGCCGTTGAAGCCGAGGAACGCGAAGTCGTTCTCCGCTTGCGGCAGATCGAACTCGGCGCGCCACACCGTCGGGGACGCCCAGCGCGGCTCGATCTCGACCAGATCGCCGTCGTCGCGTCTGACGAAGAGGGTCGCGACTTGCACGGGAGCTTCGCCCTCGAGCTCGATCGTCGTCTCGTCGGTCGTGACGTCGTCGCCGCCGTTCGTACGAATCCGGAACGGCGCGCTCTGGAACGAGCGGATCTGGCCGGCGACGATGTTGCCGCGATTCGTCAGGAAGCTCTTGATCGAGCTGACACCGTGGCCGACGTCGCGCTGCATCGCGTCGAGCCACGGGTCCGCCTTCGCTCGGGACCAGTAGCCCTCCAGGAGCTCGGTGAGGATGCGGAGGTAGATGCGCCGCGACTCCGGCCGGCTCATCATGCGCGCGACGTCCGCGTCGGCCGTGGGATAGAGCGGGAAGTTCGCGTTGCCGAAGCTGTTGTCCATGTCGAACGGCAGAATCTCCCACCGCCCGTCGCGCGCGTCGAACGCGAGATAGCCGTTGTGGCCGTTGCCGATCGAGAACGCGTCCCAGCCACCGATGAGCACCCGCACGCTGATCACGCGGAACCACGCGTCGCGATCGAGGATCGAGCCGATCTGCGCGTCGTGCGCCGTGTTGCCCGTGACGCGGCGATCCATGACGCGCGTCAGCTCCCAGAGCTGCGTCCAATCGTCGCGGGTCTGCTCGACCGAATGGAAGTAGTAGGCGCGGTAGTTCTCCGTGACCTCGCCCATGTGGATGTACGACGCACCATCCCACGCGGTACGACTGCCGTTGTCGTCGAACTGCAGGCGACCGTTTGCCTTGAGAACGGGGCCCTCCGCGCCGTCGCCGTACCACTTGTCGATGTAGTCGCCGTCGACGGGCTGGATCATGCCCTGAATGCCCAGCGACGATCCGTTCAGGTAGCCGCGGTACCACAGATAGTCGGCGGTCGGCGCCGGGTGCAGGACGCTGCCGTTGCGCCCGATGATGAAGTACGCCGTTCCCTCGACCGGCGAGGCCCCGCGGCTGCTCATATTGATCGCCACGCGTCCGCGGTGGAATCGATCGTCCTTCTGGAACCGCACGCGGTAGCTGTTGCGGCCGGGACGTCCCCACGGACTGCCGCGGTAGCGCACGCCGACGTTGTACGACACGGAGTCGTTGTCGAACACGAATGCGCCGTCGAGCAGGTCGTTGGAGTGCAGGCGTCGCGACGTGAGCTCCTGGGACCGTTGCGCGTCCATGACGACGCGGTAGGTATCGATCGAGTGATTCAGAGTGCCTTGCGCCTGCAACACGAGAGTGCGCTCGGGCGCGTCGACGGGGAATCGTCGCACTGCGCCCAGCGCGTCCGTGGCCTCGACGTAAAACACCACGCGCGCGCGGTTCGCGACGCCGGCGATCTGAGCGCTGAAGTGCCCGTCGCCCGCTCGCCCGTCGCGCGACTCGCCGTCATCGCGCAGCTCGACCGACGCGAACGCACCGTCCGCGTCGTTCTCGCGGTGGAAGACTCGCACCGACACGACACCGTCCGAGTCGGTCGCCGTCGCGTGGAAGCGAATCGGCGTCCCCGGCGCGGGTGACGGCGGCGAGTGGACGACGCCCGAGATGACCGGGCCGAGGTTGTCGCTGCCGGTCTCCTCGCGCAGCCGCGTGCGCGCCCCGTTTTCGGCGCCGGGTGTGCCGAGGTTCAGCGGCACCGTCATGCGCAGTCGCCCGCCGAGCGTATTGCCCGAGAGGTTGACCGCCGGGCCCGGCCGACCGGGGAACGCACCCGCGGTGAACTCGCCGTGAGCGATGATCAAGCTCGAACCTCGCTGCCACCGCGCCCACAGCGCGACCTCGTACGCGCCGCGCGTCAGTCGCGGCGACGTGTCCGTCTCGATCCGGTTGACGCCGGTATCGCCCTTGCCCGACGCGCGGACCTCGAGGCAAGCCGAGCCGGAGTGGGAGTCGCGCGTCGTGCGGCGACTGTGGATGTGCGTGCCTTCGATACGCCACGGTGTGGTGTTGGTCTCGAAGCCCGGGTTGCCGATGTGATTCGCGCCGCCGTCGCGAGAGATCGACACGTCGTCGATCAAGCACTCGCCTCTCTCGACGAGGAACAGGTGCAGCTCGCTCTGCCCCGAGGGGACGTAGCCCGTCACGTCGTACGCGAGACGCTCCCACGGCGCCTTGTCGCGTTCGTCGCTCGCCTCCCACGCCGATGCGACCGCGTTGTCCTGCAACGGATCGATGAGCTCGAGGCTCGAGCCGCGACCGTCGGCCCAGCGCGACCAGCGCCCGCCGTCGTGGTAGCGTACCTCGTCGACCGGATTGCCGGCTCGATCGACGAGTCGCAGATTCTCGCCGGCGTCGGCGAGCTGTCCTGCCCACGGTCCGAACGCGTCGATGTCGTGATGCTCGCGGATGAGGTCCGGGTCGCCCGCCACGACCAGGAAGCCACCGGCGGCGATCACGGTGTCCGGCGGGAACGCGTAGTCGATCCCCTTGTCGAAGCGGAAGCCGGACACGTCGAGCGCGTCGTCGCCGCGGTTGAAGAGCTCGAGAAACTCGCCCCCGCGATCTTCCGGCGGGTGGTAGAAGATCTCGTTGATGACGAGCTCGGTGACCGCGTCGACGCGGTTCGGCAGGCCGCGCGTCGGCGTCTCGGTGAGCCAGTCGAGCTCGCCGCCGTCCGGGAATCGCGCCTCGGACCAGGTCCCCGCTGCCGGCCCGCCCCCCGGCGGATCGTCGACCGGCTGTCGATCGAACGACGTCGCCGTGAGAACGCGACCGTCGGCTCCTCGCAGGAACAGGCGCATGTCCGGCGCCGAGAAGTCGAGGCCGGAGGTCGCCTCGTCGACGACGAGGAAGCCGCTCGGTGCGACGACGGATCCGGGCGGCAATGGCCACACCGGGCCGACATCCGGGTCGGTGAAGACCTCGACGCCGGAGAGATCGGCGTCGCCGCCGCTCGTGTTGTAGATCTCGACCCAGCCGTCGCCGGGCGCCGCACCGCGGTAGAGCTCGTTGAAGACGACCGCGCTCGGTCCTTCGGTCTCCGAGGTGATCTCGCGGCGCACGATCATCCGTGGCGCGAGCGAGAAGTCCGAGCTGGTCACCGCGAAGTTGACGCCGAGGATCGCGAGGACGTTCTCGCCGACACGCAACGCGTCGCGCGACAGGACGAAGAGCTCCTCGCCGCTCGCTTCGTGCGATGCGAGCGACGTGTCGTTCCAGTCGAGCGTCTCGTCGCAGTTTGATCCCGCGACGAACGCGCCGTTGAGGTAGGCGCAGAAGCCGTCGTCGAACTGCATGCCGAGCAGGACTTCGCCCGGCGCTGCCAGGTCGTCCGCGCTGAGATCGAAGCGCTTGCGACACGCGACGGTCGTGTACCCGTTGCGCATGTCATCGAGCACGGTCGCGTCGTCGCCGTCTCCGTATCCGATGCCGGTCGCGCCCGAGAGCCAATCATCGTCGTCGAAGACGACCTCACGCCACGCGTCGGACGGCGTCGAGAACGCTTCGGTCCCCGGCAGGTAGCGCCACGTCTCACCCGCCGCGATCAGCGTGCGATCTTCGAAGACCGGCCCGCCGTCGTCCGGGAGATTGCGCGTGCCGGGGCTGCCTCCGAGCTCCGGGCTGAATGTCCAGCTCTCCGGCTCCTTCGAATCGAGACGGAGGTTGCGCAAGATGAGCGTGTGCCCGGTTCCGTCCGCTTCGACCGGCCACTTCCCCTCGTCGCGGTAGCGCAGGCTTTGCACGACGATGCCGACCTGATTGGTCAGCGTGACGCGCTCGCCGCCGGAGTCGAGCCTGCCACCCCAATTGCCGACCGCGTTGTCGATGTCGTATCGCTCGCGCAGCGCGTCGACATCGGCGCACACGACGATGCGCTCGCCCTTGCCGAGTATCGTCCCGGGCGGAAACTCGAACAGCACGCCGTCGGAGAAGCGGTAGCCGGAGATATCCTCGGGCGTCGTCGAGTCCGCGGCGACCTCGATGAACTCGAGCGCCTCGTCGCCTGCCGGAGGATTGTAGAAAATCTCCGAGATGACGACGGCTTCGAGCGAAGCCGGCACCGCGATCGCGAACAGGCAAGTGATCAGTAGTCGGAGTGGATTACGCACGCCTTCTCCCAGGGGGCTCGACCCAGCAGCAAACGGCGGCTCGCGGGGCGAGGCCGTCTTCCTTCCCAACACCGAACGATCGTACCCGGTGACACGTCGATCTGGAACGAATCTCGGCGTGTCGACGTCAAGGTCGCCGTTGATGGCTCTCTCGGTACTCCCGCGGCGTCACGCCGGTGTGCTTCTTGAACGATGTGATCATGTACTCGACGTACTTGAATCCGACCAACGCCGCGATTTTGGACAGCTTGTAGTCCGTCGTCTCCAGCAGGCGCCGCACGTTCTCGATGCGGACGCGGTTGATCTCCGCCTTCGGCGATCGGCCGAGAACCTTCGCGAATCGCCGCTCCAGCGCGCTGCGTGACAGCGGGACGGCGCTGACGATCTGGTCGATGGACAGGCCCTCGCCGGCGCGTTCCCGGATCATCCGGAGGACCTGCGCGACGACCTGATCGCTCACCGCCTGGACGTCGGTCGACATGCGGCTCTCGACGTGAAGCGGCGGGACGAAGATCCTGTGTTCGGGTGCCGCCTTGCCGGCGATCATGTCCTCGAGCAGCGCGGCGGCACGGAAGCCGATCGATCGAGTATCCGGCTGGATGCTCGTCAGCGGCGGGTTGCACAGGTCGCAGAGCAGCTCGTCGTTGTCCACGCCGATGACCCCGACCTCGGTCGGAACGTCGATGTTCGCCTCCTGACAGCAATCGAGCACCTGCCGCGCGCGGGAGTCGTTGCTCGCGAAGACGCCGACCGGCTTCTCGAGACCCTCGAGCCAGCTCGTGAGCTCACGCGCGTGAAGGAGGCCCTCGGTCTCGAACCTGTTCGCGTATCGCGGCAACGGCTTGGGACAATCGTGTACGTGCAGCTCGTGACCGACGGCCGTCAGGAGCTCGGCGGCGTGTTGTTTGCGCGACTCCGAAAAATCGGCGCCCGCGTAGCCGCAGAAGGCGAAGTTGCGAAACCCACGGTCGAGAAGATGGTCGATCGCGAGGCGTGCGGTCGACAGGTTCTCGGTGTCGATGATCGGCACTCCCGGCACCTCGAAGCGACCGCGGAGATCGACGATCGGTACGCCGATTCGCTGGAGCTCCGCGACGAGCGACTCGTTCTCGATGCGCGCGATGATGCCGTCGCCTTCCCACTCCTCGAGCCAGCCCGGCGCGGCGTCTCCCAGCGTGCGTTCGTCGTGGGAGATCGTCCACGGCCCGTGTGCGCGAGAATAGGCCGCGACGCCGCGGAGCAGCCCCACGCCGTAGGCCCGCGAGGTCTCGATCAACAACGCCACGCGAGATCGCACGAGTCGCTCCTTTCGCCCGCCGCAAAATCATAGACGGTCGGCGGCCGTACAGGCAAGAAGCAGCCTCGAGCAGATGCGCCCTTGCCGTCTGCCGACCCCGCTGGACGCGGCGCGGCTGTCGCTGAGCGAGCCGTGGCGATTCGGATGGAGCGCGGCAAATTCGAAGGTCTACGACGGAAAATGGAATGCCTTTTCCGTTGTCTCTTCGCCGAGACGCGTCTACCGTTGCAGGTGTTGGTCAGGGAGAAAGGGCCCCGTTCGCGTCACGGGAAGGCAGGCGTTGCGTCTTGCCACGACAAGACATGCGCCTGTCGCGATGCGTGCGGTGCGGCGTTCGACCTGAGCTGGGTGAACATAGAACGAGTCAGCCCGGGGGCCGATACGATGCGCCCCTGAAGAGGTGGATTCGAATCGCGCCAGCACGTGCATCGCGCGATTCATGGGTTGCACGGATCGGGACCGGCAGCGGGGCCATCCGGCAAGGAACTACGGGAGGGTAACGATGCAGAGTCGGACGATGGCGCGACTGAGCGTCGCGATGTTCGTGATGGTGTTCGCGAGCAGCGCGCTCGCGCAGAACTTCGAGACTCCGGTGTACTTCAACTTCGGCGGGCCGGAGGTCGTCGACTCGGCCGGCCGCGTGTGGCTCGGCGACGGAGCCGCGGCCGAGGACCCTCACGGCATTCGACCTGACGATGCCGGTGGGGCGAACGTGATACCCGGTTGGTGCAACCCGGCTGCCGCGACCATCGAGGCGCTCGAGATCGGCCTCCCCGAGAACGGTTGCCCGGGCTTCGATCCGGCCACTGACGCGACGATGTTCCGGAGCATTCGCTACGACCTCGGTGTCGCGGCGGGCGATTACGTGCTCGAGGTGCCCGTCGATGCGGGTACTTACACCGTCGACCTGTTCTTCTGCGAGGCGTGCTGTCCGCAGAGGCACTTCTCGGTCAGCGTCCAGGGCGGCGGGCAATTCCCTGACGTCTCGAACGGCTTCTACGCCGCCGGCGCGACCCACACGCCCAGCCGTCTGTCCGTGACCGACATCGTCGTCGAAGAAGGCGGTGTCGTGCGCGTCGAGCTGCTGCCCTGCGAGGAGCCGGACTGCCCGGGGGGTACGGACCCCAATCCGATCCTGTCGGCGATGGCGATCATCCCGACGGAATACGAGTGTCCGTGCATCGCGTGTCCGAGCGCGCTGGAGTGCGCGATCGACGTCGACACCGGCACGGTCACGGGGACGTGGACACCGCCGACCTGTGGCGACACCGAGGGCTACGAGCTATGGGGCGATGGCGAGCTGCTCGACACGCTCGCCGGCAACGCGACGAGCTTTACGGTCGCGCAGACGCGGCGCGCCGTGCGGTACACGGTGCGCCCGTTGACGGCCGACGAGATCGAGTGCAACGATCTGGTCTGCGACATCACGAATCCCAGCGCCGTGTTCGATGTGCCGCTGCGCATCAACACGGGCGGCACGCGGACCGTCGACAGCCGCGGGCAGGTCTGGCTCGGCGATCCGGGCGCTGGCGCCGACCTGCTCGAGATCCGGCCCGACGACATCGGCGGCGTCAACTCGCTTCCGCTGTGGTGCCTGGCGGCGAGCCAGAGCAATGCCTCGCTGGCCGCCCTCGGCTACGACCCGCTCAGCCTCGACGATCAGAACATCTTCAACACGATCCGCTGGGATGTGGGCGACGACGACGGCGACCTGATCGTCGGGGAGCTCGCCGAGGCCGAGGCTGGCGACGAGCTCGGCGGTGACATCGACTTCCACATGGCGCTTCCGATCGCCAACGGGGATTACCAGGTCGGGCTCTACTTCAACGAGTGCTGCTGTCCGTTCCGTCACTTCCAGATCGAGATCGAGGGCGAGATCCTGGACGACGACGTCAGCGTGGCCGACTACGCCTTCGGTCTCACCGGCCGTACGGGGCGCCTGGCGTTCGATGACATCGCGGTCGCGGATGGCTCGCTCGACATCGTGTTGCGGCCGTGCCCCGACTGCGAGTGCTTGGCGTGCGCCCCGGGCCAAGCGATGGACACAAACGCGATCTGCAACGCCATCGAGGTCCTGCCCGCCGGCAGCGGTGCGCCGCAGTGCCCGAGCCTGCTGACGTGCGAGCTCGGCGAGGACGGCATCGTCACGGGCACGTGGGACGCGGCGATCGACGTCGAGCCGGACGGCTACGAGCTCTGGGTTGACGGCGAGCTCGTCGAGACGCTGCCCGGCGACTCGTTCGGCTTCACGCACGATCCGGGCTGCCAGCGCTTCACGCACTACGACGTCGTCATTCTGTCGGACGATGAGGACTTCCTCTGTCCGGGGCTGACGATGTCCTGCAGCGTGCTGAACCTCGACTGTCCGTTCGCGTCGCTGGTCTGCATCAACATGGGCGGCGCCGAGGCCGTCGACTCGACCGGCCAGCGGTGGATCGGCGATCCGGGCCAGGGGCTCGACACGCTCGACATCCGCCCGAACGACGCCGGCGGCGCCAACGCCGCGGTCAATTGGGGCATCGGGAACCTGAAGCCCGAATCGCTCCCGGCCCTCGGTTTCGATCCGGACAGCGCTGTCGATCGCAGCCTGATCAGCACGATTCGTTGGGATCCGGCTGTCGACGGCATCGACTACCGCCTCCAGCTGCCGGTCGAGAACGGCCTGTGGGCGGTGACGTTGATTCTCAGCGAGAACTTCGCTATCCCGCCGACGAACCGTGCCATGCGTCTCGAGGTTCAGGGCGAGCTCATCGACGACCACTTCGATGCCGCCGACTTCAGCCCCGATCCGACCGAACCCGGCTGGGCAGGCAGCGTGACGCTCGAGGACGTTCCGGTCACGGAGGGTATCCTCGAGATCGCTCTCCTGCCGTGCGGCTGCGGCGCGCCGGACGAGAACGCGATCCTGAACCTGCTGAAGGTCGAGCGTACCGGCGACATCGAGAGCCCGATCCGGTTCATCCGCGGCGACTGCAACGGCGACGGCGCGGTCGTCGGGCAGGTCGGCGACGCGGTCTACACGCTGAACTTCAACTTCCTCGGCGGGGCGCCGCCGCCCTGCATGGCCGCGTGCGACTCGAACGGCGACGGCGCAGTCGTCGGGCAGGTCGGCGATGCGGTCTACACGCTGAACTTCAACTTCCTCGGCGGGCCGGAGCCACTGGCGCCGTTCCCCGCGTGCGGAGTCTCGGAGATGGCAAGTGATGTCGACCTCGGTTGCGCCGAGCCGCCGGCGAGCTGTCAGTGATCGCGCGTCGATCCGCCGATGATCCGTCAGTGATCCTGACGGTGTCTCGCCAGTAGCACGCGACAGGCGCGGGCGCGCGCCGTCGGTAGATACGCCCCCGAGCGGGTGCTCGACAACCGCTCGGGGGAGACGAAGAGAACCTCGTGCAGGAGGAACGACGTACGATGCATCGCAACAGGCTCTTCAGCGTCGGGCTCGCACTGATGCTGGCGTTCAGCGCGCTCTCTCACGTCGGTGCGCAGGAACCGTTCGACATTCCGCTGCGCATCAACTTCGGCGGGCCGGAGGTCGTCGACGCAGCGGGCAATACGTGGCTCGGCGATCCCGGGGCGGGGCTCGATGCGCTCGGCATCCGTCCGGACGACACGGGCGGTCCGAACGTCCTCGAGGCGTGGTGTGCGCCC
>CAYMRB010000230.1:0-15842 GCA_964392615.1 uncultured Planctomycetia bacterium | reverse complement strand
GATGAAGACCTACAGCGCTCCGAAGAGACGGAAGATCCGCGGCGAACTCTCGCGGTATTACTACGTCCGTGAGTACGACACCGTGACGCGCGCACAGCGCTGGATCAACACGGGCAAGGCCTCGCTGGACGCGGCTCGCAAGTACCGCAAGCGGATCGAGACCCTCGAAGCCGAGGGGAAGACCCCTGCGCAGAACCTGAGTTTCACCAAAGCCGTCGACCGCTGGCTCGCGACGAAGAAGCCACGGATGAGCGCGGGCGGCTACCGAGCGTATGAGGTCTACGCGAAGAGCTGGAAGGACTCGATCGTCGGATCGGTCCGCGAGGTCGAACCGCGGCACGTCCAGCGCTACTTCGATGCGCGAATCCTCAAGGTGTCGTGCGCGACGCTCAACAAGGAGCGCTCGTACCTGAAGCAGTTCTTCGAGTGGGCGATCGACAACGAACTCGTCGCGGGCCGGAACCCCGTGCGCATCAAGCGCTACGAGGAGGAGGAGCGCGAGATCCGCGCCCTCGCCGCCGACGAGCAGGAGCGCCTCCTGGCGGCCTGCCGCGATGAATACAAGGCGAAGGTGGTCGGGTTCCGAAACGCCGGCGGCGTCGAGGGCAGGCAGAAAACCACCGACAAGCGGAAGTGGGAGCAGACCCACCGCCCCCCACTGTGGCTCGAGCCGACGGTCCGCCTCGCGCTGTGGACCGGGCTGCGGCTAGGAAACCTCCTCGGCCTGCGGTGGTCCGACATCGACCTCGACGGGGGCGAGATCAGGATCCCGGCGAAGCGCATGAAGAAGCGCCGCGAGTTTCGGATCCCGCTCGACGCGCGCACGGTGGCGTTCCTCCGGAAGCAGCGGAGGCGCAGCAAGAGCATGAGCGTCCTCGGCCTACCGAGCGATCGCGTCGTCACGCGGGCGTTCGAGGGCGCCGTGAAGCGCGCCAAGGTGGAGCCGTGCCGGTTCCACGATCTGCGCGCGACCTTCATCAGCGACTGCGGCCGCGCGGGCGTGCCGCTTGACGTCGCGTGCAAGCTCGCCGGGCACCGAAGCATCACGACGACGGCGAAGCACTACCGAGCAATCGACGACGACGAGCTCCGCGCAGCGATGGAGCAGCGGGCTAGTGGCGGGAAGCAGGAAGAGAAGGGGACGCGCAATGCCTGACGATTGGGTCGATCGAGCGGCAGCCGATCTCCGACGGATCGCGGATCGACTGGAACAGGTGCCGCGGCTCCCGCGACGTTCGGATCCGGACGACCGCATGCACGTTGCCCGCGTATCCAACAAAGACGCGATTGCCGCCGGGAACATCGTTCTCGAAGCGGTTGAGCGCGGGGCGCTCCCAGATGTCGTCGGTGACATGCCGCACAGCGACTTTCATCCGCCGCTCGCTGGCTACGGGAGTGTAGTACGGTTCACGCTCGCCGAGGCTGTCGCGGCGATCCCGGATCACCCGCGTCCGGACTACTACCGACCGTGCCAAGCGTTCTTCCGCTGGCGCATGCTCGCGAAGCGCCCCGCGAATCACCACGGCGTTCAGTTCGCCTTCGCTGACGATCTCCGCGCGCTCGCCGATTCGCTGGTGTCGGTGCGCGTGATGAACGCCTGCCTTGCTGCCAAGGCGATCGGCAAGACGGAGCGGACTGTCCGCAGGTGGGCAAACGACGGTGACAAGGGGATCCGGAAGCACCCGACCCGCAACGGCATGTTCCTCGTCGACGCCAGGCTCGTCGACGACTGAGAAAACCGGACACGCTTTCGGACAAAACGGGCGGTTCCGCGGACATTCGTGGACATCGCGCGACGCGGATCTGATCTCAGTTGCTGGCTATGGGTTGGCCGCGTATTTCCTCAGCTTGTTGCGGTTCGCAACATGCCCCAGATCACCGACGAATTTCTGACCCGCCAGGACATCGCGCGGCTGACCCGCTCGTGCCTGCCGACGGTCGACGGGTTCATCCACAACCAAGATCCTGACCTTCGCCTCCCGTCCTTCCGTCTCGGCGTAAAGGTCCTCGTTCGGCGTGACGACTTCGACGCCTGGCTCGAACGCCAGCGGCTGACCGGAAAGGCCGAGGTGCGACGCACGCGCCGCCGAACCGCCTCCGTCTGACCGCCCACGAAAAAACGCCTCGGCAGCGGCTGAGGCGTTCGGGTGGGAGCCCTGTTTCTGAAGAAGCGAAGAGTCATGCTACTTCCAGCCACGCAACTCCTCAAGATCCCGCGAACCGAACTCGGCGATGCTGAGATCGAGTACGCCCTGTGGACCCTACTGCGCGCGATGCCCGCGCGACATCCCGAACGTCGGCTGCTCCTGAACGCACGCCGGCGCCTCGCGCGCCGACGTCGAGCGAGGACGCGTCGATGACGGTCGCGACGAACGGCACGAAGCCTGACCAGGAATCGCGATCGCTTGCCGCTCTGCTCGCGGCGTTCGGCACATGGGAGCTGGACGGCGATGCGAGCCGGGTCTACGACCTCGCCGACTACAAGTGCCACATGACGGGCCCGGCGCGAGCGTTCCTCGGTGCGCTGATTCCGCGCCTCCAAGGCGAAGCCGATCTCGGCCGCCTCGAGAACCGACTCGCTGCTGACGCGCCGGCGCTTCTCGAGGAGCTGCACGGCTACTGCGCCGACTCGACGTCGGTACCGGAAGAGGACTTCCACGATCGGCTGTGGCAGCTGGCGCTGCCGCTGGTCGCGAGGCTGGTCAACGATCTGGGGCGAGCCATAGAGGATTGCGAGGTCCACACCCCCGCCGATCTCGCCGAGAGGCTTGCCGGGATTGAGACGACTCTCCGTCGAGATCCACAGCGCCGCGCGCTGCGGCTCCTGGACGTCGACGAGCTGCTCGGCCTTCCTGCGCCCGACTTCCTCGTTGACGGGTGGGTGCCGCAACGCGGCACGGCGACCCTGTACGGCCCGCACGGCTCCGGGAAGTCGTTTCTCGCTCTCGAGATCGCGCTGTCCGTGGCTGCCGGGCTGCTGTGCCTGGGGCGGGCCGTGAAGCACGCCGGCGTCCTCTACGCGGCAGGAGAGGGCCAGCACGGCATCGCGCTTCGGGTCCGGGCGTTGATGGCTGCGCGGGGCGTCAGCGCGTCGGATCTCCGCGGGCTGTTCGCGTTCCTGCCCGCAGCACCGCGGCTGCTCGACGCTGGCGGCACGAACGCGTTCCTCCGGCAGCTCGCCACGCTCGACCGTCCGCCCGGGCTCGTCGTCATCGACACGCTCGCGCGGTCGTTCGTTGGTGGAAACGAGAACTCGAGCGAGGACATGACGAGGTACGTCGACGAGCTCTCGCGCATCGCCGACCACATCGGCGGCGCGGTGCTCGTCGTGCACCACGCGAACAAGGGCGTCGGTGTCGAGCGCGGGTCCACGGTGCTCGGTGCGAGCGTCGACGCGATCCTCCGGCTCGAAAAGGACTGCGATGCGGGCACGCTGAAGCTGTCTGTCACGAAGCAGAAAGACGGCGACCCCGGCGACCCGGTCGACCTCGAACTCGTCCCGGTCGACGGCACCGAGAGCTGCGTTCTGTCAGTCCACGAGGCCCCCGAAAGCCTGGAGGGCCGTGGACTGACTCCAGAGCGGCTCTTGCAGCTCTTGGTCCACGGCTGTGGTCCGAACGATGGACTGACGACGAGGCAGTGGGAAGAGGCGGCGAAGGGCTCCGGCTTCGGCCGCTCGAGCTTCTACGGGAACAAGGGATGGCTCAACCAAAGGGGTTTCGTCCGAAACGTCGGGACGAAGCGCGCGCCCATTTGGGAGCCGACGGAGAAGGCCCTCGAGGAATACCCGGAGTTCAGTCCAGTCAGTCCAAGACAGTCCACGGCAGCCGTGGACTCTGAGCCGTGCAGTTCAGTCCAAGAGTCCACGCGCCCCTTTATGGGCGCGCGAGTGGACTCTTGGACTGAACACGACACGGCTCGGGATCCGGACGGCGCAGACCGCGATCCGACACGACACGTTCCAGACTCGAAAGGACCAGACCATGCGAGCGAGTGAATTCCTCTCCGAGAACTACATCGCGAAAGAGCACCTCGAGGCCGGCAAACGCTACGCGCTGACCGTGGAGTCGATCACCCCCCAGACTTTCGACGACGGCAAGCGGAAGCCCGCGATAGCGTTCCGAGAGTGCACCCGACAGCTTCTGTGCAACAAGGTGAACCTGCGGCGGATCGCCGAGGTCCTCGGTGACGACATGGACGCGTGGGTCGGCAGACGGATCGTGATCCAGAACGACCCGGACGTCGAGTTCGGCGGCCGCCGATGCGGCGGTGTCCGTGTCGACACCGTGGCGACGCGTGAAGCGAACCAGTCCGCGGCCGCCCCGGCCCCAGCTCCAGCGATGCCCGCCGGCGTCCAGCACCAGACCAACGAACAGCGCCTGTGAGGCGAGACTCGCGGTCCCGTCACGCCGGCGACGCGGATCCGCGGCACCAATCGACCGCCGGCAGGAGTGACGAGAACATGTCGAAGACCGCGACGAAGACCGCGACGAAGACCGCGACACCGAAGGAGCCGACGCTGCGCGAGCGGCTCGAGCTTGAGCACGAGGAGCTCTACGCGACAGCCGAGGAGATCCTGCGGCGCGCGGCCGCCGGCGAACCGATGTCGTTCGAGGAGCGGCTCGTTCTAACGCGCGACCTGGCGTGGCACGAAAGCGAGATCGAGCGACAGCTCGGGCGGATGGGTCAGGTGATCGAGTGTGAGGGCGCGGCCGGCTCCGCGGCAGTCTTCGCACGTGACCAGAAGCGTGCGGCCGCTGCGAAGAAGACGCTCGAGAAGCGCGGCGACGAACTGCGTCGGGAGATCGAGGAACGCCAAGCCGAGCTCGCCAAGCTCGAAGACGCGGCCGCCGACGCGCAGCAGGAGCTCGACCGACGCGTGACTTCCCGGCAGCGGCTCCGCGACCTTGTGCCACAGCACATCCGTCAGCGTGTCGACGCGGCGCTCCGCGACGTCAAGCTGCAGGTCGGCCCGGAGATCAGCTGGCTCGAGCAGCAGATCACGGTGGCTGAGGGGCTCGCCGCGATCTCGATCGAGAGCGCCGACGGGCAGGGGCAGGCCCGGCTTCACTGCGAGGGTGGCGGACACCGCGAACTGCTCTCCGCGGGCGGTGGGCGTCAGCCGCACGTCGACATCACCGCGTGGCGCGAGTACGTCGCGGGACGCCAGCGGGACGCCGAGACGAAGCACCGGCCGCGTCTCGCGGAGCTCCAGGCGAAGCGCGCCGAGATGGTCACCGAGGCCGAAGCCCCGTTGGATCACTACGTGAGGGGGATGTGATGGAACTGCCGACACTCGATTCGAGAGACACAATCTGGATGGCGGAGCCGAGCCGTATGCTCGGCCGCACGCTCCGCGAGACCGAAGGCGGCGGGCAGCGACCCGCGATGCGCCAGCGCATCGCGGTGATCAACCTGAGCGGTGTGATCGTCAAGGGCGAGCCACTGTGGTCCGACGAGGTGTCCAGCACCGAGACCGCGGTCATCGTGCGGCACATGGCCGAGAGCGACACGATCGCCGGGATCCTTCTCGTCGTCGACAGCCCGGGCGGCATGGCTTCCGGGACGGAAGACCTTGCCGAAGCCGTGCACGCCGCACGCGAGCGCAAGCCCGTGCACGCGTTCGTCGACGGCATGGCGGCGAGCGCGGCCTACTGGGTGGCGTCGCAGGCGACGAAGGTCTACGCGGGCAGCAAGACGGCGCTCGTCGGGAGCATCGGAACCTACCTCGGACTCTACGATTTCTCCGGCGCCATGGAGCAGGTGGGCATAAAACCCGTGCTGATCACCAGCGGCGGCGTGAAGGGGCAAGCCGCGTTCGTCGGGGCCAAGATCACGGATGACGCCAAGGCGTCGTTCCAGCGGATCGTGGACGGCGTGCAGCAGGAGTTCAGCGCCGGCGTCGCGCGCGGTCGCGGCATGCCCCCGACGACGGTCGCGAAGCTCGCTGACGGTCGCGTGCACCTGGCCGACGAGGCGCAGCGGCTCGGACTCGTCGACGGTATCAAGTCGTTCGACGAGGTGCTGGCCGAGCTCGGCGTTGAAGCCGAACGCGTGGCCGCACCGACGCTCGACCAGCGGCTCTCGGCGATCGAGCAGAAGGTCGCGACGATCGGGCCGAAGATCAGAGCGGCCGCCGCCAAGAAGCGCCGGAAGCCGAAGGCGCCCGTCGGTGTTCGGCCGCTCGGCCAAGGTCGGCGCGGTGCGACGATCGCGGCGTCCGACGCCATCGTCTGGTGGAACGAGGAGATCCGCGCGCAGATGGACCTGGGCATGTCGCGAGCGCAGGCGGCCCGCATCGTCGCTCGGGAATGCCCCGGGCTACGTGAGGCGTTCGTCGCGGCTTCGAACGCGCGTCGGAGATAGCTGAATCTGCGGGCGACATCAGCGGCCCGCGTGCCCTCGGGGCCGTCGTCGTCCGCCTGCCCCGGCCCGGCGTGCTGAACCGGACATTCGGCGCGTCGACGCCGGGGCGTTGTCTCGCTGCTGCCTGGCCGGCCCGGTGCCCCTTTCTCGCTGGGCCGGCCACTTCTCGGGTCCCTCTGAAGGGGGGGCCGTCGAGTGCGGTGGCCTTGCCAGCGCTCTTTTCACGCGTACTTGGCCCGAATTCCTGGGTTGTTGTAGTAGTACCGCAAGCAATGTCGCGAAAGACCCGGCAGGACGACGGCAGGAAGAAGAAGCTCTGGCGGACGAAGACGGACCTCTGCGGCGTGTGGGACTGCAGCCCCACCTACTTCGACCGCGAGCTTCGTCCGCTTCTCGACGAGTGCGACGTGAAACGCCCGGAGAAGCGCGGACAGCCGATTCTCTATCGCGCTCGCGCGCTGCTCGACGCCTGGCTCGAGCGCCAGGTCGAGACGCGCATGCGACGTGCGGTTCCGTCGGACGACGACAACGGCGTTGACTCGCCGAACCTCGAGGAGTACCGCAAGTGGCGCGCAGTGCGTGAACGGCTCGCGGTCGAGCGCGAAGCGCGGCAGGTAGTCGACCGCTCGGAGATGCGGCAGGGCCTCGGCATGATCGCCGCAGTGATCCGCCACGCCGGAGACACGATGCAGCGCCAGGGACACGCCGAGGCGTACCAGATCCTCGACGAGGCGTTGGATGAGGCCGAGCGCCTCATCGCCGACATGTTCGCTGATCCTGTGGAGGGGTCACGTTGAGGTCGACTTGGCGCCACCGTGGTCCTTGCGCCATTGCTCGATAGCCTCGCGCACGTGCTTCCGAGGCGCCCAGTGCGATCTATCGAACGAGTCGCTAATTCCGATATCGTCTGGCTCTGTGCTCAGGAAGCACTCGGCGTCGTATGGCACCACGAGTCGCACCGTGTCGCCCGGCTCCAGCACCGCTGGGACCTGGCTACAAGCCGGATCCCGATGGTCGTGGACGATCGCCATGTGCTTCGCTTTCCGCAGAATTCGATCAAGAAGAGATCCCGCACGAACGTCCAGTAGGTTGCACGTCACACGACCTGGGCCAAGGTTCACGGCAGAGACGCAAACCGAAGCCTTGACTGCCTCGCCACCGACAAACGTGTCGGCCACGAACACTTTCACGCGAAGGCGAGGCTTCGCCACCACGTCTCGGTACACGTTCCAACCGAGCGCGAAGAGGGCTATCGCAGCCGAGACCGCGCTCATGAGGATTGCCAGCATCTCGGCCGAGGTCATCTGTGGCCCTCTTCTGCACGGAGAGAAAGAACGAGCCCCGCTGCAACCCGAGGCCGCGCTGCTCGCACGCGACGGTACGCCGAATCTGTCGTTCTCAGGCGGTCGTCGCGCGATCGTAGCGCCTCACAGGATGGTGCTTTCGACCAGCGGTCTCGTCGCTCTCCCGCAGGAGTCGTTCGAGTTCGTCGCGAGCTGCGCCCGAGACGGTAGCGCCGCGGAGGGCGGCAGGTCAACGGAGAACCCTGCACTGCCCAGACGCCGCGTCGTAGACGAGCCGGCCGACAGTCGCTCCCGACGTTGCGTGCACGAGCTTGATCGTGTCGATCTTCAAGTACTCGCGGCAGTACAGCATCGCGGGCTCGGCGATCGCGCGCTGTAGCTCGTTCTCGCTCCGAACGAATCTGTCGGTGACGAGGAGGCGTGGCGTTCCGCGATCGGTCTTGAGGCTGTGCAGGGAGGCTTGCCCTTCCCCGAGGCCCATCTCCGCCCTGAGCATTCTCCGCCAGGCCTCGTGCATCGGGGCGTCGGGGCCTGGACGCCGAAACGGCTGGAACTGGCTGGGGGCGACGGGGCCCACAGGTGGGATCCAGGCGAGATTCCGCTCACGCGCAACGTCCTTGGAGCTTCTGGGCTGATCACCGGCCGGCTCGGCCTGGATGCCCGCAGGCCCCGTCTCGCCGATCGACTCCGTGGGCGCGTTCGTCTCCACGGTCTCGTTTCTCGCCTTCTGAAGATGGCACGAGATGCAGACCGGCGCGAAGAGCGCGATCAGCAGAGCAGCGCGGCGCATGGGGATGCTCCTTTCGATGTAGGTCAGGAACCACTCGCGGCCGGAGGCTTGGCGACGCCCGACAGCAGCTTTGCCACGACGTCGGTCGTCGACTTCTGCGCCGCAACCGTATCGTCGTCGCCTGGAATCAGCCCGGAGTTCCCGAACGCGACCACGGCCTCCACGAGCCGCCCGAGAATCGCGTCGCGTTGTTCCGGCGTAATCGCTGACTCGACGAAGGACTCCATGCTATTCGCCACCCTCTGGCGGTGGTGATTCAGCTGGTTCGTGTGCAAGTAGGCCCGGAAGACGCGAACGCAGAACAGGGCCACCGCGCCAGCGGTCGACAGCAGGACCACCCTCAGGAGGGTGGCAGAGAGAAACGCAGGCCACGTGGCGCCGATTGACGGGAGTTCCGGCTGCCAATTGAACGCGGCGAACGCCGTGGCTACGAAGCCGCCGAGAGCAACCGCAGAAGCCCCCCCCACCAGATCGCGGCAGTCGTGAAGCCCTTCTGCGCTTGCTTGAACTGCTTCTGGGCCTCCTGGACAGAGATGCCCGTCGCGGTTCGCCGGGCTTTCTTCTCAATCTCCTCGGCGATCTTCTGAGCCTCGCCGAGGATCCGCTTCGACTCGGTCTCGACGTGAGCCAACGTCGCCTCGGCTTGCTTCTTGATCGCCTCAACCGCTCGCTCGTGCTCCCTGCGGAAGTCTTCGTCACGCAGTAGACCACGCTCCACGACAGCGGCAGCAACGAAAGCCGGCAGCGGCTCGCGAAGATCCGCGAGGTGCTGGTCAAACTGCTCTTGGATCGCGTTTCGCTGCGCGATCCATTCTGAGTTGCCGAGCTTGCAGTGGTTGGCCAGGACGGCACCGATCCCCTCAAGGGTCCCGCAAGCCCGGTCCACATGGTTCTTGTGGACAAACGGCGCGTACTCCTCGATGAGGTTTCTCAGCTTCTGCAGCGTGTCGAATCGGCCCTCGAACTCGCCCGCTAGCGACTCCTCGCCGAGCTGCGGCCTCTCGAGTTTCTTCCTGTCAACCTTGTCTATGCTCGCCAAGGCGGCGCTGAGTCGGGAGGAGTCGGCCATCTCGTTGCTCCGCGTGAAATTCCCAGGTCGCTATCAGTCCACCTCGCCCGAGTTGACCGCTCGTCAACCTCTCCCGCCGCCGCAACTGCTTCGTTTTTCAGGTCTTAAGTGGCACGCCCAGCAGGACTCGAACCTGCAGCCTTTGGCTTCGAAGGCCACTGCTCTATCCAATTGAGCTATGGGCGTGTCGCTTCGTCAGGGCCGGGGATTATAGAGCGTGTGCGCGCGCCTGAAAAGACCGAGCCCGACCGGATTCCCGATGGCCCGACGCGGCGCCTTCGGTTCCGAGAACTCTGTCCGGGCACCCATGGGCTCGGCGTCGTGCGTCTTGACGCTCCCCGCGAGGTCCGGTAGGCCGTAGGGGAGTCGCCGCAACGAACGCTGGACCGCCGAGACGAGCATGAGAACCCACGCGAACCCGCTACTCGTATTTTGCGTCTTTGCCGCCTCGACCGGGACCTGCGGCGAGAGCGACGCCGCCCCGCCTGCCAAGCCCAACATCCTGGTCATCCTCGCGGACGATCTCGGCTACTCCGATCTCGGCTGCTACGGCGGCGAGATCGACACTCCGCACATCGACGCGCTGGCTGCCGGAGGCGTGCGCTTCACCCAGATGTACACCTCGGCGCGCTGTTGTCCGACGCGCGCGTCGCTGATGACCGGGCTCTATCCGTCGCAGGCGGGCATCGGCGACTTCACCACCGCCAATCCGTCGCCGACGCGCGGCCCCGGCTACCTCGGTCGATTGAACGACCGGTGCGTGACGCTCGCCGAGGCGTTGAAGCCAGCGGGATACGGCTGCTACTACGTCGGCAAGTGGCACATGCACCCGGACACGGGCCCGATCCGGCGCGGATTCGACGAGTTCTACGGCTACACCCGCGGGCACTCCCACGACCAGTACGACGCCGACTACTACATCCGTCTGCCGCAGGACCGGCGCGCGGAGATCGATGTACCGCGCGACGAGTTCTACGCCACCGACGTTTTCAACGACTACGCTCTCGAGTTCATCCGCCAGGGACAGAAGAGCGACAAGCCGTGGTTCCTGTTTCTTGGGCACTCGTCGCCGCACTTCCCCGTGCAGGCGCCGGCCGAACGCGCCGACAAGTACGACACGATCTACCGTCGCGGCTGGGATGCGCTGCGCGAGGAGCGCTTCGCACGCATGCGAGAGCTCGGCCTCCTCGATGGCGATCGCTGGAACCCGACGCCCCGCTCGATCGTGCCCGTCGATCGCGACGACATCGCCAACGGCTTCTCCGGCAAGCCGAACCCCGCCTGGGACACGGTGGCTCCCGATCGTCAGAGGGACCTCGCGCGCCGCATGGCCGTCTTCGCCGCCATGGTCGAGACGGTCGACCGTGGCGTCGGACGCATCGTCGAGCACCTGAAGGCCAGCGGCGATTTCGCGGACACGCTCATCCTGTTCCTCAGCGACAACGGCGCGTGCTACGAATGGGGCCCGTTCGGCTTCGATGGAACCTCCCGTCGCGGCACCACCGTACTGCGCCGAGGCCGCGATCTGCGCAAAGTGGGCGGACGCGGAACGCACTCGTCCTACGGCAGCGCCTGGGCGAATCTCGGCAACACGCCGCTGCGTCTCTACAAGCACTTCACGCACGAGGGCGGCATCAGCACGCCCTTCATCGCGCACTGGCCCGACGGGATCGGTCGGCGCGACGACTGGATCCGCCAGCCGGTCCACGTCATGGATGTCCTGCCGACCCTCCTCGAAGTCGCCGACGGGAGCTACCCGAGGCGGCTCGGCGGCGATCGCGACCGCCTGCCCCTCGAGGGCGAGAGCCTGCTTTCCGTGATGCGCGGCAGCGGCAAGCTCCCCCACCGCTCGATCGGCTTCGATCACCAGGGCGCGCGGGCGCTGCGACAGGGCGACTGGAAACTCGTCTGGGGCAAGCGCATGCCGCACGAGATCACGTGGGAACTCTACGACCTCGCCGCCGACCGCTGCGAGACCACCGACCTCGCCGCGCGACATCCCGAACGCGTCGCCGCCATGGCCGCCGATTGGGAGACGTGGGCCCGACGCGTCGGCGTGATCTACGAGGCTCGCGAGAAGGCCGCGGCAACCTCCGAGTCCCCCCGGATCGCGAACCGCCCGCTCACCATCACCGGCGACGTCCGCGCTCGCGGCCGCTTCGGCGTCATCGCCGCCCAAGGGGGACGCGAGCACGGTTGGGCGATCCACCTCCTGAACGGCAAGCTCGCCTTCGACGTCCGCGTGAACGAGAAGGTGAAGCGCATCGTCGCAACGGCCGACGCCCCGAAGCGGTTCTCCTTCCGCGCTGCGCTCACTGCCGACCACATGACCATCACGGTCGACGGGAAGGTGGTCGCCACAGGACGATCGCCCGGCCTGATCACGGTGCAACCCCTCGACGCCCTCTGCATCGGCTTCGACGACCGCACCGCTGCCGGCGACTACGAGGCGCCGAATCGGCTCGACGGGGACGTGAGCGAGTTCGATGTCGACACCGGCCGCGACCTGAAGCCGACCTCGCGGTAGACGGGCTGTCGGATCACCCCCCGTCGCCATCCCCCCGATCGATCTGCCCGCGGCTCGCTAGCCGGACGAACTCGCGCGGCGAAACGCCATGCACCTTCCGGAACACGCGCGAGAAGTGGTATGGATCGTCGAACCCGACCTCGAGCGCAACCTGCTTGACCAGCAGGCCCGATCCGAGCAGGCGGTCGACCGCGTGGTTCATCTTGCGACGCATCAGATACGCGTACGGCGTGGTCTGCGCGAAGCGTCGGAAGAGTCGGCACAGATACGACGGGTCGACGTGTACCGCGGTGGCCACTTCGCTCACGGACGCGAGCTCCAGGTAGTGGCGATCGATGTGCTGCCGGCAGCTCTCGTACGTCTCGAGCGCTCGAGCCGCGGCGGCGCCCGCGGACGAACTCGCCACTCCCGCGCCGAGCTTCAGCAGCAGCAACTGCAGTAGCGTCGCGCAAACCGCCGTGTCGTGGGTCGAACCGCGCGTCCCCTCCCGGTGCAACCACTCGAAGATCTCGACGAACTCGCTCGAGGTGACGAGCTGGACGACGCCGCCGATCCCGAGCGGCGATCGACGCAGTGTCTCCTCGACGTCGTGGCCGACGAAGTCGACGAAGTACTTCAGAAGCGGGTGATCGGGGTCGTTGCGTATCTCGCAGCGCGTATCGGATCCGTACGAGAACGCGACTCCCGGCCCCAGCGGGCTCTCTCGGTCATCGAGGACGACGCTTCCCCGTCCCTCGGCGACGAACTCGATGCCGAGGTACGGAAACGTCGACCGGCGGATCTCGTAGTCCGGATCGCAGCGCTCCACTCCCCCACACACGATCGCGGTGCCGCCGTCGTCCCGCGGGTGGAGATCGAGGTAGTAGTAGCGGGCGTCCGATACCCGTGTCGAGATGAACCGCGGCGTTCGCTGCATGGGCACGGGGAGGCTCTCGAGAAGCGAAAATAGTCGGGTCCGGGAGTCGAGGTGGATTGTCGCCGAGAGGTCCGAGCGAGTCGAATCGTCGCGCCAATCGCCCGTTTTCTCGATGCAGGGCATGTTCTCGGCCCGACATCGAGCCCTTCATTGAAGTCAAGAATATCCAGTAAGAAGCCAGGCTTGTCCATGGCTTTCGGCGCGCGGAATCCGGAGAATCGCTCCCACCGCAGCCCGTCGAAGAAGGGCTCCGAGCGCGAGGGCGGGACGCACCCGGGAAGCCCGATCCTGCGCAACCGCGTCACCGCGTCACCGCGTCACCGCAAACCGTGAAACAGGGAGCTCAGAGAATCATGCCGGCAAAAGATGACCTCATCGTGATCGGAGGCGCAGGCGGTTTCATCGCCGGCGCGCTCACGAGGTACTTCCACGACCGCGGATTCACTCGCATCCGCGCCATCGACAAGAAGCCGCTGCCGGAGTGGTACCAGCGCGTGCCGGGCGTCGAGAGCCTCTGCATGGACCTCAGCTACGAGGAGAACTGCAAGCGCGCGTGCGAAGACGCCGTCGAGGTCTACAACCTCGCCGCTGACATGGGCGGCATGGGCTTCATCGAGCGGTTCCGCGTCGAGTGTCTGCGCAGCATCCTGATCAACACCCACCTGGTCGAGGCGGCCTACCGCGCCGGCGCGACGCGCTACTTCTACGCGTCGTCGGCGTGCGCGTACAACACCGAGCTGCAGAAAGACCCGAACTGCCGCGCGCTCAAGGAGACGGACGCCTACCCCGCCATGGCCGAGCGCGGCTACGGCTGGGAGAAGCTCATGTCCGAGATGTTCTGCCAGGAGTATTGGTCCGAACGCGGACTCGAGACGCACATCGCGCGCTTCCACAACGTCTACGGCCCCCACGGCACGTGGGACGGCGGACGCGAGAAGGCGCCGGCGGCGATCTGTCGCAAGGTGATCGAGGCCAAGGACACCCGCGTGGCCAAGATCGACATCTGGGGCGACGGGACGCAGACGCGGAGCTTCATGTACATCGACGACTGCGTCGACGGAATCGACAGAATCATGCACTCGGACGATCTGATCGCCGAACCGATCAACCTCGGTTCGAGCGAGCTCGTGTCGGTCAACCACCTCGTGTCTCTCGCCGAGAAGATCGGCGGCGTGACGCTCGAGCGGGAACACGACCTCGACGCGCCGCAGGGCGTGGCCGGACGCAATAGCGACAACACGATGATCAAGCGGATCCTCGGCTGGGAGCCGTCGACGCCGTTCGAGACCGGCCTGGAGAAGACGTACCGCTGGATCGAGCAGCAGTACATGGACCGCAAGGCCGGCAAGCGGACGATCAGCTGAACGATCGCTCGACGTAGGAAAGACTGGTGCGGCCTGTCGCGAGCGCACAGCAACTCGTGAAAGGCCGCGCTCGGCGAACTGCGAAACGACGGACCTCGTCAGGAGTGTACGCGTGAAACCCCAGATCACCGATGTCGTCGGAGCCGTGCCCTACCGCATGGCGCTCGCTGGCGGTTGGATCGACCAGCCCTTCGTGTCGCAGCACGACCCGGATCCGCCCGGCTCGATGGTCGTCGTGGCTCTCGAGCCGACGGTGCGGTTCATGGACCGTTGCGGGATGTCCACCAGCACCCGCCGCGTGGCGATGGAGCTGTGGGATGGCCAGCTGCCCGACCGCGATCCCGCGGAGCTCGTCCGCACGCTGTACGCCGAGGAAAACAAGGGCAAGCCCGAGCCCTCGGGGTCGCAGGACATGATCGGGCTCGTCTACCCGGGCGTCAATCGACTCGACTACGAGTTCGGCCACGAGGGAGGCATCTTCCCCGAGCACGTCGAGTCGTGCACCGATCCCGCCGTCGCGCGATGGATCGAACGCGTCATTCACGTCGTGCCCGTCATGCCGCGACCGGGCGGCTACAACCCCCTCGGCGTGAAAAACCTCGATCCGGACTGGATCCGACGCCTCGGGCGCTCGGGCGCCGACTGCTACGATGCGATCATCCACCAGGATCTCGCCGCGCTCGGAGCGTCGATGAACGAGTGCATGCAGTGCTGGGCGACGATCTTGCCGGACGTCGTCGGGCACTCGACGCTGACCGTCGATCTCCTCGCGCTCCTCGGACACTACCAGTCCGCGTATGCCGGTGCGATGTACTCGGGCTGTGGCGGTGGCTACCTCTACGTCGCATCGGACGAGCCTGTACCCGGCGCGTTCCAGATCGGCGTCCGAACCTAGGGGGGAGAGATGAACAAAGTCTGGGTCAGCGGCGCTTTTGACAATCTGCGCTCGCGCGGCCTGCGGTTCCTCGAGGAGGCCGCGCGGATCGGCGAGCTTCACGTCGTCCTGTGGTCGGACGCCGCGGTGCGCGCGGCCACCGGCGAGGCCCCGAAGTTCCCGGAGGCGGAACGCGGGTATCTCGTCGGTGCCATGCGCTATGTCGACGCATTGCAGAGCTCGCCGCCCGTCGTGAATCCGGCCGCGTTGCCGGAAGGCACGGCGACGCAGGGGGACATCTGGGTCGTCGACGAGCAAGGCGACAACTCGACCCTGAAAGCCGCCTGCGACGCGCAGGGCGTCGAGTACCGCGTTCTTCCCGAAAGCTCGCTGGCCGGCTTCCCGACGCGAGAGCCGGACGCAGACGCTGGCGAGTCGCCACGCAAGAAGGTGATGGTGACGGGGTGCTACGATTGGTTCCACTCCGGCCACGTCCGCTTCTTCGAGGAGGTGGCCGAGATCGGTGACCTCTACGCCGTCGTCGGCCACGATGCCAACATCCGATTGCTCAAGGGCGATGGCCATCCCATGTTCTCGGAGGACGAGCGTCGGTACATGGTGCAGTCGGTGCG
>CAYMRB010000229.1:0-15859 GCA_964392615.1 uncultured Planctomycetia bacterium | reverse complement strand
CGTCGTGAAGATACCGAGGAGAGAGTAGCTGTCATACCCGACGCGATGTGGGTCATCGCCCTCGGCCAACACGGCTTCGTCGGCCTGACGGCGTTTCTGGCGGCGATGCTGTTGCCCGGAATCCTCGCCGCCAAGCGAGCCCCGCCGAGTACCTGGGGCACAGCGCAACGAGCCGTCTTCGGTGTCCTGAGCGTGTTCACGGGGCTCCACATGATGGATCATCTCGTCAACGGCATGATCAATCCGATCTTCGCGCTCTGCCTCGGCTGCCTGGCAGGGTGGGCAGGTCGTGCAGAGGACGAGCTCCCCGGCGGCGACGACGAGTCGGATCTTCCAACAAGCAAGGCCACACCGGTCCTCCGTCGCAGATACTGGCTCACCTGAGCGCTTCGATCGAATCAGACTGTTGACAGCAGACACCGCCGCTATCCAACCCGCCCCTCGAGTGGCCGTTATCGTCGTCAACTACCGGACGCCCGCGGTCACCGTCGATTGCCTGCGATCCCTCGCAGAAGAAATCGCGGTCACGCCTGGCGTCGAAGTGGTGGTTGTCGACAACGGCTCCGGCGATGATTCCGTGTCGCGAATCGAGGACGGCATCAAGCAGAACGGCTGGCAGGCCTGGGCGACCCTTGTCGAGCTCGACAAGAATCACGGATTCTCCTACGCGAACAATCGCGGCGCCGAGCTCTTTGCCGGGGCGGAGTACGTGCTGCTCCTGAACAGCGACACGATCGTGCACGCCGGTTGCCTGCAGCACTGCGTAGACGTCATGAACTCGCAGCAGGCAGTCGGCGTGATGAGCTGCAAGGTCCTCAATGAGGACGGCAGCATGCAGAACGTCACCCGTAGGTTCCCGAACCCGGCTCGCGCGATTGTCGGATCTCTGCACCTCGCCTGGCGATTTCCGCGTTTGTTTGGATGGGCCGATCTCGAAGATCTAGGCTGGGACCGTGAAAGCGAACAGCGCGACGTCGACTGGCTCGGCGGCGAGTTTCTGTTTGTCCGGGGGAGCGTCTATCGGGAACTCGGGGGACTCGATGAGACCTTCTTCTTCTACGGGGAGGACATCGAGTTCTGCCACCGTATCAAGCGGGCGGGATACCTCCGGAGGTACGACCCGGGGGCCACGATCGTGCACCTTTGCGCGCGCTCGTCGAACAACGAATCCGCAGACGAATTCAGGTCCTTTCACCGGTGGCGAGCTCGGTATCTGGTCCAGCGCAAGTGTTACGGTCGCGCCGCGTCTTGGGGGCTACGAGGAGTCGACCTCGCGGCTTGGTCGCTGCGGTGGGCGGTCCGGAAGTTCACGGCTCGCCGTGAGCCGGCTCGCACCGCGGAATGCACTAGCGCTCTGCGAATGGTCACGCGACGCCTCTCGCTATAGATCCGCCGGAAGACGGGCTCAGGAGAGTTGCCGCACCCTCCCACGTGCAGGGTCGTGTCGCACGTCGTTCCCTCACCACAAGTTCGATGGTGTCTCCGAGCTCACCCCCAAAGCTTCGAGATGACCTCGACCCGACGCTTGGCGTCGCTAACGATATTCGATCAGTTGAGGTCGCCGCCTGCGAGCGGCCAGGACGAGCCACTTCGCGGTACCGAGCGCGCAGGCTGCTTTGTTGAAGACGTTCAGCGCCGCGTACGTGACAGCGAGCGACCACCCAGCGCCTCGCGATCGGCAGAAGCGCATCATGGCCCAGAACAGTCTCACGTAGACCGCGGCGATCACGACCAGGGCCCCGACGGCGTACTGCCAAGTCATCAGCACCGGGGCCCAGAGTGCAGCGAGGGCAATGAGAGCAACGAGAGGCAGCACAAGCCCATAGACGAGGTTCCCGGCGCAGGTCTTGAGCCAGACGCGCCCGACACCGGATCGGTGACGCCAGCCGACCTGGGCGTACGCGAAGCCGGATCGTACCGCGCGCTTGAAATACGGTCGAAATGAGCGCATGCGAATGTCGTGTTGCGACATCTCCGCGTCGAGGCAGTCAACGGTCCACCCCTGATCGATCAATCGAAACCCGAGGTCGGGATCCTCCCCCGCGATCAGCTCGACCGACCAGCCGCTCACTTCCTGCAATGCGGAAACCCGTACGAGACCGTCTCCGGTGAAATGCAGGTTGCTGCCGAGAGGCGTCCGCCAATCGATGTCGACAAGCCGAGAGAACAGGGACCCGTCGCAGTTTTCCTCTCGCCGACGACCGAACACAGCGCCTACAGTCGGGGTGGACTCGAGCTTCTCGCGTCCGATCCGAAGCCATTCAGGCTGCAGAACGCAGTCGCCGTCGAGATACTGTATGTGTCGGATTCCCGCCCAATGCTCGAGGATCCAGTCGCTGCCGACTTGCCGCCCGCGCGCCGCGGTGAAAGGCCCCTCGCCGAGGCTCAGAACCCGAACGCCGAGCGACTGCGCCAGCTCGACGCTTCCGTCCGTCGACCCCGAATCAACGTACACGACCTTGTCTGCCTGCGAGAGCACAGAGCGAAGGCAAGACCCGAGACGGGCGAGCTCGTTGCGTCCTACGACGACGACAGCCAGATCGCTGAATTGGCCGGCGGGAGTTGGAGGCTCCTGAGTCATTCTGTTCCGCGAGTTTTGGACAAGAACTAGACGATGACAACTGTAGCGAACCGACGCGCGTTCGCAAGACGGCGCGGCTTCTCGATGTCGATGATACGACAACACGGAGTCAAAGCGATCCCCTCACCCGCACCCGGCCGGCTCGCAACACGAGGTGCCGCGTGACGCACGAAGGAGGCTCACAAGTGACGCGGATCGCGTACATCACCGGTGTGTATCCACGCGCGACGGATACGTTCATCCAGCGTGAGATCGCCGCCCTGCGCGCCGTCGGGATCGACGTCGAGACGATGTCGGTAAGGAGGCCCGATTCGTCCCACATAGTGGGAGCGGAGCAGAAGAGCGAGTCGCAACGAACGCACTACCTGCTCCCCCCTTCCTGGTGGGGAGTACTGATCTCGCACCTCTTCTATCTCACGCGAGCTCCATGGGGCTATCTGCGGACCCTGCGGCTCGCTCTTTCGGTACGACCACCCGGCATCGCCAGCCTCTTCTACCACCTCTTCTACTTCGCTGAGGCTGGCCTCGTCGCTCGTCAGATGAAGCGCTGCGGCGCCGTCCACCTCCACAATCACGGAGCAGACGCCAGCTGCACCGTCGCCATGTTGGCCGCCGAACTCGGGGGATTCTCGTTCAGCTTCACGATTCACGGCCCGGGGATCTTCTTCGAACCCGAGCGGTGGCGTATCGGCGTGAAGGCGAGTCGGGCGCTGTTCGTATCCTGCATCAGCCACTTCTGCCGCAGCCAGGTGATGCTCTTCGCGCCGGTCGAATCCTGGCCTCGGCTCCACATCGTCCATTGCGGAGTCGAGCCCGCCCGTTACCGGCTCGTCGAGCATCGAGGCCAGGGACGCCGGCTTCTCTTCGTCGGGCGGCTCGCGTCGGTGAAGGGAATACGCGTACTTTTTGAGGCCGTCGCCCGGCTGCGACGGAGTCGACCGGAAGTGCAGCTCGACGTGGTCGGCGACGGGCCCGAACGACAGGAGCTAGAGAGCACGGCGAAGGAGCTCGGCATCGCGGAGGAGACGACATTCCACGGCTATCGATCGCAGTCGGAGGTCCGAGACTTCCTCGCCAGCACGGACGTGTTCGTCCTGCCGAGCTTCGCTGAAGGTGTCCCTGTAGTGCTGATGGAAGCCCTGGCCTCCGGAGTGCCCGTGATCGCCACGCGCGTGGGTGGAAACGCGGAACTGGTGGAAGACGAGGTCAACGGCTTCCTGGTCGCACCCGGGGACGTGGACGCACTTGTCCGCCAAATGGACAAGCTGCTGTCGGACACCGACCTCAGGCAGAGTTTCGGAGAGGTCGGGCGCGCGCGTGTCGAGCGGGAATTCGACACCGCTCGCGAAGGCCAGCGATTGGCGGAGCTGTTCGAATCCTACCTGTCAGGTCGCGCAGCCGACGACGACGCCGTCGAGCACCTCGGGGAGCCGCCGCGATCGTCATGAATCGCGCGGCCCGGCCCAGAGCCCCATACGCAACACATCGTGATAGCGACCGTCGAAGAAGACCTCGTTCCGCAGCAGCCCCTCGACCTTGAAGCCGAGGTCTTCGTTGAGCCGTAGATTGCGGATGTTCGAGTCCAACGTGCTCAAGTAGATCTTCGCCAGCCCCAAGGCGGAGATTCCGTAGCGAATCCAGATCTGCGTGGCCTCTCGTGCCAGCCCCTTGCCGCGCATCGACGGCTCGCCGATCAACTTGCGCAACTCGGCCTTCCGCCGGCCTGGGTGGTAGTCGAGATACGCCAACACGCCGATCGGCGAGTCGTCCGGCGTCGTGATGGTCCCGAGAACGGCGGACGGGTCCTTGGCCAACTCCGGCCACGTCGCCACGCTGGCGCTCGCGCTGGAGAGAAGAAAATAGCGGCCTCGTTCGTCCTGCACCCACCGACTGACGAGTGCCGAGTCCGAATCCGCGTCGAATGCGCGAACCGTGACGAGTTCGCCTCGACACGGCAGCTCGACCGGGCCGGAATCGACGACCGAGTGACACGCCTTCTTCAACTCCTCCGAGCGTCGGGTTGCTGATCCGTCCAGATTCTCGTGATTCTGTATCAGGAGATCGAGAATCTCGGTGACGAACCGTACGTAGTCGGCGTGACAGAAGCCGTATCGCGACGCTTCATTGAAGTAGCTTCTCGCCAGAGCAGCGATACTGGCCTCGGGAATCGGCTCTCTTGAATCAGACATCCGCTCGCACCCCGCCAACCGATCGCGAAAGCCGGGCGATCTCGGTCGGCCCGGAGGAGGCGGATGCGGCTGTCTCGCCGCCCTCCCTCGCGCACGTCGATGATATCACGCGGCCGGGCGCGAACAATGACGGTGAGTGCGCGACGGAGTTCGGCGTCCGTTCGTTTCCGCTCCACTCGGAACGCCGACGGCCCCGAACGAGGACAGTGCCTCAACTGCAACGCCGAGAGGCAGGCTCGATCGGCTCGAGAAGATCTCGCTCGATTCTCAACGTCGCGCCGCGCCAGAACGTCTCGACCTGAAGAACGATCTCGTTCGCGTTCGTCACGCGATCGACGTACCCCTGAACTCCCTTGAACGGCCCACAACGGACTTCGACCCGAGAGCCCTCCGCCAGATAGGAACGCGGTGCAAACTCGGCGCCGCGCGACTCCGCGAGGCGAATGTTCCGCAGCTCCCACTCGAGCCGTGCCTGATCGGCGACGTGGATCAGCTGCGCGACGCGAGGATTGCGGTCGGCCAAGAACGCCTGCTCTGCCTCACCCCGAAGGAACAGATAGCCGGGAAACAGCGGCTCGCGGACGATGGCCTTGTTCCTCCCTCGATAGCCCACTCGCCGAGTCAGAGGCAGGTAGTTCTCGACTCCCGATCCCGAGAGGAACGCCGCGACGAGCTTCTCTTGATGGCTTCGCGTTCGAAGTACATACCATCTCGAATGTTCGGAACATTCGTTCCCCACCGCGCCTGCCCCGCCATAGGCGCCTCCGCTGTCGCTCGTCACGGTTCACTCCACAGCTACACGAAGTAGTCTCGCCAGAGGAACCGTGACCACCGCGGCAGCCGCTGCCGATTCACGACGACGCCGGAGATGTCGACCTCCATCTCTTCGGCGGCCTCCATACACTTGTCGATGTTCGCGAGACGGGTCTTCCCCGCGGACACGACCAGGTAGAAGAGGTCTGCCAGGGGCGTGACGTAGAGATTGCAGGACTCCCCCAGCAGCGGCGGCAAATCGATGACGATGTAGTTGAACGTCTTGCGAAGGCTCTCGAAGCAAGCTGCCAGCTCTTCGTCGGAGAAGAATGCGAGGCTCTTCTCCTCACCGGTCTGCTTGAGGAAGTAGACGTTCGGGTACGCCTCGTTGAAGTACCCTCCCAGCTGACTTACCCCCTTCTTCAACGAGACCCCGTTCCTCGACAGCGACAACACGTGTGACAGCGCGTTGAAGCGCTGGACGTTGAGCCGACCGTCCAGAAACGCGACCCGGTTGTGCGGGCTCGCTCCCAACGAGAGCGCCAGCAGCAAGGCCAGAGAACTCGTCCCTTCGTGATGCTCGGCCCCGCTCAATGCGATGGTGAGCGCCTCACCGGCGCGCCCGGCTCTGCGGCCGGATCGTATCACGGAGTCGCGGAAGTGGCAGACTTTCTCCGCGTACTGCGAATCGAGAGCGGCGCGGCGGAGTATACGAACGAAGTCCTTCTGCTCGATGCACGAGCGGGGCAGCGTCAACGTACCCTGACGGACCAAATCGAGTAGCGTGGCGTTATCGCCGGACCGGGCTCGAACCAACTCGCGGCTCTTCCTGCCTGCGGGGCGCTTCGAGGACTTGTGGGCTGCCTTGTCGGACATGCTATTCCCTCAATGAGCTGAACGGATCGTCACCTGGGCAAGACGGTCACGACCTTGAGCCCGAAGTCGTCTGTAATGTCGTGGCGGAAGCGAACCTTGGCGCAGAGGATCTCGAGAAGGAAGGCCAGCAGCACTCCCAGTCCGAACCCGCCCGCCGCACCGCGAAGAACGTCGCGGCCAGGGTGGAAGTTGTAGGGAGCGGCCGAGACGGTCGGCGGATCGCTGACCTGGACCACCACCACCTTGTTCGACTCCAGGATATCCAGCGACTCCTGAGTCAGGTGCGCGAACTTCTCGCGCTGCTCCTCGGCCCGATCGAGCTTCGCGCGCAATCGGGAGAGGCTCTCCAGCTGCTCCTTGAGCTCCGCCTTCCTGAGCAACAGTGCCATCAGCTGCTCGGTCACCGCTTCCCGCTTCTTCTCGAGCTGGCCCTCCGAGCCGTTCGCCGTACCGCCTGCGCCGCGCGCAGCCAGCCGCTCCTGGATGGTCGTCAACAGGCGCTGGCTGGTTCTGTACTCGCGGCTCGTCTCGGGGACGCCACGCTCCTCGAACGCGGCGAGCTCGAGCTCGAGCCGGAGCTTCTCGCCGTTCAATTGGTTCACTTCCGGATCTATCGCGGCTCGCGACGGGGCCAGAAGCTGGGCGATCTGATGCTCGACGAACACGAGCGCCGACTCGGATACGTCAAGGTTAAGCTCCCTGAACGCGTCGACGTCGGTCTGCGCCGTATCCACGGCGTTTCCATAATGCAAGGAGCGGCTCTCCAGGAACGGCTTCCAGCTCGTCTGGGACACGTCTGAGGCGTGCTGGACGAACGCACCGATCCAGTTGAGCAGTTCGCTCTCGATACGCTTGTGCTCGACCCCGTACACGAAGAGGTTGATGCTGTTTCCGGCCGAGTCGTACTCGATGCGGGAACGGCGCCGAAAGCCGCTCGTGGCGCGGTCGAGGGCGACCTCCCGCGCGCCGAGCTCGGAATCGGGCGCGTCGAAGCGAAGGACTTCCGACAGACGTCGCTTGGCCGAGCTGACGTACCGGGCGACGCCGGCCTCGCTTTCCTGCTCGTACTTCGGCGACGGCAGGCTGACGCCGTCCTCTTCGAGCTTCCCGAACATCTTCCGCAGCACGGAGTGGCTCGAGAGAAGCGAAGCCTGGGCGTTCATGAAGCGCTTGAACTGGTCCCGGCTGCGCCCCATGCCCGCGCTCTCCGGTGCCAGTCGCTGCATGAGCAGGTCGTTGGGGCTCACCAGAAGCTGCGCACGCCCTTCGTAGATCACCGGCGAGGACACCCGGTCGGCCCACAGCACGATGGCACCTGCCGCCGTCAACAGGCCGACGATCAGCCAATGCCGTGTCACCGCATAGAGGAGCTCGGGTGGTCGCCCCAACATGCGCTTCAGGCGATGTGCGAAGAACTTGAAAGTCATGGGAATCCGTCAGGAACCGTTGCTAGCCGCCGCCTCTGACCCGTCCTCGGCCATCTTCGCGCGAGTCTTCCCGAAGAGCAAAGTCGCCTCATCGCGGCCATCGAACTCGATGCCGCTCTCGAGCGCCTTCTGCACCTCGCTGTATGCCTCGTCGTACTCTTCGAGCGTAAACGAGACCACGGCCAGATGATAGCGGTATTCTGGCAGCGGATGCTTGCGGAGGAGCTCCCTCAGCACGTCCCGTGCCTGCCGTGCCTCCTCCTCCCGGCCGGCCTTGAACAGCGCCCACGCGTACGTGTCGGTGAACGCGTGCTCGAGAGACGAACCTCGGCCCCTCTCTGTCAGCTGAATCGCCAATCCGAGCGCCTCCTGCAGGTCCTGCTCGACCTCGCTCTGACACAGCTTCCAGGTCAGATTGTTCAGCACGACCATGGGAATCTCGGAGCCAGCCGCCTCGAAGGCCGCGAGGGAGCCTCGGTAGTACTCCAGAACGCGCCTCTCCGTCTCCGGCGAGCGAGTCTCGGAAGACTGGCTGCGGGCGGCATAGACCTCACCGAGCAAGAACAGCCGGTGCGATTCGAAGCCCTCCACCGACGCGACCGACGCGGTCAGCAGGGAGATGACCGCCTCCGGCGACTCGGCCTCGCGCAGCTCGCGAACCAAGGCGTGACCTAGCGACATCGGCGGGCGGCGGGCCGCCTCGACGAAACCGAGCATCCGGCGAACCCAGGCTTGCTGTGCCGCCTGCTGGTCGACGGTCAATCGCTTGGGCGGCTCGTACTCGTCGCCGAGAAGCTGCATGGCGAGGACGAGTTCACCGCTTCGCACGTAGCTGGCGACCAGATCCGCCAGGGACTGCGGACTCGGCGCAAGGAGCGCCACGGCCTGTCGATACACGCGAGCTTCGCTCCGCTGGCCGCTCGCTGCCAGATAGCCCGCGATCCGCGCGAGCTGAGGTGCCATGGGGTTCGGGCAGGACTTCAGTACGTTGACGGCCGAGTTCCAATCCGCCGCCGCCTTCTCGCCGACGTTCGCCTTGGTCGAGCCGACGTCGACCACGTACGTCTCCGCAAGCACCTGGTAGGCGAGCAGAAACACCGGAGAACGCTCGATCGTCGCCTCGAGGGCGGCGCGGAGACGGGCACGAACCTCCACCGTCGGCTGGTCGTTCGCCCGCAGGCTTCGGAAGCGCTGCTGCTCCACGAGCGCCGACAACCAGTGCGCATGGTAGCTGGCGGCATCCTGCGTCGCGAGACTCGCGACTTGCGCAGCAAGGGCGGGCGGAACGGGCGCCGTCCGCTCGAGCGCCTGGAGCTCAAGATGGAGCAGCTCGAGACGGGCCGGCGCATAGTCCCCCGCCGCTTCGAACGCCTGGCGAGCCTTGTCGACCTCGGCTGCTGCCTTCACGGCGACGTCCGGGTCCGTGGGCGTGTCCGCGCGCGCGGCTTCTGCCTCCATCTCACGACCGATTGCGATCCGACAGACGCCGATCAGATAGTGCCCGAACGGCGGGAGCTCGGCAGGCACGCCCTCGAGCGCGGCCACGGCCTCGACAGGCCGGCCGAGGAACGTCGCCTCCGTAGCTGTCGCGAGGGGCTGACGGAGAGCTTCCGGCAGTCCTGGGAGAGCCGCAGGAGCCGCCTTGGAGAGGTCGATCTCGACGCCGCTCGCCGCCAGGTAGGCCGCGATGGCGGCGACACGCGAGCGCTGCGGCGCGGAAACCAACGGACTCGTCACGAACAGACGCGCGTACTCGCCCAGCGCCTCTTCGAGACGGGCGTTTCGTTCGTCCTCGTCGGCCTGCTCCTGCGCGTGTCGCACGAGGAGGTCGGCCAGGACCGCGCGCAGCCCGGCGTCAGCTGGCCGCTCAGCGAGCATCTTGCTCGCCAATCGCGCCGCCTCTCCGGCGCCGTGAAGCGAGCGGAAGAAGCGCAGCACCGCGAGCCGGTCGTTCGGCTCGGTCACCGCATCAGCTGCGGCCTGAAGATCCCGCTCGAGTCGGGACCGTGCCATCTCGGGATCGGGCAGCGTACGGCGCGCCACGTCCAACACGGCCAACCGCTGCGTCAGGTAATCGACAGGACCAGCCCCCTCGGCAGGGAGCCGATCGAGCAGCTGGAAGACGATGTCCGTGCCCGGCGCGTGGCGTTGACAGACGCGCGCGAGTTCCACGCAAGCCTGCGCTCGCTGGCCCTCTTCCTGTGACGCGATGTACGCGTCGATCAGCTGTCGCGCTCGGTCGTGGGAATCCACGTTCAGCCAGGCGATGGCCTGCAACAACCGGAACACGCTCGCGACGGCCGCATCCGGCGCTACGGTCGCTGCGTCTCCGACCCGCCGTGCCAGCTTGAGCTCGAAGCCATCGGCGCTCTCCGCCGCCGGCGGATCCTCGATGACCGCTCGGGCCAGATCCGCGTCGAGGTGCGCCTGAGTGATGGCCAACAGCGCACGGACGTGCTCGCGCCGCGCCTTCAGCTCGGGATCGCGCCGAGCGGCGTCGAGATCGTCCGGGACCTCGGCTGTCGCCGTCAGAGATCCACTGAGTATGCCTCGGCTGTCGCCTGCCGTTCGACTCCCGAGCGCCTGCTCGAAGTGTGATAGCGCTTCAGCGCGAAGGCGTACCTTGGCCGCGTCTTCTGACACCTCGGTCGCAGCGGCGAGCAGGAAGAGCCTGCCGATCCGCGCATGAAGCGCCGCGCTGACCAGCTGCCCCTCGGCGGCCCTGATGTGTTTCTCGATCTCCTTCGCGGCGTCGAGACATGGCGTTTCGCCGGGCGCCCGAACCTGGTTGCGGCGCTCCGCCAGACGCGCGAGCCATACGCGGACGACCTCACGCTCGCGCCAAACCTCGGGGATGGACAGCAGCTCATCCCGCGCCCCGTCGAGGCGCTCACGGCATTGCGTCCGCAGAGCGTCGACGGCTTCTCGAAGCTGCGAGTCCGACTCATCTCGCACTTGACGCTCGAGTGTCGTCAGCATCGTATGCGTGGCCGCCGCAATGGCCTCGTCGGCGCTCGCTCGTTGTCGTGAAGACGTACCAGCGAACTCCTCACGCGCCTGTGTGAAGTGGGCCAGCGCCTCGTACGGCGCGAGAGCTGATAGCGCGGTCCGCCCCATATCCATCGATGCGTCGAACGGAAAACTCTGCACGACGCGAAAGGCCGCAGCGCGAGCGTCATCGAACCGACCGAGCGTTCGAAAGACGCGGGACTTGTGCAGATAAAGCAACGGCGAACGCTCGCCGTGCTTCGCGATGATCTCGTCGTAGGTAGCGAGCGCGCTTCGGAGGCTCTCGGGCGTGCCCTTCTGCTCGAGGATCCGAGCCTTCAGCAGGCGGTCATCGCTCGCTTCTGGCATGACCGCGAGGACCCGGTCGGCAAACTCCTCGGCCCGGTCGAGGTCTCTGACGTCCCGGAGGAAGTAGTGCGAGAGCTCGCGCCAAGTGCGAACGCGATTGCTGCGCGAGTTGCGCATTACATACCAAACACCTCCTCCGAGTCCGGTGACTACCAAGAGGAAGATGACCAAGCGGACCTTCACCGATTAGGCCTCGTCAAAGTACACTACAGTTGAGAAGATGCGTTGAAGGGCGCGGCAGACAACCACCCCCCTCCTCGGGCCCGATGAAACACGAGCCACCCGCATAGATCAAGGAGAAAAGGGAGCTTTGGCGGCCCCGACGCCCCGACAGGGCAGCCACCGAGAGGAGACAGCTCCTACTTCGGCAAGAACTCGACCAGGATGGGCAGCGCGCGGCTCAACATGTCCGTGTACACCGCACGAGTCTCGGCGGGAGTTCCAACGTAGTCGCCGGCGAGAATGATGCCTGTGTAGGACGAGATATCCGACACGGACAGGCGCTTCCGCAGCAGTTTCGGGTCGGGGTGAAAACGCCCTTCGTAGTAGAACGTGGACAGACTGTAGCTCTGGCCCGCCCCCCCCGCAGTCCACCGGAATTCGTTGACCAGCGGCGTCGGCTCGAGACCGGACGCAGGCAGCGGGATGACCGCACGCTCGACGATACGCTGGCCTTGCCGCGTGAAGCACAACTCCGGGTGGTGAACGCCGCCCTCGACAGAATCGCCGGTGACCAAACCCGCGTAGAAGATGACGCTGAAACGTTCGTACTCGTAGTGCCGAAACAGGTGCTCGGAAACGCGCGCGATGCGGATCACCCGATCGGGCAACGGCTCGTCACGTCCGATCCAACCGGCACCGAACACGTCGATCGGAAACTCGGAGAACGGCCGACGCAGCGACTGGTCCTCGCGCGTCGGATCCGGCTTCTGCACGACGGCACGAATGCAGACCGCCCCGAAGAAGAGGCTCGCCACGATCGCCAGTCGGCTCGCTACAGTCATCACGGCCTCACAACTATCGCGTCGTCATCGTCGGCATCCGCGTCACGCCGGAACACCCAGTCCAGAAGACCCAGAAGGCCCCACAGAATGAGGAAGCCCGAGACCGCCACGGTGACCCCGATGATCGTGTGCGCGGGCTCGGCCACGAGATCGACATCCCAGCTGACGGCCGCGACGGCTATGACGATGATGCGAACGACGTTGACGAAGACCGTGACGGGCACTGCGCTCAGAACGAGGGTCGCGCCCTTGCCAAGCCCCGCCCGCAACACGTAGGCGAGAAACACGGCCGCCGTCGTCAAAGCCATCAGCGAGCGAATACCGCTACACGCGTCGACGACCTCGAAGCGACGCCCCGCGACAACGAGAACGTTGCCGTCCTGGACCGCCGGGTAACCAGCGGTCACGAGCGCCTCCGCGGACAACTGCGTGGCAACTTCCTTCAGCTCCAAGCGCAGGGTCGTCAAGTACAGCGACGGCAGCGGAATGGCCAGGAGAAGAAACAGGACCGGGAACGACAGCCGCCTCAGCGTCGGCCAACCGAGCACGAACCAACACGCGCCGGCAAGCGCTGCCCACATGGCAGCGCGCTGAATCGTGTGTATACCGATATGCGCCCCGTACAGGAACCCGGCCAAGGCGATCCCGACGCAGACCAGCCCACCCCACGACGGGCGGCCCTGCACCGACAGTCGACTTCTGGCGCGAAAGACGAGCGCCACGGATACGACCGGGATGAGAAAGGCGTGGGAATAGTCATCCTGGGACGCCCAGTACCGCACGAGCAAGTCGATCGTCGGCCAGAACAGGATCCCACCTGCGATCACCACACTGCCGCCTGCCAGGACGGCCGACCAAACGATCTTAGTACCCCGAGACATGCCTTATCAGCGACGCTGCTCTTCAAAAAAAGGGCGCCCGTCCACCAGGACTCTCGGCAGACGGGCGCTCTCCAGGCTGTTTATACCAGCCTTGTCCCCACTTGTTGAGGCTTACTTGGCCTGACGGCGTCTCCTCAGGGCCACGACCCCGCCCATGCCAGCCAAGATGCCACTCAGCATCAGGAGGCTGCCGGGCTCGGGAATCGCGACCTGCATGTCGAACTGCTGCGTTCCGATGGAAGCCGTGTTCCAGGTCCCGACGAGCGTGAGCGACACGGGAGAGTTGTCGGTGATCGTGCCCGTGTACTCGCCCGAGCCGTGCGTCGGCGCGAGCCCGGAGAGAGAGTTGAGCCCGTTGGTCATCGCGCCCGCGACGTTGTTCTCGTCGTAGTAGGTCGCGAGATCGACGGTGCTCGCAGCGACGGTTCCGTTCTGAACGGTGATCGCCGTGTGAGCCGACGTCGGGTTGGGCAGAGCGTAGTCGATGTCCGACGCTCGAACCGTCAGTCCCGTCGAGGCAGTACTCGTCCCCGTTCGCTCGATGCGGACGTTGAGCGTCAGAGCCTGGGGCAGGCCGGCCGGCGACGAGCTCGACACGAACGTCACTCTGACGTTGTAGTCGCCGATGGTCTGATTGACGACCGTCATGAACCCGGTTGTGCCGTCAAGGTCTGACGCACCGTTGTCGGAAAGCAGAACGGTGCCTCCGACGCCATCGTCCAAGAAGATCTCGAGAGCGCCGGCCTCCGCCTTGGTGCTGAACAGCACCAGAGCTAGGACACCGACGAGTAACTTAACACACTTCATTGCGTGTTCCTCCAACCTCGTCAAAGCTGCCGGCCACGAGCCTTCAACCGCCGAAAACCCTTCGAGCAGCCACGTTGATACTAGGCCTCCAAATTCCGGGGACCGAGGATAGCCCAATTGGCGGACCACCATCAATTCCAAATTCCGGAAAAGTCAGACCTTTCGAACAAAGCCCAAACGCCCTATCTCGTTCCTCTCGCTTTCTTTGCCGCCTCTTGACACGCCCCTCCTGCAGCACCTATCCTCCTTATCGGTCCGGGCACAGGTGAGAGTGCCGGGACGCGGGTCTGTCGTAAAATGGTGTGAGTGGCGTGGTCATCAACCGCCCAGGGATTTCACTCGACGCTCGATCGCGCGACCGCGGGTCGGTCTTGCTTGTCCTGATCGACGACGCGGCGCCGCGGCCCGACTCGATGCGGCCCAGTTGCCGACGTCCCGAGTGGACCCTTCCCGCCGGGCGTGGGCGTGTCGTACTCGACACGTGGAGGGAGCTCGCCGAGGGTCTTCTCCCGGCCGCCGCGCGCGGCGGTGTGGAAGTCCGACTCGTCGTCGCGGACTCCCGCACGGCGGACTCGGCGGCTGCCTGGGTCGAGCCGGTCGACGGCGCGCGGGCCGAAACGGGTACGAGCGTCCAGGCGCGCCCCCGCCTGCCGATCTCCGTCGAGATCGCACCGCACTCCCACCGCGGCACCGCAGGAATCCTGAAAGACCTCACCGCCGACCTCCCTCCCGACGCGAGAGTGATCGTCGCATCGGCGAGCCAGGTCCCCGATCCGGACTGCGCCAGCGCTCTGCGCGAGCTCATCGAGCGCGACGGCGACGTCGGACTCCTCGTCGCGCCGCACGGACACGCTACCGACCTGATCGCTGTGCGCCGCGCGAGCCTCGACGTCGTGCCGGATCGCGGCTACTGCGACCTCAAGGAACAGGCCCTGGCCAAGATCGTCGCTGCTGACTCCGGTTGCCGCGTCGACACACTGCGCACTCACACGACCACGCATAGCATCCGCACGCTCTCCGCGTACTTGCGCACGCTTCGCCTCCTGTATGCGGAGGCGGCCGTCGGAGCTGCCGGCGAGAGCCCGCACCGCGACGGCCCACCGGACGTTCCACATGTAGCCGCGTCGGCCGCAGGTCCCGATGTCGGCGCGTTCGCTGAAGACGGCTGGTCCTCCTTTGCACTCGTCGAACCCGGCGCCGACGTCTCGCCGGACGCCCGCCTCCACGACGCTGTCGTGTTGCGCGGCGCTCGCGTCGAGCCCGGCGCCATCGTCGCCCGCTCTCTCGTCGCCTCCGACGCGATCGTGCCGCGCGGCGCGACTGTCGTCGACCGCCTCGTCGAGGCGGTTGAGCCGCAAGAGCGTCGTGGCCAGATCGTGCCACCTGCGCCGCGAGGCAGCCGCCTCTTCGGCAGGCGTTCGACGCCGCTGCCTGCGGCCAGACGGACGCGGAAGCGATAGGCTCTCGCTCTCTACACGGCCGGCCGATTTCGAGCGCCGATCCGTGGAGAACGCCCCGCAAATCCACCGTTGACTTCCACACCGACCATCGGCGAAGCTTCGACGTGAAAGAGGTATCAGGGTATCCGGATGGTGTCTTGAGGTCCCAGGGTCTCGAGAAGAGGGATTCGCGCTTCCGGCAGTCGGGGGAAATTGGGCCATGTCTCTATTGAGCTTCCGGCGGCCCCGCGGTGTGTGGGGTGCCGAGCACATCTTGTTGACACTTGCTGCGGCGATCTTCGCCGTCGGCCTGACGTTTTCGGCCTGGGAATCGTTCTTTGAGGCAGCGACCAACCGCGACGCTGGGCATATGCTCTTCGTGCCCGTCGTGATGGCCTGGCTTCTCTGGGTCCGCCGCCTGCGTTTTCGCGCCCTGCGCGCCCCCGATGTCCTCACGCTCCGCGGCTACGACCTGATCGGGGCAGGGGGTTTCGGGATCGGCCTCGCAGCCTTCTACCTCGGCTCGGCTACGGAGGTTCAGATCG
>CAYMRB010000228.1:0-15870 GCA_964392615.1 uncultured Planctomycetia bacterium | reverse complement strand
GGTGTCGGTGTCGGAGTCGGTGTCGGTGTCGGAGTCGGTGTCGGAGTCGGAGTCGGAGTCGGAGGCGGAGTCGGAGTCGGAGTCGGAGTCGGAGTCGGAGTCGGAGTCGGCGGCGGAGTCGGGGTCGGGATCGGCGGCGGAATCGAGCTCGAAGTAGAAATCGGCGCCGGGCGGCCCATTCTAACGGCTCATGCGGACGCCGCCAGCAGCCGAACCCTTGGGAGGGGACCTGACCGCCGCGAGTTCTCGATTGACGGTTTCCGGAACCGGTTCTAGAATCCGGGGTTCCGGCCAGCAGCAGCTTGGGTGGACGTTTCGACGACATGATCAAGGTCAACTCCGAGGCCGACAGAGTTTGCGTCGCGAAGGCGCGCGAGGCGGGCCAGGCGCATCTGTTCGCGGACTGGGACGACCTCGATGCCGACGTCCGCAGGCAGCTGATCTCCGACGTGCAGTCGATCAGCTTCCAGCTCGTCCAGCGCCTGATCCACCAGCACGTGCGCGCCGGCGGGCAGGAGGTCGAGCAGCGCGTCCTGAGCCCGGCCGCGCTCCACGAGCTGCCGACGCAGGGCTCGACGGCCGAGTGGGAGACGAGCCGGCTGGCCGGCGAAGAGGCGCTGGCAGCGGGCAAGGTCGCTCTGATCATGCTGGCGGGCGGCGAAGGCGTCGGCCCGCTGTGCGAGCCCGCCGGGCTGCTCCCGGTCGGGCCGGTCAGCGGCAAGAGCCTGTTCCAGCTCCACGCCGAGCGCATCCGCGCGCTGAAACGCCGCCACAAGACCTCGGTGCCGTGGCATATCGTCACGCACCCGTGCTCGCACGACGCGGTGACGGAGCACTTCCGGGAGCACAATTACTTCGGGCTCAACGCCTCATCGGTGCGCTTCCTCCCCCAGCCGCTCCTGCCGCTCGTCGATCGACGGGGCAAGCTCGTGCTGACGGATCCCGGCCGCCTCGCGATGCGACCGGACGGGCACGGAGGCGTCCTCGAGGCGCTCCTGGACGACGCCCGACTCGACGAGCTGGCCGGCGGCGGCGTCGAGCACCTCTTCTTCTTCCAGGTCGACAACGCGCTGGTCGACATCGCGAATCCGGTCTTCATCGGCCAGCACGTGCTGTCGGGAGTCGAGGTGTCGTCGAAGGCGATCGAGCGGCTCGGCCCCGGCGAGGAGCTCGGCATCTTCTGCAAGTCGGGCAGCGCAACCGGCGTCGTCGAGTACTCCCAGCTGCCGGACGAGGAGAACGCCCGCACGCTCGAGGACGGCCGCCTGGCGTTCGGGGCGGGCAATATGGCGGTGCATCTGTTCAGCTTGGAGTTCCTGCGGCGACTGGTCAAAGAGCGCGCGCAGCTTCCGTTCCACGCGCTCGAGAAGACCGAGGAGTGCATCGACCGCAAGTCCCGCCGCGTCCGACCCACCGAGCCCAATTGCGTCGAGTTCCGCTGCTTCCTGTTCGACGCCCTCTGGTTCGCGAAGACGAACCGGGTCTACGCGGTCGACCGCGCCGAGGAGTTCTCCCCGGTCAAGAAGCCGGGCGGCGTGAGCTCGCCGCAGACGGCGCAGCGCGACCTGTCACGCCTGTACGCGAAGTGGCTGCGCGACTCGGGCGCGCGAATCGACTCCGACGCCTCCGCCGTCGAGATCTCGCCGCTCTACGCGCTCGACCGCGACGAGCTCCTCGCGAAGACGGAGCTTCCCGACGAAGTCGCCGGCGATCTGCTGCTGTCGGGTGGTTAGACTCAAGAGCATGAATCGGCTCCGTAACAGTCCGTTGAAAAAGGGCTCCGAGCGTGAGGGCGAAATGGCCGCCATCGGGCCGGATTGCCTTTTTCAACCAACTGGTAGGAGACCGCGAAACGCCCGGGTAGGGCTGACGGCAGTGCGCTGCGGCTGGACACTCCTCTTCTGTGCGCTGGCGATGACCACGCGCGCGGACGAGTCCATCGATCGCTGGCTCGAGGCGCTCCACTCGGACGACCCGTTCACGTCCACGCGAGCTGCCGGGGAGATTCGCAAGGCCGGCGAGAGCGCCCTCGTGCCGCTCGCTCGAGCCCTCGACAAGGCGGACGGCACGCGCTGGTTCGTCATCGACCGCCTCCTCGACGGGCTGCTCGTGGGATTCCTCGACCACCTCGAATCGGAGTACCGCGCTCTGCAGCTCGACCGCTTCGAGCTCGAGGAGCTGCGCCGCCAGCATAGCGAGATGGCCGAGCTCGAAGCGCTGCGCTCCCGCGTCGCGGCGTGGAAGGCGAAGATCCCCGACTTCGAGGACAAGCTTCGCGTCTGGTTCGACCACCGCCGGCTCGAGAGTCGCCGCGCGGCACTCGGCCCCGGCGAGTCGTTGACGCCGGCGGAGACGCGCGCTCTCGCGGCGCTCACTCGCCAGCTCGCGGAAGTCCGCGCGTCGGTCGACGAGTTCGACGAGAAGGCGACCGCGTACGAGCGTCTCGCGCGACTCGCGTCGATGGAGACGAGCCTCGTGCGGTCATTGAGCGAGATCAGCGTGCTGCGGCGCAAGGACCTCGAGACGCGGCTCGAGGAGCGCGAGCCGCGCATCGACGTGATTCTGGCTCAACTCGACCGTATCGGCCGGCCAGCCCTCGCGGCTCTGGCCGCGCGTCGCGAGGGCCTGCCGCTGCAAGGAGCCACGGCGGAGAGCGACCTGCGATCGGTGGTCGGAGTGCTCTACGACAGTCTCCTCGCGGCGCATCTCGACGCGATCCTCGAGCAGGACTCGGAGCGCCTGTTCCCGGAGGGCGCGGCATTCGAGCGCGAGCGTTTCCACCTCGCCCCGCTCTGGGTCATCGCGATCGACCGCGCGTCCGCGGACGGCACCGACGGGACCGTGCGCCCCGTACCGGCGAACGTCGCCCGTCGCGCCCGCGACATTCTCGACCGTCACGTCGTGCGCATCGTCGCCTCTCTCGGCGGCGAGGCGGTCGTCCGCGAGCGCGCTGCGCTCGAGCTGTACCGCCTGGGGGCACGCGGGCTCGCGGCGCTCCAGCGCACGCGCTCGACGGCCGGCACGTCGTACGAGCACGCGTTCCTCGAAGATCTGCTGCGGTGGCGTATCAGTCCGCGCACGTACGCTCGAGTCGGCATTCACTTCCGCGATTACTCGTCGCTGCCGTTCGCGGCGCGCCGGCGCAAGGTGTTCCAGTACGCGCGGGCGGCGGGGGAAGCAGCGATTCCGACGCTGCGCGCGATCATCGTCGATGACGAGCTCGAGAAGAGCGTGCTCGTGAAGTACGCCGCGGCAAAGGCGCTCCTCACGCACATCGGGGACCGCACCGGCCTGCGCGTGTTGCAGCACCGCTTCCCGGGCCGCGCACTCGAAAGCCCGGAAATCTCGCGCGACCTGTTCCTGCTGCAGGGAACGGCGTTCATGAAGTCGAAGGACTATCGGAGCGCCGTCGAGGAGTTCCGCAAGGTGCTCATCGAGTTCCCGTTCGACTTCGACGGCAACTACCACATCGCGTTCGCGTTCCTTCTCCTCGGCGAGTACGAGCGCGCGATCCACTACTTCGAGATCGCCCGCCGCATCCATCCGAACGATCAGCTCACGCTGTACAACCTCGCGTGCGCGTACTCCCTGGGCGAGCACCCGGAGGAGGCCCTCGACGCGCTCGACGCGTCGGTGCAGGCCGGATTCGACGATCCGGACCACATCGAGAAGGACCCGGACCTCGAGGCGCTGCGCGACCTGCCGCGTTACCGGGAGATCGTCGAGAGCTGCCGCAAGAAGAGCGAGTAGGGAGCTGCCGCACGGACGGTGAGCGCAGGCCGCCGACGTCGACCCCGCGGGCAGCCCATGCTATTCTTCGACGTCCACCTCGAACGGGGATACGCCACTCCATGCGGGCAGAAGCTACTTTGGATCAGACGTCGCCGTCCCGGAGTTCGGGTACGCTCTGCCGACAGTTCCTGTCGGTCGCGCGCAATCAGCTTACGGGAACGCTGACGGTCACGAACACGTCCGGTGCGCGCAAGAGCTTCTTGTGCTTGGCCGGCTCGATCGCCGACGTCGACGCGGAGCGGGGGCACGGGCTCCTCACGGAAGCGATCCTGTCGTGCGAGACGGTGCCGCCGCGCCACATGAAGCGCGCCCAGAAGCTCGCCGAGAAGAACGACACCTCGGCCGGCATCGCTTTGCTCGAGCTCGAGCTCGTCCCGGAAGAGGACGTGCTGCGATACATCGAGGTGCTCGTCGCGGACGAGGTGTCCGACGTGTTCACGTGGGAGCTCGCGGACGTGCACTTCACGCAGCACTCCGGAGCGGAAACCCTCGAGGACTTCGACGCGGAGCTCTCGGACTACTTCGAGCTCCGTGGCGAACCGGAGGACCTGTTCCTCGAGGCGTGCCATCGCCTCGGTGACTGGGACCTCGTCGAAGAGCACTTCGACCTGCTGCTCGATGTGTTCTACGCGACGCCCGGCACCTTCCACTACTTTCGCGAGCCGGACGTCTATCCTATCGAGACGCGCGTGCTCGGGGCGATCGACGGCACCAAGGATGTCGCCGAGGTCATCGCGGCATCCGGTCTCGATTCCTTCGAGGCGCTGAAGATGGTCCGGGTCCTGGTCAGTCAGGGCGAGATCGAGCTGATCAACCCGGTTCAGATGTTCCAGCTCGGTTCCGACCTCGCCGCGGAGGGCTCGCTCGACAAGGCGGCGAAACTGTTCCAGCGAGCGAAGGAACGCGGGCTGAACGATTTCGATCTCGAGCTGCGGCTCGGAGAGACGCTCGACAAGCTCGGCCGCAAGAAGGAGGCCGCGCTCTGGTACCTCGAGTACAGCTCGAGCTGCCTCGGCCAGCTGCGCGTCGACGACGCGGTCAACGCACTCCGACGCGTCATCACGATGTGCCCGGACAACGAGGTCGCCGGCGAGAAGCTGCTCGAGATTCACCTGCAGCAACGCCGCGCCTCGGACGCATTGGCGGTCGGCCTCAAGCTCGCGAATCGCAAGTGCGAGCGCGGAGCGTCGCGCGAGGCGCTGAACCTGCTCCTGTCGATGCGCAACCTCCTGTCCGGCGAGACGCGGTTTCACGAGAAGCTGGTCGAGCTCGCGGAGGACTGCGGCGAGCACGACATCGCGAAGAGAGAACGCCAGCTCCTGGCGCAGACCTTCGACGAGCGCAAAGACGCGCAGAGCGCTCTGGAAACGTACCAGAGCATGTTCTGCGAGCACAACGACAGCCTCGAGGTTCGCGTCAAGCTCGTCGAGCTGCACGTGCAGCAGGGCAACCACCAGAAGGCGATCGACCACATCAACGGCATCCTCGCGCTGGGGGGCAAGCGGCGCATCAAGGACCCGGAGGTGCTTCGCGACCTCCACGGCAAGATGGTCCAGCTGAAGCCGGGCGATGGTCGTTCGAGTCGCTGGCTGGTCGACGACGCGCTCGCTCGCGACGACAAGGCCGCGGCGATCGTATGCCTCGAGGCCTGGCGCAAGCAGCTCGAGCGCGACGACGATCCGGACGAGCTGGTCGACGTCCTCGAGAGGCTGATCTCGCTGGACGATCGCCTCGATCACCGCCTGGCGTTGGCGTCGGTGCTCGAGGATCTGGGACGAGGCGAAGAAGGCAGACGGCAGCTCCGCAGCTACGCGAACCTCGCCGCGCGCCGCAAGGATTTCGGCCAGGCCGAGAAGACGCTCGAGCACGCGCTGCGCGCGGCGCCGTTCGACGTCAGCACTCGCATGGCGCAGGCCGATCTGCTCGACTCGATGGGACGCGGCGCCGAAGCCGCCGAGCGGTTGGAGGAGGTCGCGCTGCTGGCGGTCGTCGCCGGCAACGTCCAGGAGGCGGAGGAATGCTGTCGCCGCGTGCTCGTGAGCGATCCGAACGCTGCGGACGTGGTCGATCGCCTCGGCGGGCTGTGCCTGGCTCTCGGCGACCACCAGAAGGCGGTCGAGCAGTTCCTCAAGGCGGCGAAGATCCACATCGCGAATCGCAATTGCGGACTCGCACGCCGCGCGGTCGATCGGCTTCTCAGGGCCCACCCGGGACACGCGGAGGGGACGACGCTCTTCGATGAGCTCGCCGCGATGGAAGCGCGCTACGAGCACGGCCCGGCGTCGAGCGGCAACGCCACGACCGCGCGCTCGCCGACACCGTCGACCGAGCGAAGCGCCCCGGCCGACAGCGCGCCGGCCGTCAAGACGAGCATCAAGGGAATCACAGCGCGACTGAAGAACTTGAAGTCCGGCGACGCGGAACCGCCGGGCAAGGGGACGTCGAAGGTCGCGAACATCGCCGCGAAGCTCGGCGGGCTGCGCGCGCAGGCAGCCGAGCGCGACGGGCCGCAGGCGGCCGACGACACGTCCGAACCCGATGCAGCCGTCGCAGCGAGCGCGGGCGACGCGCAGCTCGCGACTCCCCCGACCGCCTCATCGCAAGCGAGCCCCGCGACGCCCTCTGGCGGCGGCGCCCTGGCGGCGGGATCGGTGCAATCGGCTGCTGCGCGTCTCAAGGCGCTGGCGGCGGGCGGCGGCGCGACAGAACCGGAGACGCCCGCGTCCGAAGCGTCCGAGGCTGACGAATCCGACGGCGCGGCGGCGGCACCGCCGCCAACACCTCAGCCGGCCGCGAACCAGGCGCCCGGGCACGCCCCGGCGACCGGAACGACGAAGCTGGGCGGCGCCGCGGGTCGGCTCGCCGCGCTGCGAAAACAGGGCATGGGCTGATCGCCAGGCTGGCTGCCGCAGCCTTCGAGAACGGCTCGTACGGCAGCCCATGCCTGCGGAGTTGGAGCAGACCGTTCCGCGGCAGCTCAACTCCGCAATGGCTCCAGCCGGCGGTCAGATCTCCGTCGTCGATCCGGCGTCCTTCTTCCGTTCACCAGAGAACTCGATCGCGCCATCGACCTGGTCCTCGAATCCTTCGGGGATGAGCTTGCCCGTGAGCTTGCCGCCCGAGAGCTTGCCCTCGAAGCGGAAGGTCACGTTCTCGCCGCCGTACGTGCGCGGAACACGCACCGTGAGCTTGCCGCCCTGTCCTTTTGGCTCGAACTCGACGGGCGTCGCCGGATACTCGCCACTGCGCGGGCTGACGTAGACGGCCTCGAGCTTGCCGGCTGACTTCTTGAATCGCATCTCGTAGTCGAGCGGGTTGTCGTTGAGCACGACCTTGAGCGCCCAGGTGCCGAGAATCGCCGCGTACGGATCGGCGGGCACGCCCTCGGGCTCGCTCTTCTTGGCAGCGGCCGCAGCGGTCTCGAGCGCTTCGAGCTGCCGGGTCAGCGAGTAGCGCACGTTGCGCTTCCAATACGCGAAGTCGTGCTTGCCGGGCACTTCGCGGTACTCGTAGTCGACGCCGCGCTTGGCCAGCTCGCGCACGAACGTACGGTTCGACTCGAGCAGGAAGTCGCGCGAGCCGCAGTCGATGTAGAGGTGCGGTCGCTTGCCCTCATCGAGCGCGTCGAGGACCTGCAGCGGGTCGTACTTCTTCCGCTCGTCCGATCCGGTCGGGCCGAAGATCTCCGCGATGCGCTTCCCGATACCGCCGCCGAGATCGCGCGCGAGGATGCCCACGGCGCCGCTGTGACTCGCGACGCTGGCGAAGAGCTCGGGGTGGCGCAGGCCGAGAATCACGGCGCCGTATCCGCCCATGGACAGCCCCGACACCGCGCGGCTCTCGCGGCGCGCGAGGGTGCGGTACCGAGAATCGACGTGCGGAATGACCTCGCCGACGATGTAGGCCTCCCAGCGCGCATCCTTCTTGCCGTGGTGATCGACCCAGAAGCTCTGATCGCCCTCGGGCATCGCGACGATGACGGGTAGGCCCTTCGACTCGACCTCGACGCCGACACGCTGCCACTCCGCGTAGTTGCCGCCATAGCCGTGGAGCAAGTACACGACGGGATACCGGCGCGCCGGGTGGTCGTCGTAGCCGTCCGGAAGGAGAACGTTGAGCTTCACCGCCTGGCTGATCGCCCTCGACTCGATCGTGTCGGTGCGCAGCTCGCCGGCGACGACAGGGCCGGCGACGAGAGAGAGTGCCAGCAAGCACAGAACGCTGATCGACGGGCTGCATCGACGCATGATCTTCCTCCTCGAAATCGACAGGGAGCACGCGAGAGTCGCGCGTTCCGGGCCGGGACATTGTCGCGTCAGCTCGTGGGATGGATCAAGCTCCGCCCGAGCTGCGAAAGGAACCGTGGTATCCGGCTGCCGTCCGTCGGTAGGATGATCCGCTACTTGCGGTATGGAGGTCGCCATGAGCTCGGTCGTCGTTCGGTGGGTTCCCGTTCTTCTCGCCATCGTCGTGTCGACGTGCGGCTGTCGCCCTGGCGAGATCGACGACGGGACGCGGCTCACGTACCGCATCGACACGAGCCGCCTCGTCGCGCCGAGCGCATCTCTCGGTGAGGTGGTGCAAAGGACCGTCCGCGAACGACTCGACCGGTTCGGCTACCGCCACAGCCACACACGGCTGATCGGCGGCAACCGCCTGGAGGTGTCGATCCGCGACAAGGACCCGAAGCTCGTCGACGAGGTCAAGGCCTGCCTGCAGAAGACGGGGCGGTTGGCGTTCCGCCTCGTCGCGGAAGGTCCCGAGCACGACGGCGAGAAACAACACGCGAGGTACCGCGAGAGGGAGCGCGAGTACGACGAAGCGCTCGCCGCGTGGACCGAGAGGGCCCGCGCCGGATCTGGCGGCGATCCGTTGCCGCCGCTTCCGACGCCACCTCGATTCGTCGTCCGAACGGGTCGGCCGCGTGACGGCTCGACCGGTCCGGACGCAAAGGGCGAAGAGCTCGTCATCGACACGGATCCCGCCTCCGGCCTCGAGGCGACGTTCGCCAGTGTCGGAAGCACCGTCGACGCGTTCTCGATGAAGCCGGCCGTGGCTTTCGAGCTGACCGGTGATCGCGCCGAGATCCTCGGCGGTCTGACGCGCCGCAACGAGGGCCGACGGCTGGCCATCGTCATAGACGACCAGGTCCTGGTGGCGCCGGTGATTCGCAGCACCATCACGGCACACGGACAGATCACGGGCAACTTCACGCAGCGTGACGTCGACGGGCTGATCGCGATCCTCCGTTCGCCGCCCCTCCCCGCTCCGCTCGTGCTCGAGAGCGAAGAAGACATCGCCGCGAACCCATCGACTCCGCAACCACGCTGAACGGGACGAGCATGCCTGACGCCCCCACTCCCCCACCGAGCGAACCGCAGGACGTTCGCGCACCGCCGAAGACGATCGGCGGCATCCTCCGTCACCTCGGTCCGGGTCTGATCATCGCCGGATCGATCGTCGGATCGGGCGAGCTGATCGCGACAACGGCCACGGGAGCCGAGGCGGGGTTCTGGCTGCTGTGGCTCATCGTGATCGGCTGCGTGATCAAGGTCTTCACGCAGGTCGAGATGGGGCGGTACACGATCATCTCGGGACGCACCGCGATGGCGGGGCTCAACGATGTCCCGGGACCGCGCGTGCGGGGAAGCGGCAATTGGCTGTCGTTCTACTGGCTGCTGATGTTCTTCGTCAGCATCGCGCAGCTCGGAGGCATCGTCGGCGGCGTCGGGCAGGCTCTGTCGATCAGCGCGCCGTTGACGGAAGCGGGCAAGCAGTACAACGAGTTCGTCGACGAGACGACCGCACGACGCGTCAAGGAGAAGGAGCTCGGCTTGTCGGCGCGTCCCGCTGCCGAGATCGAAGCCGAGGAGACGAAGCGGCAGAGCTTGAAGGACGAGACGCACGACGACGTGATCTGGGCGGCGATCATCACGGTGCTGACGGCGGCGATTCTCGCGTTCGGTCGCTACGGCCTGATCCAATCGTTCGCGACGGCGATGGTGTTCCTGTTCACGATCATCACGGTCGTCAATCTCGTCATGCTCCAGACGAGCGGCGCCTGGGCGATCTCGTGGGACGAGTTCTGGCGCGGGTTCCGCTTCCAGTTGACGCCGGCGGAGGAGGCCAGCGGCAAGGCGCCGCTCTTCACAGCGCTGGCGACGTTCGGCATCATCGGCGTCGGTGCGACCGAGCTGATCGCGTACCCGTACTGGTGCCTCGAGAAGGGCTATGCGCGGTTCACGGGACCGCGCGACGACAGCGAGGCGTGGGTCGAACGGGCGCGCGGCTGGCTGAAGGTGCTGAAATGGGATGCGTGGTGCTCGATGGTCGTCTACACGTTCGCGACGATCGCGTTCTACTTGCTCGGCGCGGCGACGTTGGGACGGCTCGGGCTCGACCCGAAGGGAACGGAGATGATCCGGACGCTCGCGGTGATGTACGAGCCGGTGTTCGGAACGTGGGCGCAGCTGTTGTTCCTGTTCGGCGCGTTCGCGGTGTTGTACTCGACGTTCTTCGTCGCGAACGCGGGACACGCGAGGGTGTGCTCGGACGCGTTGCGGGTGTTCGGGTTCGGCGTCCGCACCGAAGCGCAGCGAGCGCGCTGGTTGCGGTTCTTCAGCGTGCTCTTCCCGTTCCTCTGTCTCGCCGTGTATACGGTCGGACGGAACCCGAAGGCGCTCGTGTTGGCGAGCGGGGTGATGCAGGCGTTGATGCTGCCGATGCTCGCGGGAGCCGCGCTCTACTATCGGTATCGACGCTGCCATCCGAATCTCGTGCCCGGTCGCGTGTGGGACGTGTTCTTCTGGATCTCGGCGTTCGGCATGTTGCTCGCCGGCATCGCGTTGGTGGTGAACATGTTCGCGAGCTGAGCTTACCGTGCGCATCCTCCACGTCCTCTCGCAGCGACCTCTGCTGACCGGCAGCGGCGTCACGCTCGACGCGCTCGTGCGTCACGCCGGACGAGCCGGTCACGAGCAGCACGTCCTCGTCGGCTCGCCGGCGGACGCGGCGCCCGAAGGCGTCGGCGGGCTGCCCGACGGGCGCATCGAGGCCGTGACGTTCGGGAGCGAAGCGAGCGACGCCGATCTCCCCTGCAACGTGCCGGGTATGAGCGACGTGATGCCGTACCCGAGCACGCGATTTCGCGATCTCGGCGAGACGGCCCTCGACGCCTATCACGACATCTGGCGCCGTCGACTCGGCGCAGCGGTCAGCGCGTTTCGTCCCGACGTCATTCATGCGCACCATGCGTGGATCGTCGGAGCGCTCATCAAGGACGTCGCGCCCGAGGTGCCGACGGTCCTTCACGGACACGGAACGGGGCTGCGGCAGATGGAGCTCTGCCCGCATCTGGCGCCGGAGGTGCGCGGTGGCTGCCGGCGCGTCGACGGGATCGCCGTGCTGCACGACGATCACGCGGCGCGCTACGGCGAAGCGCTGGGCATCGAAGGAGGCCGCGTCCACGTCGTCGGCGCCGGCTATCGAGAGGACGTGTTTCACGAGGATGAGAACGAGGATGAGAACGAGGATGAGAACGAGGATGAGGATGGCGACCGCGCGGCATCTGCCGACGCGACGCGGCTTCTCTACGCGGGCAAGCTGAGCCGAGCGAAGGGGTTGCCGCAGCTCGTGGACGCGGTGGAGCGGCTCGCGGCCTCCGGTCGTGTGCCGGGTCTGCGGCTCGACGTCGCGGGAAGCGGATCGGGAGAGGAGGCGCGCGAGATCGAACAGCGCCTCGAGGCGTCGGCGCCCGTGCGGTATCTGGGCAGGCTCGACCAGCTCGGTCTCGCCGACGCGATGCGGCGAAGCAGCGTCTTCGTCCTCCCCAGCTTCTTCGAAGGGCTACCGCTGGTGCTCATCGAGGCGCTGGCGTGCGGGTGCCGTCTGGTCAGCACGGCGTTGCCGGGAGTGCGAACCGTGATCGCGGATGCCGTCGGCGACGCGCTCGTCACGGTAGACCTGCCGCGTCTCGAAGCGGTCGACCGACCGATCGCCGAGGACCTGCCGGCATTCGTCGATGCGCTGGAGGCGGGAATCGTTCGCGCGCTCGAGCTCGGTCCGGCCCGCGGGAGCGGTGACGTGGCGGCACGCCTCGAGCCGTTCACGTGGGCGGCGGTCGCCGCGAGGGTCGAGTCGATCTGGTCGAGGTTGGTGCCGGGAGCGGGATTCGAACCCGCACGCCCGTGAGGGCAGGGGATTTTAAGTCCCCCGCGTCTGCCGATTTCGCCATCCCGGCCAGGTCGACGCGCACACCCGTTGCGAAAAGTATCGTGCACCGAGGCGAGGAGTCCAGGGATTCTCCGCACGAGCTGACCGGGAGGCCGCGCGAGCCGGCCTCGTCTATCGTGGGCAGCTCGTGCGCGCGGAGCTCGAGCCGACCGCGTCTCGGCGCTCCATGCCCCGAACCCCCTTCGCCGCGGCGGCTCAGCTCCGCGTGCCCTCCCCGTCCGGCCACGGGTGGTCATGGACGCGATTCCGTGCGAAGCTGGCCGCTCGTCGAAAACGCGGGGCGGGCGAAGCAACACGAAGCAGCGAAACGGCTCGGAATCATGCTCGAAGAGAAGTACCCGTGCTACCTGGCAGGGGGGCCGGTCCACACGGATCGGCAGATGGACGTCATCGACAAGTACACGGGCGAGGTCGCGACGCGCGTCAGCGTGGCTGATCCGGCGCTGATCGATCAGGCGATCGCGGCGGCCGACGCGGCTGCGCGGCCGATGCGCGAGCTCAGGGCGTACGAGCGTCAGGCCATCCTGCAGCACTGTGTCGAGCGGTTCACGGCACGTGCCGAGGAGCTCGCGTCGACGTTGTGCGTGGAAGCCGGCAAGCCGATTCGCGACAGTCGGGGCGAGGTGACGAGGCTGATCGACACGTTCCGCATCGCGGCGGAGGAGTCGGTCCGCATGACGGGAGAGGTCGTGCCGCTCGACATCAGCGCGCGGGCGGCGGACTACAGCGGGATGTGGAAGCGCGTGCCGATCGGGCCGTGCTCGTTCATCTCGCCGTTCAACTTCCCGCTGAATCTCGCGGCGCACAAGGCGGCGCCGGCGATCGCCGTGGGCTGTCCGTTCGTCTTGAAGCCGGCGAGCGCGACACCGATCGGCGCGCTGATCATCGGAGAGGTCCTGGCGGAGACCGATCTGCCCGAGGGAGCGTTCTCGATCCTTCCGTGCGGTCGGACGGAGGCGGAGCAGTTCACGACGGACGAGCGATTGAAACTGCTGAGCTTCACAGGATCGCCGGTCGTCGGGTGGGCGTTGAAGGCGAAGGCGGGGAAGAAGAAGGTCGTGCTCGAGCTCGGGGGCAACGCGGCGTGTGTCGTCGATGAGGACGCGGACATCGACGACGCGGTCGAGCGGATCATCATCGGAGCGTTCTATCAGTCGGGACAGAGCTGCATCAGCGTGCAGCGCATTCTCGTGCACGAGTCGATCTACGATGCGTGCCGGGAGCGGCTCGTCGAGGCGACGCGGAAGTTGCGCAGTGGCGACCCGAAGAACGAGGAGACGTTCGTCGGGCCGATCATTTCCGAGAGCGAGGCGGAGCGCATCGAGAGCTGGATCGAGGCAGCGCGCCAAGCGGGAGCGAGGGTGCTGTGCGGCGGAGGGAGGCAGGGAGCGATCGTCGAGCCGACGTTGCTCGAAGACGTGCCGACAAGTGCGGACGTGAATGCGCGAGAGGTGTTCGGGCCGGTCGCGACGTTGACGCCGTTCCGCACGTTCGACGAAGCGCTGGAGATGGTGAACGACAGCCGCTACGGGTTGCAGGCCGGAGTGTTCACCCGCGACGTGTTCAAGATCCAGCGGGCGTGGGACGAGCTGGAGGTCGGCGGCGTGATGGTGAACGAGATCCCGTCGTGGCGAGTCGATCACTTGCCGTACGGCGGCGTGAAGGACAGCGGGCTCGGACGCGAGGGGATCCGCTTCGCGATGGAGGACATGACGGAGATCCGCCTGCTCGTCTTGCGCGGCCGAAGGGGCCGCGACTGAGCGGGCCTTCCGCACAGCGGGTTCGCCGCCGTGCGGATCCGCCGCGTCGCCGAGCGAGCCGAGCTCAGGAGCTGACGGCCGATGTCGCCGCTGGCGACGCCGACGTGGCCGGAGACCGAGGCGTCGTCCTCGACGACGGCGGTGGCGGCGGAGCTGTCGCCGAAGGCTGCACGGGCGCTGCGGCCGATGGACGCACGGGAGCGATCGTCGACGGGGGCAGAGGAGGCACGGACGACGCGGGAGGCAGCGGCGACGCATCGGTCGTCGACGGCGACGACGGCGACGACGGCGACGACGGCGACGACGGAACGACGGAATCGGTTCCATCGCGGTCGAGTTCCTCGATAGCGCGGTCGAGCTCGGTCATCTTGGCGCGAAGGGCTTCGCGTTCGCGATCGAGGACGCGAGCGTACGTGCGGCGCCCCGCGCTGATGCGGCGGTTTTGGGCGTCCAGCAGCGCGCGAACGCGACTCTGCATGGAGACGAGATCGTTGCGGACGACGCGCAGATGGCCTTCGACCGCGTTGACATCCGCGACGACGCGTTGTGCACCGACTTCGAACTGTCGTTGATCGGCGCTCAGACGCTCGAGGGAACGGAGCGCCTCCGAGATGCGCGCATCGGAGTCGGTCAGTGCGCGCTCGATGAGGGCAGCGGCACGCTGGTTCGCGTCGTTCTCCTGCTCGAGGACGAGGGTTCGCTCCTCGAGACGAGTCAACCGATCGCTGGCGCATCCCATCAAGAGGGCCGGGAGCACGGCGATAGCGACGGCATAGAGGCGAATGGGCAGAGCGCGCGAAGGCGTCGGCAGGGTCAGTTCGTTCACGGCGAGTCTCTCCTCGATAGCAAGACCGTAGGACAGCGGCCCCCGCTCGGAGTATCGGCATGGAGCGTGTCGAGGCGCCGCGAAAACCGGCGGCGCGGCGGCGCGGCGGCGGACGTTCCGGAAACCGAGCCGCCCGAACCGAGCCGCCGCCAGCGCGAAACGGGACGCCCGGCGCCCAGAACGAAGGAGACGCCCCGGTCGGCTGGGACCGGGACGTCGTCGGGCCTCCGGATTTGCCGATCTCGATGCGGACGAGGCTCGAAACTCGAAGCCGCCGAGGTCGGCGAAGTCCTGCCTGCACAGTGGACGGCGTGACGCCCGCTGTCGCGTCGGCCCCCGCTCGGCCCTGCATCGGAAGGACCGCCCTTGCCATGCGCCGGGACTCCTGGTATTCGATCTTCTACAGGGATACGGATCCCGCGACAACGAACGCGCGCCAGTAGCTCAGTTGGATAGAGCACCGGATTTCTAATCCGGCGGTCCCAGGTTCGAGTCCTGGCTGGCGTGCCAGCTCAAACTCCGCTGAGTCCCAAGGTTGGGACTACTCGCCGAAGACACGGCGATGCAGCCACGATCACCCAACGGGTATCCACTTCGTATCCAGTGGAGCCCCAGACCGATCGGAGGTTGCGATGTCGAATCAGACACCCGCTTACCGCAGGCAACGCGCGACGGGGCGGCCGGACCGGGCGTTCGTCGAGCTCGATGGAAAGCGGCACTATCTCGGCCGCTACGACAGCCAGGAGAGCCGCGCTCGCTACAGGGCGCTGATCGCCGAGTGGAAGGGCAACGGCGGCGCGCTGACCGTCGACGCCGACGAGCTGACGATCGTCGAACTGAACGCTCGATTCTGGCACCACGTCGAGGACTACCACCGAATCCCGACGGGTGGCCTCTCGAAGGAGGCCGGTCACTTCCGTCGCGTCCTGCGGCGGCTGCGCGAGCTGTACGGCTCGACTCGGGCGATCGAGTTCGGCCCGCGACGGCTGAAGGGGCTCCGTGAGACGATGATCGAGCGGGGCAACTCCCGCACCTACATCAATCAGACCGCCAATCGGATCCGCCAGGTCTTCCGCTGGGCGGTCGAGGAGGAGCTGCTCCCGGCGTCTGTGTTGGAGAGCCTGAAGGCCGTTCGACCTCTGAAGCGTGGGCGGACGAGGGCCAGGGAATCCGAGCCGGTCCGGCCGGTCTCGCAAGACGACGTCGATGCGATCCGTCCGCATGTCTCACGGCAGGTCTGGGCGATCGTCCAGCTCCAGC
>CAYMRB010000227.1:0-15889 GCA_964392615.1 uncultured Planctomycetia bacterium | reverse complement strand
GTACGGCAACCCCTTCGTTGTCCGCCACGTCACGTGCGTCGCGCTGATGTCGCCGGCACCACCCGGGCGAATCGAGATCGCCGCGTTGTGCGAGTGCGCGAAGATCCGCCGCATGTCGTCGTACTCGTGACGCGTGACGCCACCGTCCTTGTCGCGGTCGATCTGGTCGAAGCGCATCGCGACCGGATCGTCCCTCGGCGCTTCCGCCTTCTCGAGAATGCCGTTCCCGTCCGCGTCGTTCGCCGCGAGCACGTCGTCGAAGAGCGCCGCCTCGATGCGGTCCGTCGCGTCGCCGCCCGGTGCCCAGACCGCCACGACCAGCTGACCATCGGGCGCGACGACCGGCGACATGCTCGCGATCCGGCCGAGACCGTGTACGGTCCACACCTCCTCGCCCGTCGCGATATCGTAGCCGACGACTCGCAGCGTGCCGACGACGACGATCTGCGTGCGTCCGGCCGAGTCCCAGACGACCGGCGACGAGAAGCCGCGCGGGAACTCCGTCCGATCGGCTCTCCAGATCGCGTCGCCCGTCTCCAGGTCGAACGCCGCCACGAACGACCCCTCGTCGTGATCCTGCTGCACGATGACGCGGCTGCCGTGGATCAACGGCGAGCTCGCCGCTCCGTAGTTGTTCTTGAACGGCCCCATCGGGCGATGCCAGAGTCGCTCGCCATCTCGGTCGTAGCACAAAAGACCGCTCGAACCGAAGAACACGACGACACGCTCGCCGTCCGTCGCCGGACTCGGCTGGGCTCGGCTGCCGATCTGGTGGACCTCCTCGAGCTCGCCGATCGGCGCCTCGCGCCGCCAGACCTCATGCCCGGTCACGCGAGAGAGCGCGATCGTCAGCAGACGAGCCCGCTCGACGGCCGTGACGTACACGTGCACGCCATCGAGGACCGGCGATGAGTGCCCCGGCGGCAACGCCGTCTTCCAGATCAGATTCCTCTTCGGATCGATCTCGCTCGGCAGCGACACGCGATCGTCGACCGCGACGCCGGAACCGTTCGGCCCGCGAAAGCGCCCCCAATCGGGAGCGGTCGACACCGCACATCCTGTCAGCACGAGAGCGACGAGAACGGAAAGCGTGGCGAGCCTGGTCATGGGCGTTGTTATACTCCGAGACGACGTCGCGAGAATCGATGGGCGCAGGCCCCTCGCAGTCTTCACAGCAGCATACTCGTTGGAGCTTCCCTCGTGACCCCTCTCCGAATCAACCCTGTTGTTGCCATGGCGTTCGTGGCCGTCGCTGTCGCAACCGGCTCGACGGCTTCTCGCGCGCAGGAGTACGGCAAGGCCGATCACGACCAACCCGGCGACCTCGCCGTGCAATCGTGGCTGGCGAAGAACGCGACGCAGCTCGCGGACGGCTTCCTCGACGGCATCGACAGCGCCGACGATTGGCTCGCGCGGCGCGCGCGCTACCGCGAGGAGTACTTCCACATGCTCGGCCTGTGGCCGCTGCCTGAGAAGACGCCGCTGAAAGCGACCGTCACCGGCACGGTCCTCGGCGAGGACTTCGTCGTCGAGAAGCTCCACTACCAGAGTCGGCCCGGACTCTACGTCACCGCGAATCTCTACCGCCCTGTCAAGGTGCCCGCCGGCGAACGGTTGCCCGCGGTTCTCTATGTGTGCGGACACTCCCATCGCGGACGCGACGGGAACAAGACCGCGTATCAATCGCACGGCCTGTGGTTCGCGCGTCACGGCTACGTCTGCCTCTTCGTCGACACGCTGCAGCTCGGCGAGATCGGCGCGACGCACCACGGGACCTATCGCGAGCAACGCTGGTGGTGGCACTCGCGCGGTTACACGCCGGCCGGCGTCGAGTGCTGGAACGGCGTGCGCGGCATCGACTATCTGACGTCGCGTGCGGACGTCGACCCGGAGCGCACCGCCGTGACCGGCATCAGCGGCGGCGGCGCCGCGACGTTCTGGGTCGCCGCGGCGGACGACCGCGTAAAGGTCGCCGTCCCCGTCAGCGGAATGGCCGATCTGCCGTCCTACGTCACGAACCGCGTCATCAACGGCCACTGCGATTGCATGTTCCTCTACAACACGTTCCAGTGGCCGTGGACGCGCATCGCCGCGCTCATCGCGCCGCGGCCTCTGCTGTTCGTCAACAGCGACGCCGACCGGATCTTTCCGATGGACGCGAACGAGCGCATCATCTCGCGGCTCGAACGCCTCTACAGCCTCTTCGGCGCCAGTGATCGCGTCGACGCCGTCGTGTCGGTCGGTGGTCACGCGTACCGCAAGGACATCCGGCAGTCGTCGTTCCGCTTCATCAACACGTGGCTCAAGAACGACCCGCGCGTCGTCGAGGACAGCGAGGTCGACCTCGTGCGACGCGTCGGCCGCCACAACGTCCATCCGATCCCTCCCGAGAGTCTGCGCGTGTTTCCGACGGACGCCGACATTCCGGCGGACGAGCTCAACACGACGATCGATCGCCACTTCGCTCCGCTCGCGAAGGTCGAGGTGCCGCCGCCCCACCGGTTCCTCACGTGGCGCGGGAAGCTCCTCGATGAGCTCCGTCGCGTCAGTTTCCGTGCGCTACCGAAGAAGGTCGAAGCCGCGAGGCAGGTCAAGCGCGACGGCGATCGCCACTCGTTCTGGGAGACGGCCGACGGCGCGCGCTTCTCGATCGAGAGGACCGCGATCCAGCCGCAGAGCGATCGATTCCTGGTCGTCGTCATCGCGCGGGACGAGGAGGAAGCGACGATTCCGTCGTGGGAGAAGGCGGCGCGCACGACCGACCGACGTTTGTGGATCATCCGTACGCGCGGCACCCACACGACGCGCTGGACGCGCAAGAACCCGCCGAACTACGTCGAGCGCTCGTTCGCGCTGCTCGGACGCACGGCGGATGGTGAACGCGTCACCGATACGCTCGCCGCGATCGCGGCGCTGCGCGAGGGCATGCAAGCAAAGTCCGTCGAGGTCGCCGGAACGGGGCCCGGCGGCATCATCGCCGCATGCGCTGCGGTGTTCGATCCGCAGGTCACGCGCGTCGAGCTCGTCGATCCGCCCGCGAGCTTCCACGACGCCGACAGCCCGCAATTCCTGAACGTGCTGCGCGTCTGCGACGTGCCGGAGCTGCTCGGCCTCCTCGCGCCGCGACCGCTCGCTGCGCGCGGCATTCAGGCGGAGACGGCAACACGCGTCGAGGCGATCTGGACCGCCGCGGGTGCCGAGGAGGCGCTGGCGCTGGTGGTCGAATCGACGCCCGAAGACGAATAGACCGCCCGCGCCGCTCGTCCTTCGATGGGACGAAACCCGCCGGTGAGAGAACGCGACATCATGCCTACGACCTCTCGTTCCGACGACGACCCGCTCGTTCGCCTCGACGACTTCGACGACTTCGACGAACTCGATGACGGCAGCGCCTCCTCCGGCCCCGGCACGCTCGCCGCGATCGCCGGCTTTGTCGTCCTCAGCGTCTTCATGACGTGGCCGCTCGCGCTCTACCTCGGCGATCGACTCCCCGGCGGCAACAACGATCTGTTTCAGAACTACTGGAACCTGTGGTGGTGGAAGACGACGATCGTCGAGCGCGGCGGGCTGCCCTACTCGACCGATCTGCTGTTCGCCGACGGCAACACGACCTCGCTCGCGTTCCACACGCACTCCGAGGCGAACGTGCTGTGGACGTTCCCGGCGCTCCTCCTCGGCGGCGAAACGCTGGCGCTGAACCTCGCGACGCTCGGCGGCTTCGTGCTCGCCGGCGTCGGCGCGTATCTGCTGGCGCGCGAGCTCTGCGGCGACCGACGCGCCGCGTTCCTCGCCGGCATCGCGTTCGCGTTCTTCCCGCAGCACTTCGAGCAGAGCCTCGAACACCTGAACCTCGCGACCTACGGCGCGATGCCGTTCTTCCTGCTGTACCTCGTGCGCGGCGTGCGCACCGGGCGGTGGCGCGATTGGACGCTGTGCGCGATCTGGTTCGCGATCAACTCGCTGTTCAGCTGGCACAACAGCCTGATGCTGCTGCCTGGCGCCGTGCTCGTGTTCGCGATCGAGCTCCTTCGCACGACGCAGCCGCGACTGCGCGTGCTCTTCGGAGCGTGCGTCGCGGGCGCGCTCGCCGCGCTGCTGCAGCTCCCGTTCGCGTGGCCGATGGCGCAGGAGATGCTCGCCGGCGAGACCTACTTTCAGAAGCCGCAGGTCGATCGCGCCGTCGATCTCGTCTTCCTGTGGACGCCGTCGATGCACCACCCGCTGTGGGGCTCGGCGCTCGCGGGCTTCTACGACGCACATCGCACCTACCGCGCGGTCGGCTTCACCGGCTACACCGGGATCGCGACGATCGGCCTCGTCGTGTCGACCCTCGCCGCTGCGGTCGTCGGGTGGCCGCGCCCACGCAACGCGGCCCTCGGCGACGGTGGTGACGCGACGTCGGCGCGAAAGCTCGTGACGGGCGTCGTCATCGCCTTGTGGGCGGTCTTCGTCCTCCTCCATCTCGCCCTCGCCCTCGGCAGCGAGGTGCGCATCCTCGGCGAGAAGACCGGCGTGCAGGGTCCATTCGCGCTTCTCGAGCACGCGCCGATCTTGAGCACGCTGCGCGTCGCGAACCGCTTCGTCGTACCGGCGATGCTCGGCGTGTCGATCCTCACCGCGTTCGCGGCGTGCTTCTGGCTGCGGCGATCGCGATGGCCGCGCCTCGTCGCGTGCCTGTTTGCCGTGCTGCTCATCGTCGACTTCCTGTGGCTGCCGTTCCCCTTGCGCGAGCCGCCACGACCAGCGTGGATCGACGGCGTCGCCGAGGTCTCGACCACCGTAGATCGCAAGGGCACGCTGCTCAACATCCCCGGCGGCTACCGCGCGCGCGCCGCGGAGGACATGTACCTGCAGACGCTCCACGGCCGGCCCATCGTCGGCGGTTACGTCTCGTGCACGCCGCCACATGTCGCCGCGATGCTCGAGCGACACCCGTTCCTGCGCAGCATCTTCGAGGCCGAACGCAGCCCGACCTACCCGAAGCACGCCCCTGCCGCGGATCCGGGCCTGAGGAAGCTCCTCGGTGACGAGCAGCTCGCGATCGACATCGTCGTCGTCCACCTCGATCGCAGCCGCGAAGCGATCCCCGAGCGACGCGAGGCCGTCGAAGGGACGCTCGAGGCCCGCTTCCACAACCCGGAAAAGGGCAACCGCCGCGTCGTCATCGACGCGTGCCGCACGGCGATGCGAGAGATCTGGGGCGAGCCGACCTGGTCGGGCGACGCGACCGAGATCTACGTGCGGCCGGGTCTCCTATCGCCGGACGAGACGTCGGCGAAACCGGCAGAGAACGCAACACCGGAGCCGACAGAATGACGTCGACGTGGATCGACCCCCTCGCGACGCTGATCACATCGCTCGAACGCCAACTGCCGCGCATCGAGACGTGCCTCGATCGACTCAGCGAGGAGGACGTGTGGAAGCGCCTCCGCCCCGAGATGAACTCCGTCGGCAACCTGTGCCTCCATCTCGCCGGCAACGAGAGCCACTATATCGGACACGGCATCGGGGACACCGGCTATGTCCGCGATCGCCCGCACGAGTTCGACGCGACGGGCGGCCACTCGAAGGCCGAGCTCGTCGCCGAGCTGCACGCGGCGCGGCAGTCGACGCTCGCGTCGCTCGCTGGCTTGACGGCTGCGGACCTCGACCGCCCGCTCGACGGCCTCGACTACCCCGAGCAGCCGACCGTGCTCAATGTCGTCGTGCACGTCGTCGGGCACTACGGCTATCACACGGGGCAAATCGTGCTCGTGACGAAGCTGCTGCAGACGACGGACGAGCGCGTGCTCCAGTGGGGTCACTGAGCCGTTTCCCGCGGCTCCTGGGGTGTTGTGTTCCCTTTCCCGACGGGATACGATCCGTGCGCTTATCGTTTGCCTGCGAAGGGGTTCCGAACCAGCTACAAGAGCTGTCGCGCACCCGGAGATGGACGTTCCGCGGTGGCTGACGACCGTTCTTCATCTCTTCGCTTCCAATCGCCACACAGTCCATGGACAGGAGGGCGCGACGCATGGCCAAGGGTAATGTCCCCGGCTACATCCTAGAGAACCAGCCGGTGCCGATGGGGGCGCGGGCGCCGTGGTACAAGAACACGGCTCCGACATACGCGGGCATCATGCTGTGGTTCGTCTTCTGGCAAGACGTTCCGACGGGCGGTTCCGGCCCCGGCGGGGGTGTGGGCCCGCTCAGCCAGGGGCTCGGCGTGGCGATCGGCGGACTCGTCATCGCGGCCTTGCTCTGCCACTTCCTGTTCTATCTGGTGCCCGGCCTGCTCGGCATGAAGACCGGGCGACCGCTCTATATCGTCGGCACCTCGACCTACGGCGCCCAGGGCGGCTTCCTGATGCCCGGGTTCCTGATGGGCGTGCTGCAGTTCGGCTGGCTCGGCGTCAATGCTTTCTTCGCCTCGACGGCGATCTCGGTGCTCTTCGGAGACGCCCCGAACCCGATGATCCCGAAGGCCATCGGGGTGATCTGGGTGCTGGCGGCCGCCTTCGTCGGGCTCAAGGGCATCCAGTACGTGGCCCGGGTCGCGACGTTCTTCCCGCTGATCCCGCTCGTCGTTCTAGGAGTGCTGCTCTTCAACACGGGCGGAGACATCGGTAACTTCGACGCGACGAAGCTCGTCGAAAAGGCGGGCGTCGAGCCGCTCTCAACCTTCGGCGTGATCGCGCTCTTCGTCACGTACATCGTCGGATTCTTCGCGACCGCCGGCGCGGCGGGCGTCGACTTCGGCATGAACAACCCGGACGGCAAGAACGTGCAGATGGGTGGCCTGGTCGGCATCGCCGGCGCGACGATCCTGGCCGGCGGCGCCGCGCTGTTGATCGCGGCCGGTGGCTTCGCGCAGCTCGGTCCCGATGAGGCGGTGACCCTCACCGGATCCGGCGCGACCGGCCTGCAGCCCGCCTCCAACCCCTTCATGACCAAGGTCCTGTCCCCGACGAGCGCGAAGGTGTTCGCGATCCTGCTCGCCGTCGCCGCGTTCCCGCCGGCGTGCTTCTCGTCGTTCATCGCCGCGAACAGCTTCAAGTACACGCTGCCCAAGGTGAACCCGTTCATCTCGGTCGGCGTCGGCGCGGCGGTCAGCATCCTGCTCGTGGTGACCGGCTGGGCCAGCGACGTCGTCAAGGTGTTCGTAGTCATCGGCGCATCGTTCGGCCCGATCTGCGGTGCGATGATGGTCGACTACCTGATGTCCGGCCGCAAGTGGGTCGGCCCGCGCGCCGGATTCAACCCCGCCGGCTGGATCTCGTGGGCCCTCGGCTTCGTCGTCGGCATGGGTCCGCTCGTCAAGATTCCGGGCCTCGAGAACCTGCCCGGCGCACCGCTGGCCGCGTTCCTCGTCGGCGCGATCGTCTACGGGATCCTGGCCGCGCTCGGTCTCCAGTCGAAGACGCTCGACCTCGACGAGCCCGCGGGCGACGCGGAAGAGGCCGCAGCGTAGTAGAGCAAGAGGCAACGTAGAGCGGCGAACTGGCCGCAACCAGAGCGGGAGGAGCTCGGCGAGCTCCTCCCGCTCTTTTTCGTAGGGGCTCCTCCACAATCGAGGTTTCGCTGCTCTGCGGCGGCAGCCGCAGACTGCGAAACTCGATATCAGAACGTGAACGCGTAGCTCAGCGACACGTCGATCTGCTCCTCGGTGCGCACGCCCCGGTTCGCGTCGTTGAGCTGGAAGTCGAGCGAGAGCGTCACCGAGTGTTGCTCGTGGACGAGCTGCGCCGCGATGCCGATGAAACCGATCGCGGTCGCCGCCAGGTCGTCCTCCTGCAGCGTGCTGAACAGCATGCCGCGAAACCCGTCCGTGAACGCATACGTCCCCGCGATGTCCGCGATGAACTGGCTCTCGACGGCCCCCGAGTCGCTGGTCAGAAACTGCAGATTGCCGACCATGCTGAACCGGCGTGTGACGGCGAAGTCGGCGTCGAGCTCGATGTTGAAGTAGTTGCCCTCGAGCATGCCGAAGATGCCGCGATTCAGCGCGACCCGCGAATCGAACGACAGAGCGAAGCGCCAGCGCTCCCACTCGAGGAACTTCCACTTGAGCCCGAGATCGACCGAGCTCGCGCGGATCTCCTCCTCCTCGCGCGTCGTCTTGCCGCCCATGCCGTCCGAAACGAGCTCGCGCCCCTCGACGTAGCTCGCGGCGAGGCCGATGCCGGCCTCGAAGTCCTCCCAGAAGCCGACGGCGACCTTCGGCGTGAAGAAGATCTGGTTGCGCCGGAACAGACTGTTCCCTGTCGTGGTCCCCTCCGCGAACTGCTCCTCGCGCGAGTACAGGAGACCGAGCCCGAACTTGACGCCTCCGAACGGCGTCACGCCGGGGGAGCGCACGGAATGGAGTCCGGTCAGCACGCTCCCGTTGAAACGCGAGTTGTTCTGCTCGAGCGACACGAGGTCCCAGTTGAACAGCGGCTCGACGAAGACCTCGTCGTCATCGCCGTAGTCCTGCGCCGGCGCGACCGCCGCCGCTGACACGATCGCCACCACCACCGCCGCCGCACTCGTCGTTCTCGTCAACAGCGTCACGATCCCCGCGTCGTCGTCGGTCGTCGACAAAGCCTCAGGCCCGTGAGCCGCCCGAGAAGCTCCTGGTGGTCTCGATCGAGCGCTCGAGGCGTCCGACACGCCCGCTCGATCTTCGCCCGATTGTCGTGCTGATTGTTGCCGCCGATCACCGCCTCCAGCCCCTGGCGGTCATACACGAGCTCCTGGACGTTCGACTCCATGTCGAGAAGACGGGTCGGCGTCGCGTTGCGCGGACGCGAACCGATCGGCGACGCGACGTTCAGCCCGTAGCGGGGCGCCTGGCCGCTCGAGAACTCGAACTCCTCCTGGAACCAGCGGGAGATCTCCTCGTATGCGTCGTCTCGACTGTCCACTCCGGCGAACGCCATCGTCCACTCGTCGACGGTCGGCACGTGATACGCGTAACCGTCCTCCGCTTGCGCCTCGAACCACTTGACGAAACGCCGGACCCACTTGACCGGAGCGTCGTTGAGGACCATCGGGTGACCTCGCGTCGCGGGGCCGGCATCCTCGTCTCGCAGGCCGGTGTCCTCGAGGAACTCGAACCAGACCGCCTCGGGAACCTCCGTCGTGCCCATCTCGAGTCCGGTCACACCACACGTCACGAAGCTCATCCCGTGGCGCCGCAGGAACGGCGAACGGAAGATGCGCGGCCGCAACGTGGGCGACGCAGCGGCCGTGTCGGCCGCGACGCTCGCGGGCATGTACAGCCCCGGCACCTCTTTCGTGTTCCCCGCGATGTCGGTCAACTCGACGGCGACGCTGGTCCTCGCCCGAGGATCCGCGAAGCGCCAGGTATAGATCACCGAACCCGCCTCCTCGCGGCCCTCGGCCGCCAGCGGCGTCCACGCGCCCAATCCGACACGCCCGCGAAGCGCGCTCAGCCGCTCCTCCGCGTGGATGCTCGCGACGACTTGGTCGCCGTCCTTCGAGAACGCGATGCGCCCGCTGGGCGGCTCGACGTCGCTGACGATCGCCAGCGGCTCCGGCGCGCCGGCCAACGACTCCGTCGGGCTGTTGAAGTAGCACTCGACGCTGACGGTCGTCGTCAGCCCGGGCGGCAACTCGAGCTCCTCGCTGAACATCGCAACGGAGCCCGCCGGCTCGAGGACGACGGTGCGCGTTCCCGCACGCTCGGACGACTGCAGCACGAGCACGACCCCGAGCTCCGGGAAGTAGTCGTCGACCGTGCCGCGGATCGTCACTCGACTCTCGTTGGTGTAGACCGTGCGCGACATGCCGTCGGCGGCGAGAACCGCTCCACCGGCATCTGCGTCCGGCCCGTCGGACTCGTCGCGCGGTCCCGGGCCGATCTCCGGCGCCTCGTAGCCGACGACCTCGAGCTCGATGTCCGGCGCGTGCAGCGAGACCGACGGAATCGTCCCACCCGAGCCGAAGCCCTTCGCCTCGTCGCCGAGCAGAAAACGCACCTCGATCGTGTTCGTCGCGCGATCGACCGGCACCTTCGCGGCAAACGCGACGGTCCGCAGCGGAGTGTCGTCGTCCCCACCGACCGTCCCCGGCACGGGCTCGCCGTCCGGCCCGCCGAGCGTCGCCTCGACGTCGACTCGCGCGCCATTGACCCAGAACACGAGCTTCGGAAGGACATCGCCCTCGACGCGATAGTGCCCCTCGACGTCGACGACGGCGGCTCGATTCCCCGTCGCGACGAACCGATCGAGCTGCAGGAACCGGCGTAGAACCACGAACTCGCGGTCCTGGCTGTCGTTCCCCGAGTGGTCGAACGTCGAGATGAGAAGCGTCTTCGGCACACCAGGCTGCGGAAGCGACACCGAGAAGCGCGTCAAGTCGTGGACGCGCTGCTTGTCGGCCTTACCGAGCCGCGAGACAGCCTGAACGAATGCCCCCGCGATCCCCTCGTCCGCGGACAGACCGACGATGCGAAACTCGAACGAGTTGTCAAACGTGACGAAGCGCGGCTCGCCCATCAGCTCATCGTCGACGAGGAGGCCAGGCCGTACCGCCGCGATGTCGAACACCGGCGGTGTCAGGTCAACGACGAGGCCGCGTCCCGAGAAGACGGCGAACTCCGGTAGGACGTGAAGGTCGAGGTCGCGCTCGACATGCGCGCTGAGCACGTACTCGCCCGCCGCGACGTCGAGAAACGTGAACGTCCAGACGCCGCCGTTCGACGCGCCGCGGGTCTTGCGCTGCGTCATCACGCCGTCGCCATCGGCTCGCTCGCGAACGAATACGAGCCGCGACAGATACGACGCCCCTCGCGGCGCGTCGGCCTCGCGAAACTCGAGCTCGAACGTCAACCGCGGCGCCACGGCAGACAGCGCGCCGAAATCGCGACCGACCGTCGGCGGCAGCTGCTCATCGAGCGCGCCGCGCAGCCACTCGCCGAAACGTGCGCGGTCGTGCTTCTCCTCGATCGAGGTCCGCGTGACCATCGTCGGCGGCCCCACGCTCTCGCGTGACGGCTGCGCCGTGCTGGTATTGTCGGTTCGCCCCGACACGTACGCGACCAGCCAGATCGCGACCGCGACCATGACCGCACTCGCCATCTTCCCGATCGTCGCCGCGACCCTCCGATACGAACGGTGCACCGGTACGGGCACGCGCCCCTCGAGCGCACCGACAAGGTCCTCGACCGACTCGAAGCGGTGGTCCGGATCCTTCGCGAGCCCGGTGAGGATCACGTCGCCGACGCGCTTCGGTAGATTGTCGAGCGGTCGCGGCAGGATGTTGAGGATCTGGTAGCCGATGTCGCCCGTGTAGAACGGCGGCGAGCCGCTGGCCATCTCGTAGAGCGTGCAGGCGAACGAGTAGACGTCGCCACGCGGTGTGGCCGGCTCGCCCCGAAACTGCTCGGGGCTCATGTACGGGAGCGTCCCGCTGCGCCGGCCGGTCTGCCGCAGCGTGCCGTCCGCGACGACGCGTGAGATGCCGAAGTCGGTGATCTTGATCAGGTCGTCGCCGTCGAGGTCGCCTTCGGGCAGGCGCGCCAGCATGACATTCGCCGGCTTCAGGTCGCGGTGGACGACGTTGTGCGAGTGGGCGTAGGCCAGGCCGTCGCCGACCTGGCGCGCGATCTCGAGGATCTCCTCGACGGAGAACGTGCGCTCCTCGGCGCGCCGATCGCGCAGCAGCTGCTTGAGCGTCGGCCCCTCGAGGAACTCCATCGCGAAGAACGGCCACGTCGGCCCATCGTAGTACGTGTGGACGCGGACGATGTTGTCGTGCGCCAGGTCGAGAAGCCGGTTGGCCTCCTGGCGCAGGTCGTCGCGCGCGTCGAGGTCGAAGAGAATCTCCTGCGGTATCCGCTTGAGCGCCTCGTCCTGGGCGAGGTAGACGTGCCCCATGCCGCCCTGCCCGATCTGGCGGATGATGCGGAACCGGTCGGCGACCACGCTGCCGTCCCGCCAGACGCGCGCCGCGTGCTCGTCGAAGTCCGGCGTGTCCGTGTCGACCGCGCCGACGGTGTCGTGCTGCGTGCGCGTCTCGCCGAGGGGATCGACGCTGCTCCCCTCCTCGACGCGCGTCTCGACGCAGCCACCATCGGAGCCGTCCATCGCCTCCGGGCCAGGGGCGGAGGCGGCGAGCTCAGGCTGTCGTCTGTCGTCAGGGTTTTCCGCGACCACGGGGCAACTCTCTTCGTCCCGCCAACCTCCCACCCGCGCGACGCCACACCCGCCGTCCAATTGCACGACGTCCGCGGGGGTTACGGGCCGCTTCCTGGTCAAGTCAGGACACGCCCGTGTTCTACGACGCAAGCTCTCTTCACATCACAGCTTACGCTACGCAGCGACCTCCGGCCGAGTCCCGAGGCGAAGGAGTGCCGCCGCTCAGAGGACCGATTGTAGCCCCGCAGGATGCAAAAGGGAACTTCGGGGCAGCGTCTTTTTTGGCCGCCACTTTTTCGGAAGTCCGGGCAGCAACGGAAGTTCCGAAAACGCTCCCCGTTCGCGGGTCGCCTCGACTCGGCTGCCGGCGTGCCGATTCCGACCTGAACGCGAAAGCCTGGACCCCGGCCACGACCGGCTGAGCCCATTGACTTGGCCGTCTCTGCACGTCTAGAATTGCGCGTTCGCGGGCTCGGAGGTCGTGCATGCATGGCTCCCGCAGCCGTGCGCTTCGGTAGGGAGACGGATAGATCGCCCCTCGGGGTCTCATCGGTCGGGATCGAGGGCCGTCGGGTCCTCCTGACCGCTCGGGGAGTGAGCGGTGACAGCGCATGGCGCAGGTCCCGAGCGGCGCACTAGGCCGCCCCGTCACCACATGGTTCGGACGTGCCCGCTTTGAGTGCCGCGGCCGGTAGAATCGACGCTGCGGGCCCGAATGACGGATTCCACAGGGGAATGAATACAGTGAAGACCGCCTCCACCGCCTCGCCGAGCCGCCGCCGCTCTTCGCTCGCTGCGCTCCTCTGCGTAGCAGCCTGCCTTCTCGCGACGGCCCCCGGCACGCTGCGCGCTCAGAACGCCGGGATCCTCGTCATTACGGAGATCCAGTACCACCCCGCCGGCGGCGGGCAGGATCTCGAGTTCGTCGAGGTCCACAACACCACGCCGGCGCCGCTCGATATCTCCGGCTGGTACTTCTCCCGCGGCGTCAACTTCACGTTCCCGCCCGGGACCTGGATGGACGGAGGCGACTACCTCGTCGTCTGCGCCGACGCCGCCCGCATCCGCGAGGTCTACGGCATCGACAACGCGATCGGCGATTGGGCCGCGTGCGGTGACGCCGGCGGCTGCGCGCTCGCCAACGGCGGCGAGGCGGTCGAGATCTCGGAGCAGAATGGCGTCGTGGCGGCGCGAGTGCGCTACAACGACCGCGGCAAATGGCCGGCCGGTGCGGACGGCGCCGGACACTCGCTCGCATTGCGCGATCCGTACCTCGAGCCGGACGACCCCGACTCCTGGGCCACCAGCGCCGAACTCGGCGGCTCGCCCGGACGCGAGAACGAGACGACCGAAGCCAGCCCCGTCGTGATCAACGAGGGACTCCTCTGGACCGACGGCCCGCGCTGGATCGAGCTGTTCAACAGGAGCACGACGGCGGTCGACCTGTCCGGCTACTACCTCACCGACGATCGCGCGGTGCCCGAGAAGGCCCAGTTGGCCGTCGGCACGGTGATTCCCCCTCGCGGCTGGCTCGCGTTCACGGAGACCGACCTCGGCCTCGACTTCTCGCCGCTGGCCGAGGTCGAGGGCGACGCGGCCCGGCGCTTCGTCGCGCTCGTCGCACCCGAAGGCGGTGTCGTCGTCGACGCGTACATCTTCCGCCCCGAAGCTCAGGATGAGAGCGAGGCCCGGCTCCCCGACGGCGATGAGGACTGGGCCGACCGCGCGACGCCGACACGAGGCGCCGCGAACGAGGTCGTGGTCGAGTCGGACATCGTGATCAACGAGATCCTCTACCACCCGATCCACGGCGAGGTCGGCGAGGACGTCGCATACATGGAGTTCGTCGAGCTCTACAACCGCAGCCCCGACCGCGCGATCGACATCGGCGGCTGGCGTTTCGCGAGGGGCGTCAACTACACGTTTCCTCTCGGCGTGGTCATGGAACCCGGCAGCTACCTCGTCGTCGCGAAGGATCCGCAGTACATCGTCGAGACGTACGGCCTGGGCGCAGAACAGGTCTTCGGCCCCGAGACGCCGGAGGACGTCGACAACTTCGGCCGACTTCGCGATGACGGCGAACGCGTCAACCTGCGAGACGCGACGGGTCGCCTCGCGGACACGGTGCGCTATCACGACGGTGGCCAGTGGCCGCTGTGGGCCGATGGCGGCGGGTCGTCGATGGAGCTCATCGACGCGACGCAGAACAACAACGTCGCGGGCGCTTGGGACTCGAGCGACGACTCCTCCAAGGCCCCGGTGACGAACCTCGAGTACACCGGCCGGTACATGGGCGGTGAGGAGGAGTTCCACCTCTACCTGAACCAGCGCGGAATCTCGATCGTCGACGACATCAACATGGTGCAACGCGAGATCGTGTTCGTGCCGGATGCCGAGTTTGTCTCGGTCGGCGACGAGTTTCGCATCTTCCGTGGTACGCAGCCGCCGTCGGATCCGATCAGCGCGTGGTATCAGCCGGACTTCGCCGACGGCGATGAGAACGGTTGGTTCGCCGGCACATCTCCGATCGGATACGGCGAGGATGACGAGGGGACCGACCTCAACTCCGACGAGCTCCCCGAGGAGCTGCGCATGCGGCGCAACTTCCTCTCGTTCTATATGCGCCGCGAGTTCACGGTCGAGGACTTGAGCGTTCTCGAGGAGCGCAGCCTCGTGCTGATTGTCGAGTACGACGATGGCTGCATCGCCTACTTGAACGGCGAGCGCATCGCCGTCGAGAACATGCGCACGGACGAGGAGAGCCCGACCGGTTACGAGGACACGTTCGAGTCTCGCGCGCGCAGCTCGCGCGAGCGCTACCGCGTCGAGATCGACATCGAGGAGTTCAGGCACCTGCTCGTCGCGGGTCGCAACGTGCTGGCGCTGCAGTGCCACAACTCGAGCATCAGCTCGGGCGACGTCCGGTGCGTTCCGGAGATGGCCGTCGGGCAATTCGTCGTCCGGGACAGCGAGAGCGTCATTCCCAACGGCGACTTCGAAGAGGCGCTTCGAAACGCGCGGACCGACACGAATCGGGACGGCCGCATCAACCTGCTCGATAGCCCCCGCCCGGGGACAGCCGCAGGCGAGTGGAAGATCGAAGGAACCCATGTCAACTCGGGCCGCACGTCGGATCCGAACGAGGTCCTGACCGGCAGCGGGTCGTTCAAGCTCATCGGCAAGGCGAAGGGCGACTACAAGGTCAACCGCACCGAGCTCACCCTCGCCTCTCGCAGCCTCGCCGCGCGGACCGACTACCACATCTCGATGCAAGGTCGTTGGGTCGTCGGCTCGCAAACGATGGTGACGCGTGGCTTCAACCACAACTATCCGAAGTCGCACCGCTTCGAGGTGCCGCGGAATCTCGGCACGCCCGGAGAGATCAACAGCGTCACGCTGCGTCATATCGCGCAGCACGGCGATGCGAACACGGGCCCGGTGATCGATAAGGTCTCGCAGGACCCGACGCTCCCAGCCGCGAATGCGCCGGTCACCGTGACCGCGCGGGTCTCCGACTCCGGTGGCGTCAGCGACGTCGTGCTCTACTGGAGCCGCAACAACCCGCGCAATCTCGGCGAAGACGGCCTCGAAGCCGTGCCGATGGTCGGCCCGGACGAGCGCGGACGCTACAGCGCGCAGATTCCCGGCCAGTCGCTCCGGCAGCGCGTCGTCGTCTTACTCGTCGCCCCCCCCCCGCCCCGCCCCCCGGGGCGCCCCCCGCCCGCCCCCGCCCCGCGCCCGCCCCCCCCGGGCCGCGCCCCCCCGCG
>CAYMRB010000226.1:5445-15955 GCA_964392615.1 uncultured Planctomycetia bacterium | reverse complement strand
CGACACCGACACCGACTCCGACTCCGACTCCGACTCCGACTCCGACTCCGACTCCCGGGACGGCCGATCTGATTCACGACCGCGATTCGAAGTACCGCGCGGCGTTTGTCCGGCCGGTCTACCCGTCAATCGCGCTCGCCGCACTCGTACCGAACGCATACAGGTGCTTCTCGGTGCGCACATGGACCTGGCCGTCTAGCAGCGCCGGCGTGGCGGAGATGCGTTCCTTCAGGTCGTTGTGGGCAATGATCTTCAGTCTGGCGCCGGCTTCGAAAACGGTGACGACGCCGCGGCCCGACGACGCGAAGATCTTTCCGTCACCCGCGACGAGCGAGGCGTAGTACGGCCCCCCGGCACCCAGCCTCGAGCGATATCTCTCCTCGCCGGTCTTACTGTCGAGGCAGGTGATCATGCCACCGTTCTTCACCGAGTAGACGTGTCGGTCGTAATACAACGGCGAGGGAACTTCGGGCACGCCCTTCTCGTATTTCCAGACGATCTCCGCAACCTTGCTTCCGGCCGGCGGCGGCTTCACGGCCAAGATGGCGTTCTGCTGCGGAAAGCTGCCCACCCACCTGACGATCTTCTGCCACTCGGTACCGGTCACCTTCCCGTTGCGGTCTTCGTCGAGGAAGCGATGGAATCCCCACAGCGGGTGGTCCCCCTCACCGTCCGCGTCGGCGCGCGACAGGATCGACTTCTTCGGCTTGCTCTCCGCCAGCGTGAGCTCACCGTCGCCATCCGTGTCCAGCTCCTTGACCAAGTCGCTCCACTCCGGCAGGCCGATCACCTCGGTGTTGGTCTTCATATTGTACGAGGTGACGTAGATGAGACCGTCGTGCCACACCGGCGTGACGCAAGGCTCGGGAGTCAGCCCAGGTAAGCTCCACCGCTCGGTCCCGTCCTTCAGCAAGTATGCCCGCAAACCGCCTTGACCGTTGAGCACCAGCTCATCGACACCGTCGTTCCTCCAGAACATCGGCGTCGTCCAGTTGTACTTCAGCTCCGGCCGATCCGTGCGCCAGACCGTCTTGCCTGTCACCGGATCGATCGCTTCGAGGTACGACCTCCGCTCGTTGTCGTTGCAGAAAACCAGCAGATCGTTTGCGAGGATGAGCGAGCTCGCCGTGCCGTACATGTTCGGCTGCGTGGGCATGACCCGCCGCCAGACTTCGTTGCCCTCCAGGTCATAGCACATCAGGCCCGACGAGCCGAAGTACACGTAGACCCGCTCGCCGTCGCAGGTGGGGCTGGGGGAAGCGGGGCTGTTTGTCCGGTGAACCCGCTCGATGAATTCGTACCACGCGCTCGCCCGCCAGAGAACCTCGCCGCTCTTGCGGTCGACGCAGATCGTCTCCAGCTCCGTTCCGGTGATGCCGGTCAGAAAGATCCTGTCGCCCCAGATGCTGGGAGAGGAGTGGCCGAAAGGGACGTCGCATTTCCACGCCAGGTTCTTGTTCTCGTCGAACCTGGAAGGCAACACGCTGGAATCAGGCGCAATGCCCGTTCCGGTGGGTCCACGGAACTGCTGCCAATTCCGCCGCGCCAACGTTTCCTGCGGGCTCAGCGCGCAGATCAAGCACGAGATGACTGCGATGATGAGGATTCTCATGAACGTCTCCTGTCGGCACGCCCAGGTTGCCCATCTGTCAGACTTCGGCCGCCATCGTACCGGAGCGGCTGCCCGATTCAAGCGACGACGGTCTGTCTCGATCACCGCATGAAGATAGGCCCGGCTGCCGTCAAGGAGTCGGATCAGAGCGTAGCGCCAGCTTCTCGGCGAAGCTCGACCGCTCCGGGAAGAGCTCGGCGCCCTTTCGCCAGACCTCCCGGGCGTTGTCGAGCTGACCTCGACTGTGATGGAGGTTCCCCAAGTACTCGTACGTCTCCGCGAAGTGGGGCTCGGGCGGCAGCTGCTCCTGTTGTTCGCGGAGGACCGTGAAATGCTGGAGCGCCTCCTCCTGCTTGCCGGTGACCGCGGGCCAGAAGGAGAGCGCCGTCGCCTTGAGGAAGCGGGCTGTCCAGTGATGGTCGTCCAGTTCGAGCGCAGCGTCGAACGAGTGATCCGCCTTCATCGCCCACGGTCCTTGCTCGAATACACTGACGGTGCCGAGCTTCTGAAGGTATGCGTTGCCAAGCTGGGCGTGCGCGTCGGGATTCTCGGGGTCCTCCTCCGCCCGGGCCTCGAACGCGGCGACGGCTCGGTCCATGAGCCCCTGCTTGCCGAGTTCGATCCAGACCTTCTGCTTGTCATCCCAGCTCACCGAAGGTTCGAAGAGGGTATCGAGTGCCGTCTCGAGCTCCTCGAGGCGACGCGGTTCGACGAGCTCCTCCGACTTCTCGACGGCTTCGCCTGCGGGAACGGTTGCAGTCGGACTGGCCGCGACGGAGTCCTTCGATTCCGCCGCAGGACGGGCCAGGACGCTCTCTTCCACGGAAGTCGAGCGTGACGGCTCGGTCTCGATCCGGTTCAAGGCTTCCAGGATCTCGTCCTGCCGGGCGTGCAAGGCTGCCACCTCTCGGTGGATCTCCACGAATTCGCCCTGGAGTCGTGCTGCTGCAGTCGCGGGTGAGGGTGGTTCGGAGCTGCTCCAGATAAGCCACATCGCTCCCGCACAGACGATCATTCCACAGGCCAGTGACCAAGCGATCGTTCTCATCGATTTGTCCTCTGAAGAAACGGAATCAGGCATCAGTCGGGTGACTCGTCAACCTGTCTGGACGGTTCGGAGCGGGATCTCACGCGGAATCCGACGTCTCCGGAGCGAACGGGCATCGAACGGGCATCGCCGTCAGAGAACCATTCGAGCAGACGCGGACCGAATGGCTCCGAGTCCGAGGCGAGCGAGAGTCCGACGGACCCGGTAGCCGTTCGTCAACGGGGCTCGATCTCGAGGGCCGCCACGTGAGGGTCGCCGCCGCGCTTCCCGAAGGCGATCTCCAGAGCCCCGTCCTGCACCTCGACGTCGAAGCTCCGGGAGTGTGCGGTGGCAAAGCCGGCCGTGATCGGCTCGTGGCCGGTGAGTACGCGAGTGTCCTCCAAGTACACGTCGAACGCTCGCGCTGGAGGCTCGCGCCGGTACGTCTCGGCGAAGTGGAGGGTGACGCGATAGGAGCCGAGCGGAAGCGGGATTCGATAGCCGGTTCTTCGGTCCGAGGCCGCGGGGAAATAGCGGTCGGTCCGGTAGATCGGGTCGTCGTCCGTCAACGCGATCTCGCCGGCGAACGGGTGGCGGTCCGGCTCGTGTCCGACTCCCGCTGTGCAGAACCGGTCCGCCGCCCAGACCTTGCCGTCTCGGCCAGTGAAACGCCCACCGGCGCTGTTGATGCGCAAGGCACCTCCTGCCGCGAGCGTTTCAAGGAGCCAGCGGACGTTCTCGGCACAGGAGGCCGCGGGGTAGCGTCCGCGTGCACACGGACGAGCGGCCAGGATTCCCTCCGGCCCGCGGCGAAGATCGAGGAGCTGGATCTCGAGCCACAGGTCCCACACACGCGGATTCCCGGGGCACGAATCCTCGAGCAGCCGCGCCAGCTCGGACGACGCGCCCGCCGTGCGGCGAGTGGCGCGCAGGCATTCCGCGTACGCGACGACCGGCTCCCACCGCGACGGCGAGCGGAAGCGCGCGACGTCGAAGTGCTCGACGGCCTCCGCGTACTTCCCCTCTCGCTGTAGCCGCCGTCCCCGAAGATAGGCTCGTCTCCCGACGACGTCGCCCCCGCCCGCGACGGCTTCGAAGCGACCGGACAGTTCGTCGACGTCTTCTCTGGAGGACGGACGCGTGGTGACGAGTACCGGGAGCAGGCTGAAGTCGGAGCTTTCCGCGGAGACGTTGAGCCCCTGGAGACAGACGATGTTCGCTCCGGTGCGCGCGAATAGCTCGGGAGCGAGCGGGACCCGAACGGGACGGATGGGCTCCGAGGCATTCGCGCTCGCCACCGCGTCGTGCGCCAGTGTGCCGTCCGTCCCGACGCCGAAACGAAAGACCTCGACGCCGTTCAGATAGGCGATGAAGCCGTCATCGGCCCAGACCTCCAGAGTGATCGCCTCGAGCTTCGCGATATCCGGGAGCGAGCACTCACGTCGAATGTAGACGCTGGTGTATCCGTTCCTCATGTCCGAGAGGACCGTCGCATCGTCGTCGTCCCCGTACCCGAATCCGCTGGCGCCGCTCTCCCAACCACTGTCGTCGAAGTCGAGCTGCGTCCACTCGAGTCCGACTGACGGCGGTCCGGTTCCTTTGAAGTACTTCCAGACCGCGCCCCTCTCGACGATCTCGTGGCGGTCGAGTGCGGTGAGCGCCAGATCGATCGACCGGTAGGTCGGTAAGTCCGGCTGCGCTCGTTCGGCGAGGTCGCGAAGTCGCAGCTCGAGCGAGGTAGCCGCCGTCAATGACGTCGACGCGTGGTCGAGGGCCTCCTCGAGACAACGCAGAGCAGCCGCTTTCCGTCCGACCGAGAAGCGGCGTGTCGCGAGTTCCAGTACCAGACCCGGCGGCAGGCGGTCCGCCTGTCGCGCGAGCTGCATCGCCTCTTCCAGGGGAGCCAGCGACTCGTCCTCTCTCCCCAGCGCCGACAATGCCTGGGCCAGCCCCCAGTGCACCGCGTGAGCCTCGATGAAGCCGCTGCCCGACTCGCGCATCAACTCGACCGCGGCGCGGAGGTCGCGTTCGGCGGCCGCGGCCTGCTCGAGGGAGAGGAAGACCATGCCTCGGATGTACCGCGGTGCTGCCGACTTCGGCTCCAACTCGACCGCTCGCTCGATCCTCTCGAACGCCTCTCGACCCTGGCCTCGAAAGTGAAGAGCCTGGGCGAGGACCAGTTGAACCATCGCGCTTCGCGGCGCGAGCTCCACGGCCCTCCGGGCCAGCCGCTCGCCTTCCGCGGCCTCGCCGTGTGCCGTCAGGGTGACAGCGGCGATAGCGTGCGAGAGAGCGATGTCCGGTTCATGCTCGGGTAGACGTCGCGCCGGCTCGACCGCCTCGTCGGTGCGCTGGAGCGCGGTCAGGCTGATCGTCCGCCAGAAGTCTCGCCAGAAGCCCGGTTCGAGCCGATCAGCCCACCACAACACCCTTTCCGAGTCGTTGAAGCGCGCGAAGTAGAACATCGCGGCCCACAGGGGGACGTCAGGAGACCGAGTGCGCTTGTAGATCGCCTCGAACACTTCCTCGGCCTTGACTCCGTCGCCCTGCGATCGGTACGCCACGGCCTTGAGGATGTCGGGTTCCAGTGCGGTGGGACGCAGCGCACCCGCTGCCGCGAAGCTGCCGACGGCTTCCTCATAGCGACCGAGATGCAGCTGGGCGATCCCGCGCTGGACGTACACCTTCGCGGCGGCCTCGTACGGAAGCGATCCGCTTTGTGACCGCGTCAGCAGCTCGTCGTAAGCGTGCAGCGCGTCGGCCCAACGCTTCTCGTCCACGGCCTGATAGGCTCGCGCCGAAGCTTCGATCCAACGCCATCGCTCCGAGCCGTCCGACTCGGCGAGAAGCGCCGCCGCTCCGGCCTCGTCACCGCTGCCTTGGAGAACGCTCCAGAGGAATGCGGTCGCCGGCGCGGAGCCGCGGGCGACCGCTTGCCGCAGTGCGTCGATGGCTCGATCGTCCTCACGCAAAAGCACGAGCGCCCGACCGAGCTGGTAGTACGCTTCGGCTTGCTCCGGCAAGGATTCGATCGCTTCCTCGAGCGTACGAGCCGCATCTCTGACGACCTCGAGAGATGGCTCTCTCGATTCGAGCTCGGCCATCAGCGCCGTGTCGTATCCGCGCTTCTCCCAGGCCAGCTCGACGGCGAGCCAGCCGAAGAGCGCTGACACTTCGAGCCTGGCGGCCGCTTCGGCCACGGTGCTTTCGTAGTTCGTGACCTGCACTCGGTGCGAGTCGACCGAGCTCTTGTGAGCCAGCCACACGATGCAGCCGACGAGCGCGAGCACGACGGCGACCGCGCCGACCTTGATCCGGTGGCGGACCAGTCGACGCGCGGTTCGCTCGAGGAAGGTCAGCGGGCGCGCTTCGATCGGGTCGCCGCGAGCGCAGCGCTCGAGATCCTGCGCCAGAGCCTCCGCGGTCCCGTAGCGGTCGGCGGGCTTCTTCTCGAGGCACTTGAGCACGATGGTCTCGAGGTCCGGCGGGATGCGTGAGTTCAGCTGTCTCGGGGGGCGAGGGTCGCGCCCGACGACCTGCTGGAGCACCTGTTGCGCGGTAGTGCCCTCGAAGGGCGGCCACGACGTCAGAGCTTCGTACAGCGAGGCGCCCAGGCTGTAGATGTCGGTGCGATGATCGATCGTCCTCCCCGCCGCCGTCGCCTGCTCTGGGCTCATGTAGCGTGGCGTTCCGAGCATCTCGCCGGTACCGGTGAGGTTGTCGAGACCTTCACGGCGCGCCAGCCCGAAGTCGAGGATTCGCAGCTGCAGCGTCCCTGTCGCAGAGCCCGACAGGTTCGGGTCGAGGATCAGATTCGACGGTTTGAGGTCTCGGTGAACGATGCCTCGCGAATGAGCGTGATGCAGTCCCGACGCGACCGCGGCGAAGGTCTTCGCCATTCGGACGCTGTAGCTCAGGTCCATGCCATCGACGCTCGTCGGTATCCCCGACACGGAGTCGAAGCCCTCGCGACGTGGTTCGTCATTCGGCAGCAGCTCGCTCGTGTCAGCCGTCGGCGGGCACGATGCTCCTCCCGAGGACAAGAGTCGCGTCAGTCCGGTCAATAATCTCGTGGACCAGCGGTCAGGGCACTTCCGGAGTGGGGAGCGTCGCCGCTCGAGCACCTTGTCGAGCGTCTCGCCATCGACGAGCTCCATCGCGAGATACGGTGTGCCGTCCGCGATCCCCGTCGTGTAGACCGACACGATGTTCGGGTGACTCAGTTGGGCCGCGATCGTCGCCTCGCGGCGGAAGCGCGCGACGGATCGCTGGTCGATCAGCATGCCGGCCGGCAGCACCTTGAGGGCCACGCGGCGGTCCATCGAGCTGTCGACGGCTTCGTAGACCACGCCCATGCCGCCGCGCCCCAGCTCGCGGACGATCGCGTATCCGCCGAGTACGGTTGCGGGGGTGGCGACGCCATGCCTCAGTGCACCCACCGATTCGAAGTGCCGCAGCTGGTCGATCAACTCCTCGGCGCACTCCGGGTGGGACGCTCGGATCTCCTCGACGTCGAGTGGCTCGCCCTCGTTGAGTCGATCGATGTAGCGCGAGAAGATCGCGCCGACGTCTCCCGATTCGTCTCCGGAGCTCGGCGGACGCGTGTCGTCATCACGGTTCGTCATCGGAGCCTCCGGTTTCTTCGAGGGCACGCGGCGGAAGGTGGAGGCTGTCGGTGCTGCCGAAGGAGTCTTTCAGTTTGCGCAGCGCTCGCCAGAGGAGCTGTGAGGTAGCTCCCGGGGAGCGATCCATCCGTCGCGCGACCTCGCTGATCGGCAGCCGCTCGACTCGCGCGAGCCGGATCACACGCCGGTGGTCCGGTTCGAGCGACCCCAGGGCCTTCTCGAGCCTATCGAACCGTTCGTGGCGCCCGGCGAGTCGGCTCGGTGAGAGGCGCTCGCCGGGAGGCTCGGTCGGCTCGTCATCGAGCGGGATGATCGTGTCGCGCTTCTCGCTCCTCGCTGCCTCGAGAATGACGTGGTTGGCGATTCCCCCGAGCCAGCGGAGAAACGCCTCGCCGTCCTCGGCGTGGAATCGGTCCACGGAGCGGAATCCCCGGAGACAGGTCTCCTGGACGATGTCCTCGACGTCGACACGCTGCCGGAGGAAGGAGGTCAGGCGGGAGCGGATCAACGCCCGCAGGCGGTCGCGGCAGCGGCCTACGAGGTCGTCGAAAGCGTCCCGGTCGCCTCGTCGGACCCTCGAGATCAGATCGTCCTCTGCCATCGGCCTCGCCTCGGTTACCCCCTATCGAGTCTGGACGATTCCACCGTGGATCTTACGTGAAATCAGGGAGAAGAACGAACCTCGGCGAATCCGGGCGGAGGGGACCGCACACGGCTCCGCCTCCGCCCGATCCGTCGGGTCGATCATGCTGCCGGCTTTTGCCCCGTGAACCTGGCGCTCCAGACCTTCCCTACCACGTCGGTGACCGTCAGCGGGTCTCCCCCGGGGCTCTGCAGATCCGCGCTGCCGGTTTCGGATTCGCTGCTCGGAAGACTGATCTCCTCCGATTCGAGGAAGGCGCGGAGCTGGGATTCCTCGTAGACCAGCCGTTCGGTGACGCTCACGTCCACGAGGCCCGCCCGCCTGAGTCCGTCGAGGTACTCCGATTCGCTGATGGCGCCGGCCACGCAGCTGCTGTGAAGGGCCGGATCGTCGCGGAGCTCGACCGGAAGGTCCTCGACGACGATGTCGGAGATGAGGAACCTGCCGCCCGGCTTCAGCACTCGCTGAATCTCGGAGAAGACACGGCTCTTCTCGGGGGAGAGGTTGATCACGCAGTTCGAGATCACCCAATCCACCGAGCCCGACTCGACCGGCAACTCCTCGATGATGCCCTGGCGTACCTCCGCGTTGCCGAGGCCGCTCCTGGCGATGTTCGCACGCGCCGCTGCAACCATCTCGCCGGTCATGTCGATGCCGATGACCTTCCCCGCCGGTCCGACCCGTCGCGCGGCGAGCAGGACGTCGATTCCCGCCCCGGCGCCGAGGTCGAGCACGACCTGGCCAGGCTCGAGCTGGCCGTGGGCGACGGGATTGCCGCAGCCGAAGGAGTTGATCGCCGCGTCCTCTGGCAGCGTGGCCAGCTCCTGGGCGGTGTATCCGGCAGCGTGCGCGGCGGCGCCCTTCTGCGGTGAAGCGCAGCAGCGGCCCGTTGCCGCGCCATCGGCGCAGGCGGCGCTCGTCTCGCCGGGCTTACGCTGCACGGCACGGGCGTAGTCGCGGGCAACTCTCTCTCGGATCTTCTGAGAACTGTTCTGTTCGCTCATGACGTCTCCTTCTGACGGCTTCGTTTCGTCGGTTTCTCGTTCGAGCGGCAGCACGCCTCGATCGCGTCGGCGATCGAGCGAAGCGTGCCGACGATACGCGTGCAACACACCTTGTAGCGGACCTCCTTGCCGCGCCTTTCGGATTCGAGCACGCCCGCGTCTCTCAGGAGGCTGAGGTGGCGGGACGCGACCGAGAGATCCACGCCGAGGAATTCGGCGAGCTCGCTGACGGTGCAGGGCCCAGGGCACCTGGCGAGCCGCGCCACTAGGGCGAGACGGTTGGGATCGCAGAGCGACTTGAAGAACCCCGGAACGAGGAGCTCCTCGAGGTCGCAGCAGCAGGAAGTTCGCTTGCTCATATGCGCAAGTCTACAACTGTTTTCGCGAGCGCGCAAGGAGACGGGGGAGCGAATCCCGGACGCGCCCGATGATTCGGTCATATCGGCTCCTGGACCGCGTTGTGCCCCCCACCGACAGCTTCCACAGCAACTCGAACAGGAGTACGAGCCATGAAGACCACCTTGCTCACCGCCCTGCTCAGCATCTCCGTCAGCCTCGTGACACAGTCGGGTTACGCGACGGACCTCTTCTTCGAGCTACGCTTCTTCGGCGACGTAGACGGCGACCAGCAGGTCACGGTCGAGGACGCCATCGCCGTTCAGGAGTACCTCTACGGCGACGGGGCTGAGCCTCCGTGTTCGGCGTACGTCGACGTCAACGGCGACGGATACGTGAGTCCCCTGGACGTCCTGCAAATCCTGAGCTGGGCGATCGGGGCGAAGCCTCACCCCAGCCCCGCCTACAGGCTCGGTCATACGCTCGACGTGCCGGACGTCATGTACCCGATCGTTCACGGCTGGGCCGAAGGAGACTGGAACGCGGACGGCACCGCCATGTGCGGTCCCTCTCGCGAGGAGCTCGAGGCTCTCGAGCTCGAGCCGGTCGCGACCTCCGCGACAGTCTCCCGGCTCGACGATGGTCAGCCGCTCGTCGAGCTCGCGATCGATCCGAGGGTGCTCGAGAGCCGTCGGGCGGTGGACGCCCGGGTAGGCTCGCTGCCCGCCGACGGGGCAAACGCCCGCCTCGTGAAGCTCGAAGGCTCGGACGGCTCGATCGCGTACGCGCTCGGAATCTGGATCAACCAGGGCGAGATTCCGGCCGAGGTGACCGCTTGCCGTCTCGACCTCGACTGAGCGGCGAGGCCCGTGAAGAGCCGGTCGAGAGTGAAGACGGCATCAGAGAGGTCGGGATGGCCGCCAGCGGGCGGAGATGCCGCTCGATTGCACAGACATTTGTGAAAGGCGGCACCGGAGGCCCATAGTCGACTGAGCGCAACGAAGCCAGCGGGCGGAGATGCCGCTCGATTGCACAGGTATTTGTGAAAGGCGGCACTAAGGCGTGCACACGCTCGGGCACCCCGGCAAGCGCGTACATCGAATCCCTCGCTCGGGCGCCGGCCCCGCGCTGAAGAGGAAGTCGAGGTAGAAGATCGCGTCGGAGACGTCGACTCGGGTGTCGCTGTTGAGGTCGAGCAGGAGCAGGTTACTGCCCTCCTCGAGGCTGTCTCCCTCGCACGGCGGCGGAGCGTTGATGCCTCCG
>CAYMRB010000226.1:0-5435 GCA_964392615.1 uncultured Planctomycetia bacterium | reverse complement strand
CACTAAGCACCGCCGGTGGAGTGCCCCGTCGACGCCGGCTGTGACGGGCCCGCCGCGCCTTCATCATCCGGCGCGGGGCAGGAGGACGCCTCACGGGCCGGGCCGCCCGACGGCGAGCCCTCGTTGAGGCGCTGGACCTTCGCCCGCAGCGACCGCAGGGTCAGGGCGGGGTCCCGCAGCGGGCCGCGGGCGCCCTCCGGCGCATCCGCGAGCTGCACGGCATCCTCGCCGGTCCGCTGCTCGTACTCCTTGACGGCCGCCGGGAACGCGGCCTCGGCGCGCTCGAAGGCTTCGAGGGCCTGGCCGCGGAAGCCCGACTGCTCGAAGCTGAGCCCGACCTGGTAGAACCCCTCGAACGGCCCGAGCGTGTACATGAACCGGTAGAAATCGAGGAGACCGTCCGGGTAGGCCTCCCGGATAAAGGGCCTGTCGCGGTTCAGGTACAGCGAGCGGATCACGATCGGCATCGACCGGAAGGACGGCAGGAGCACCTGCATGCGCTTCAGCGCCTTCCCGAACAGGTAGTCGATGTGGGTCAGCTTGGTCGGGAACATCTGGTGCGCTTCGTCGACGATGTAGTCCAGCTCGACCTTCGCCGACTCGCGCTCCCACATCGGCCCGTACACCTTCAGCGTGTAGTGCTCTTCCTTGAGGATCGAGATCTCGTGGAAGATGTCCGACACGTACCGATCGAGCAGATCCGTCTGGTCCTCGCCGCGAAACGCCAGATGGCACAGATCCTTGAGTTGGTGGATGAACCCGTTGCGCAGCGCCTCGAGGTTCTTGAAGTCGAGAAGCTCCGCGAGCTCGAGCGCGTTCAGCCGCAGGTCCTTCCGGTCCATCTCCTGCTTCCGGGCGTGCACGAGAACCTTCTTCTCGTAGTTCGCATACTCCGCCCGGTACAGGAGGAGCGCCCGGTAGAACAACCGAACGATCGACCAGGTGCGGTGACTGTGCTCTTGTCGCGTGACCTCGATCGTCATGGATTCGTTGCCGGCCCCCACCTCGCGCCCGGATGACCCGGGTCCACGCCGCGGAGAATTGCGCCAACTCGTGGCGCCCGTGGGCCTTAACGCAGCCTCTCGGTTCTCCCAGCGGGGCCGCTCATGGTACGGCCGAGGTGCGAGGCGGTCAAACCGAAAGCGCCCCCCGAAGGGCCCTACTGGCCCGCCCCCGCCTCGCCGGACGCTCGAGCCATCGTCCAAGTTCCGTACGGAGCGGTCCGGTTTCCGACAACCGTCCAGGCCCTCGACGGCCGTAACTCCTGATGCCGTAAGCCTTCCGAGCAGGCACGGACCTTGCCCCGCGCCCCTCACCGGCGGTCCCGTGCCGTCCGCACGCCCGACCGTCCTCCCCTCTCTCCCGCCACGGAGGCTCCCGTGCTCGATCGTTCCACCCCCCGCGTCGCCCTCCTCGCCGGCCTCGTCGCGTCGTGCGCCGCCCTCGGCAGCGGCTGCAACGAGACGACCCGCGCTCGGGTCTCGTTCGTCGGCTCCACCCCGGCCGCGGGCGCGACTGGCGTCGCCGTCAACGCCCCGATCACCGTGACGTTCTCCTTCTCGATCGCCGCGTCGAGCGTGACGAGCGACTCGTTCCACGTCGCCGGATCGGCGAGCGGCCCGGTCTACGGCCTGTTTTCCCAGGACGAGACGGGACGCGATGTGACTTTCCTGCCAGGGCGCGAATACGACGCCGGAGAGGTCGTCACCGTGACGCTGACGTCGCAGATCACCTCGACGTCCGGCGCCCCCCTCGGCCCGCTGCAGTTTTCGTTCACGATCGCTCCTGCGGCCGACCCCGCGGACGGCGGCGGCGACGACGACGACGATGACGATGACGATGACGATCCTCCGCCGAACGAGCCCGAGTCGCCGACGGTGGCAGCGACGGTGCCCGCGGCCCTGGCGGGCTCGTTCCCCGTCGACGGCGTCATCGAGATCCGCTTCTCGAAGCCCCTCAACCCGTTCACCGTCGGCGCCGTCAACGCGCTCGTCGACGGAGCGGTCAGCGGTGCCGTGCCGATCGACCTCGGCGGCCTGCTCGGCGGCGACACCCTTCGCCTGACGCCGCAGCGCCCCCTCGCGCCGGGAGAGCGCGTCACCGTACGCCTGCTGCGCGGCATCGAGGACGTCGATGGCGGCGTGTTCGCCGGATACTCGTTCGAGTTCCGCGCCGCGAGCGCCCCGCCGCCCGACGGTGACCCGCAGCTGCGGACCGTCGCGACCGTCGGCCCCCCGATCGACCTGGGCGCGGTCGACCTCGACGGCGACGGCACGCCCGAGGTCGTCTACCTCGCCGAGAACGCGAGCCGTGTCGCCATCCTGCGCGTCGCCCGCGACGACGCTGACGAGCCGACGCTCGAGCCCATCTTCGACCTCGACGCCGGCGAGCCGGTCCACGCGTTCGCGACCGGAGACATCGACGCGGACGGCGACATCGACATCGTCCTCGGCCTCACGCTGCGCGCCGTCGCCTTCCTGAACGCGACGGCCGATGCCGAGCTCGCGTTCGAGGCCGGCCCGGAGCGCGCCACCGCCAGCACCGTCCGCGGCATCGCGATCGCCGACCTCGACCACATCTCGCCGGTGGAGGTCCTCCTCGACACGGACCGTGGCATCGAGATCCTCGCCGGCGGCTTCGTCGACGGCGTCCCCGAGCGGCTCGGCGATCGACGCATGGCGCGCACGCCGCTCGAGGTCGCGGATGTCGACGGCGACGGCCACCTCGACCTCGTCTACGGCGACCCGCGCCAGCAGGCGCTCGCGATCCGCCTCGGCAGCCCGGTCGGTAACGGACGGCTCGGCGACGCGATCGAGGTCGCGACGCCCGGAGACATCGAGCAGGTCGCGCTGGTCGACCTCGACGGCGACGGGCTGCGGGAGCTCCTCGCGCTGCTTCTCGGCAGCCCGACTGCATCGCCGTTCGCGCTCGTCGAACAGGACGCGGAGACCGGCGAGTACCCGTCGGACGATCCGCCGGCCGCCGGAGCGACGGTGCTCGAGAGCGGTCGGTTCGCGCTCGGCGACCTCGACGGCGACGGCCGGCCGGACATCGTCGTCACGGCCCAAGCGGACGATCGCGTCGACCGCTTCGCCAGCCCCTCGGACCTCGACGACCTCGCATCGGCCGCGGCCACCGAGCTCCTCGGAGCTCTCGGCCCGCTCACCGTGGCGCTGGCCGACTTCGACGGTGACGGCTCGCTCGACGTCGTGGTGGGCGCGGGCAACGAGCTGCGACTGCAGTGGACCTCGCTCTTCGACGACGGCGATCCGCCGATCGATCCGCCCGACGATCCGAGCCTGACGCTGCGCCTCGACGACGTCGAGGTGCGTCAGAGCGACGAGGGCGCCCGCGTGCGCGTCGCGCTCGACAGCGACACGGCGAGCGAGGGCCTGACGATCGTCGTCGGCTTCGATCCCGCGGTCGTCGCCGAGCCGCGCTTCGACATCGCCGGCGGCGCGCTCGCCACTGCGGAGTGGATCGACACGCGCGTCGTCGACGGCGCTGACGCGGTGACGCTGACCGCGATCGTCGACTTCCTGTTTCCGATCGTCGGCACGACGATTCCCCCCGGCGACGACATCGAGGTCGCACACCTCGTGTTCGACGTGCCGGTGGCAGCCCCCCTGGGCGCGTCCGACCTGGTGTTCAGCGACGGCCTCGGCTCGCCGCCTCTCGACAACGGCGTCCTGATCGACGGCGAGCTGATCGCCCCCTCGGCCGTCGCGGGCTCGATCCTCGTGACCGAAGGACCGCCACCCCCACCGGTCGACTACGAGGCGACGCTGAGCGTCGCGACCGTGCCTGGCGTTCCGGGGGACACGGTCCGCGTGCCCGTTGTGACGTCGAGCGAGCGCACCATCGACGCGTTCACCGCCGTCATCGCGTACGACTCGGCATCGTTCGAAGTGCTCGACTTCGATCTCGCCGGCAGCGACTCGGAGACGTTCGCGCCAGAGATGGTGATCCCGACCTTCGGCGACGGCTTCGCTGCGCTCACATTGTTCTTCGACTTCGTGCCGCCGTTCGACGGCAACACGCTACCCGTGGGTGAAGATCTCCTGCTCGCGACGCTCGTCGTTCGAGTCGTCGACGACGGAACGTTCGGACTGCGACCACTTGTTCCGACCGACGGCCTCGGCGATCCGGTGATCGACAACGTCTTCGTCGAAGCGGGCTTCGCGTACTACCCCGAACTCGTCGGCGGCGGTGTCGACGTGCAAGACATCGCGCCGGTCCCGACCTTCGTGCGCGGCGACGTCAACGGCGACGGCGATGTCGACGTGACGGACTCGATCGCGATCCTCGATTGGGTGTTCGGACGCGGTCCTTTCCCGGCTTGTTTCGACGCCGCGGACGTCGACGATGATGGCCGCGTCAACGTCACCGATTCGACCCGCATCCTCGACTTCACGGCGCGTGGTGGCCCGCCGCCGGAATCACCGTTCCCCGCGCCCGGGACGGACCCGACCGATGACGCGCTCGACTGCGCCTCGCCGCCGGACGCGTAAGGCACAGGCCACGGCAGAGACAACCGCAAGCCACTACAAGAACGCCACTTGCGAGAATCCAACAGTTTCTCCACAACGCAATCGAGCCGTGATCAGGCCGCCTCGGCCACCGCCGAAATGCCCGAGTGTGGGGCGCTGTGGAGGCTTAGGACAATCTCTGAAAAAGCCCTTGCGGGGTGCCTGGGATTGCTTTAGATTCGGGCACCTCGATCGAGCTGGCGCACTGGTTTTTCAGCGGGATTTGCAGCCCTTTTGGCGGGTGGATTCTCCTCGCGCCGAGAGGTCAGCGGAGTTTCGTGCTCGTTCTGACGGACCGTCGGAACACGGTGTCGAACGCTCCCGCAGAGGGGCCGAGACGCGCTGGATGACGAAACAATCCGGGCACTCCCCGGCAGGGCTCGCGGCGATACGCGGGTCGTAGGCACCGGGGCAGCCTCGAAGGAATCCGTTCTCCGTCGGATCAAGATCGGTCCATGCCAGCCGGTTTTGATCCGACTTTTTTTGGTCCGCCGGGCTGCGCATGTCGCTGGGGCCAGGGGGGAACCGATACGCCCGTGCGGATTTCCGGATGGAAAATCGGCCCGGCCGCCCTGGCGAGCGGTCGGGCCGATGTTCGTCGTGATGGCGAGCGTTTCGGAGGCCCGTGGCGTCTCGGAGGACCGTGAGCCTCGACCGGCTCTCAGGAGCCCTTGCCCGGGCCCGTCGCCGCGTCCGTGGCGGTCTTCCCGGCGGCGTCGTCGGTCGCGGCCTTCCCGGCGTCGGTCGCTGCGTCCGCGGCTGCCTTCCCGGCGTCGCCAGCCGCGTCGGTCGCTGCATCCGCGGCTGCCTTCCCGGCGTCGGTCGCGGCCTTCCCGGCGTCGGTCGCGGCCTTCCCGGCGTCGCCAGTGGCGTCCGTCGCGGCGGCGCCGTCCTGGCCGTCTTCCT
>CAYMRB010000225.1:0-15969 GCA_964392615.1 uncultured Planctomycetia bacterium | reverse complement strand
AGGATCTCGGCCGCCCTCTTCTTGTTGCCGCCCGTGTGCTCGAGCATGCGGAGTACGTGTCGTCGTTCCAGTTCGGCGAGCCGGATCGGCTCCCACGCCTCGGAGCCTGGCGACCGCCCCTGCGGCAGCACGAGATCGTCGGCGCGGATTTCGCGACCCTGACCGAGCACGATCGCACTTTCGATGACGTTGCGCAGCTGGCGGACGTTTCCCGGCCAGGGGTAGCTCAACAACTTCTTTTCGGCACTCTTGGCGAGTTTCTTCGGCCCGCCTGCGGTCGCGTGAAGCGCCAGGAAGTGTCCGGTGAGGAGGATGATGTCGTCCGGCCGCTCGCGAAGCGGCGGCAGCGCGACGTTCAGCACGCTGAGACGGTAGTACAGATCCTCGCGGAACTCCTTCGTCTCGACCATCTCGAGGAGGTCGCGATTCGACGCGGCGATAATCCGCACGTCGACCTCGACCGCCTCGACGCCGCCGACGCGCTCGAAGCGGCGTTCTTCGAGAAGGCGCAGCAGCTTCGCCTGGCACGGCAGCGTCAGCTCGGCGACCTCGTCGAGGAAGACCGTGCCGGTGTCCGCGAGCTCGAAGCGACCCTTCTTGCGCGCGACGGCGCCGGTGAACGCGCCGCGCTCGTGTCCGAAGAGCTCGCTCTCGACGAGGTTCTCGGGCAGCGCCGCGCAGTTGAGCGCGACGAATGGCTTGCCGCGCCGCGGGCTGCCGTAGTGGATCGCCGCGGCGACGAGCTCCTTGCCGGTGCCGGTCTCGCCCGCGATGAGCACGGTCATTGGCGTCGGCGCGGCGCGGCCGATGAACTCGAGCACGTCCTGGATTCCCTGCGACTCGCCGACGATGCGGTGCGTCTCGGAGATCGAGCGGATGAGGTTGCGGTTCTCGGCGACGAGACGGTCCTGCTCCTCGAGGCGTTCGAGCGCGCCGCCGACCGGCTCGGCCGCCGCGCGCAGGAGCTCGAGATCGCGCGCCGCGAACGGTCGACCCGTCGCGTCGCGTTCGACCCAGACGACGCCGGCGACCGCATCGTTGACGACGACCGGCGCTGCCATCGAGGAACGAGGGGCCGATTCGGTATTCGACTCGTCGCCCAACGACGAGAGGATCGTCTTTTGTTCCTGCGCGGCGCGATCGACCACTGTCAAGCTGGCGCGCAGCGCCCCGCCGTTTTGCCGTGTCTCCGTCTCGCGCGGATCGTGCTGCGCCGAGACGACCCAGCGTTCCTTGTCGCGCACGAGATACGCGGCACGGTCGGCGGCGAGCGCAACCAGGAGCTCCGAGAAGAAGCCGGCGAGGAGATCGCGAACCGTCGCCGACCCGTTCGCATGACCGACGGCCCGCACGACGCGCTGCAGGCTGTCGAACGCGGCCGCCAGGTCGACGTCGTCCGCGGTGTCCTCGTCGTCGACCGACCGTCTCTCGGCGGAGGGCAGCGAGATTCTCGCTGCGGTCGCGCCGCCGAGCTCCTTGATGATCGTCGACGCGACACCGCCGTCGACGGCCGGTGCGTCGTCCTCGAAGAGCAGCTCGGAGTCGCCGACGACGACGCGGTCACCGTCCGTGAGCCAGCTGCGCTCGATCGGGTCGGCGTTCAGATACGTGCGATTGCGGCTCTCGAGATCGACGAGACGGAAGCCGCGCGGGGTCGCGTCGATGCGGCAGTGCTCACGCGACACCGCCGAGTCGGCGAGCGTCAACGCGACGCGCGGGTCGCGGCCGATCGTCAACCGGACCGTGTCGCCCTCCGCGGGGCGGTCGAGCTCGAACTCCGTACCCAGGTCGGGGCCGTCGACGACTATCAGTCGTGCCATGGGATCTCCTCCAATCGCCTCCCGATCGGGAAGCCGGAGAGCGTCCAGCGCGACAGCGCGACGTCGAAGGAGCCCTGCGTGCTCGACGCGGTCCACAGGAGCACCGCGCCGGAGGCCCAGTCTTCGCCGACGAGCTCGCACTCCGCCGAGTACAGCTCTTGCGTGTCGCGGACGATGCGCACCGTCCAACGCGTCTTGCCTTCCTGCGGCCGCAGGCCGAGGGAAACCGAGTACGGTGGCGTCAGACGCGGGACCGGCCGGCCGTTGAAGCGGGGCGTGCGGTCCTCGCCGCTGCGCTGCGCTTCGAGAGGCCCATGGGTCTCCTCGTTCGGCGAGAGTCGCAGTACGAGGCTGCGCCGGCCATCCGCCGCGGGGTCGACGACGGCGATCGCGAGGTCGAAGTCACCGCGCTGCTCCCGCACGTCGACGCGCACGTCCTCGAGCACGCGAAACGGGAACGGGAAGGCGAAGACCTCGCGGTAGTTCTTCCAGCGCAGCAGGCCATCGCGAATCGCCGGCGCCTCCACGGGCGTCTTCGCTTTCGCTGCGGCGGCCGCATCCGATGCCGTGGGCGCCGGCAGCAGCAGTACGCGGTCGGGTGCGTCGGCCGCGCTCGTCGGAGGCGCGGAGAAGTCGAGATCGAGCGTCGCGCCGCCGCCGTTGCGCGCGACGTACCAGGAACCGAGCTCGTGTCGCGGGAACGCGTCGGCGGACGGGGAGAACGCTCCGAGCGCGGCCGCGACGATCGCCGCGGCGCCGACGCCGAGAAGGATGCACGCCACAGCGATGAGGCCGAGCCGCCTGCGGCGCGGCGCCAGCGTGCCGAAGCGGCCACCTGCGGCGCTGGCGTGAGGCGGCGCGCGGTGCTCTTCCAGCGCGGTGAGGTCCTCGACGAGCTCGGGGTAGCCCTGATAGCGCCGATCCGGATCGCGGGCCATCATGCGTCCGATCACGGCCGAAACGGCGTTGGGCACGCCGCGCCGGACGGCGTGCGGAGCGGGCGGGTCGGACTCGACGTGGGCGACGATCACCGCGATCTGCGAGTCGCCCTCGAACGGCGGGCGACCGGTCAGCATGTGGTACATCGTCGCGCCGAGCGAGTAGACATCGGAGCGCTCGTCGACGGCCTGGCCGCGGCCCTGCTCCGGAGACAGGTAGTGCGGCGTTCCCATCACGACGCCCTCGGCGGTGATCGAGTTGCCGCCGCGGACCTCCTTCGAGAGACCGAAATCGACGATCTTGGGTTGACCGTCCGGCCGCACGAGGAGGTTCGACGGTTTCACGTCGCGGTGGATGATGTCCTGTTTCGACGCGGCGTGGAGGCCTTCGGCCACGGCGCGCGCGATGCGCACGACGGCGTCGAGCTCCATCGCTCCGTCCGTTCGGAGGATGTCGTCGACCGAGCGTCCGGGCACGAACTCCATCGCGATGTAGAGCGAGCCCGAGACGTCGGCGTCGATCGCGAAGATCTGTGCGACCGACGGGTGCGACAGGCTCGCGAGCGCGCGGGCCTCGTGGCGAAAGCGCGCCTGGTACTCCTTCTCGCCGTGGAAGCGATCGTGGAGCACCTTGATCGCGACGTGCCGATCGAGCGCGGCGTCGTGGCAGCGGTAGACCTTGCCCATGCCCCCGGAGCCGATCTTCGCCTCGATGCGATAGGGACCGACCATGCCGGCCGCCTGATCGAGCAGGCCGGTCTCGTCATCCGCCGGACGCGGGACGTTCGCGTCGTGGTGTCGCGGGCGGCGAGGTGGCAGGGTGTCGTCCATAAGTCTCGTATCGAAAGCGGGTTCGGTCGGTTTGACCAGTGGGTGAGTGAATGGATTCCAAACACTCAGAGACAGTGTAACTCCGGCCTCCGGGCGTTCGGAAGAAAAACGGGCGGTCGTCCCTGGCGCACGGGTACCATGCGCCGTCATGGCAGCCTCTGCGCCCCGCGTCAGCGCGATCGTCCCGACTCTCGAGGAAGCGGAGCGAATCGGCCCGTGCCTCGAGCGTCTGCGAGAGGTCGGCGTTGACGAGATCGTCGTCGTCGACGCCGGCAGCACCGACGCGACGCGCCACACCGCGAGCGCGAGCGGTGCGGATCGGGTCGTGGTCGAGGCCGGCGGGCTCTTCGCGCAGCTCAACCGAGGCGTCGGGGAGACGGACGGCGAGATCGTCGTGTTCCAGTATGCCGACGGGCTCCTGCCGCACGGGGCCGTGGAGGCGATGCGCGCCGCGCTCGACGACCCGCGCGTCGATGGCGGCGCGTTCGAGCTCGAGTTCGATTCGAGCGACGCGTTCTACCGCGTCGTCGCATGGGGCGCTCGGATGCGGAACCGGTGGCTGCGATTCGGGCCCTTCGGCGATCAATCACCGTTCTTCCGCCGGCGTGCGTGGCTCGAGCTCGGCGGCTTCGCGCTCGATCGAACGCACGCCGATCACGCGCTGGTCCGTGCACTGCGGCGGCGCAGGAGCTTTCGGCAGCTGTCGTTGCCCGTGCGCTCGTCGACCCGACGATGGGAGCGACGCGGACGCTGGCACACGCTCGTCGCGCATTGGAGCGAGACGCTGCGCCACCTGGTCGGAGGACGAGAGGGGCGCGCGAGCGACGGGGATGTCGAGCGGCTACGGCGGGTTCGGTAGCGGTACGTGGCTCTTCCCGGCTACCTGCCTCGGTACCTGCACCCCTGTTGCGGCGCCGATGTTGACCGCGAGGCTCCCGCCCTCATAGATTGGCGGATGTGTCGACACACGAGCGTGTGTAGGTCTGCGGAGCAGCGGAGCGACGAGGAATGAAAACGGTCGAGCTCGGAATCCTGCGAACGGTCTTCGTCGTGTGCGCCGTGTTGCTGTGCGTCGCGTTGCGCGCCGCGGACCGTCCGAACGTCCTGTTCATCTACATCGACGACATGGGCTGGAAGGACACCGGCTTCATGGAGTCGGACTTCTACGAGACTCCGCACCTCGACAAGCTCGCGTCCGAGGGCATGGTGTTCACGGACGCGTACTCGTGCGCGTCGAACTGCGCGCCGGCTCGCGCGTGTCTTCTGTCGGGTCAGTACACGCCGCGCCATCGCATCTTCAACGTCGGTACCGGGCCTCGAGGCAAGGCCGAGCACAGGCGACTCGTTCATGTCCCCGGCGTCAAGACCCTCGACCCGCAGATCCGCACGTGGGCCCATCGCTTTCAGGACGCCGGCTACACGACCGCGACGATGGGGAAGTGGCACCTGAGCCAGGATCCGGTTCCCTACGGCTTTCACTTCAACGTCGGCGGCACGCACTCCGGCGGCCCGCCGCGAGGTTACTACCCGCCGCACAACGTTCCCGGCCTGAAAGACGCGCCGAAGGGCGAGTATCTGACCGACCGGCTGAGCGCCGAAGCCGTCGAGTTCATCCGCGCTCACCGCAAGAAGCCGTGGTTCCTCTACCTGACGCACTTCGCGGTCCACACGCCGCTCAACGCGAAGAAGGAGCTGGTCGCCAAGTACGAGGCCAAGAAGCCTGGAAGCCTGCATGACCATGTCGCCATGGCGACGATGATCCAGGCGGTCGACGACGGCGTCGGGAAGATCCGCGCCGTGCTCGACGAGCTCGAGCTGGCGGAGCGCACGATCGTCGTGTTCTTCTCGGACAACGGCGGCTACGGCGGCGCGACGGACATGGCGCCGTTGCGCGGCTGCAAGGGCATGTACTACGAGGGGGGCATCCGCGTGCCGCTCTTCGTCAAGTGGCCCGGCGTGGTCGCGCCGGGATCGAGGAGCGACACGCCCGTGATCGGGGTCGATCTGTACCCGACGTTCTGCGCCATGGCGAAGATCGAAACTCCGAAGGGCCAGCCTCTCGACGGCGTCGATCTGGTTCCATTGCTGCGCGGCGCCGCGCCGAAGCTCGAGGAGCGTGCCCTGTTCTGGCACTTTCCCGCGTACTTGCAGGCGAGCGGCGGGCAAGGGCGCGAGTCTCGCGACCCGCTGTTCCGAACGCGCCCGTGCAGCATCGTTCGCGTCGGCGATTGGAAGCTGCACCACTACTTCGAGGATGACGGCCTCGAGCTCTACAACTTGCGCGATGATATCGGCGAGGCGACGAACCTCGCGAAGAAGCAACCCGAGAAGGCGCGCGCGTTGCTCGAGCGTCTCGAAGTGTGGCGCCGGCAGATCGGCGCTCCTGTTCCCAGAGAGCGCAACCCGCGCTTCGACGCCGCGGCCGAGGCCGAGGCGATTCGCAAGGGGACGGGAGCGAGGCCGAAGCGGCGGGGGCGGCGACAGGGGCGATAGGATCCGCTGCGGCCTCGGTGATCAGTCTTGCTGCTGTTTCAGCAGCCCGTACACGATGCCGTCGCGTAGCGCCATCCACGATGCCTCGATGACGTTCGTGCTCGCGCCGACCGTGCCCCACTCGCGCTCACCTTCTCGGTCCTCCGATTCGATCACCACGCAGACCTTCGCGTGCGTCGCGGATGCCGCGTCGATGATGCGGACCTTGTAGTCGTTGAGCACGATGTTCGCGACGCCGGGATAGTACGGCGCGATCGCGGCGCGTAGCGCTTCGTCGAGGGCGTCGAGCGGGCCGACGCCCTCGCCGACCGCCAGGGGCTCGTTGTCACCGATGCGCACCTTCACGGTCGCCTCGGTGAACGCGACCACGGTGCGTCGGTGCTCGACGGCCGTGCGATAGCGCACGAGCTCGAAGAACTCGGGCAGCTTGCCCATGTGCTTCAGGATGATGAGCGACGACGAGGCCTCCGCGCCTTCGAACACGAAGCCCTCGTTTTCGAGCTGCTTGATCTCGTCGACCGCTTTCTTGGCTGCTTCCGGATGCGCGTCGATGTCGATGCCCTCGCTCGCGGCGAGGTAGTGCATGTTCGATTTGCCGGAGAGCTCCGAGATCAGCACGCGACGCGTGTTCCCGACGACCTCCGGTCGGATGTGCTCGTACGAGTCGGCGACCTTCATCACCGAGTTGACGTGCACGCCTCCCTTGTGCGCGAAGGCCATCTGGCCGACGAACGGGTTGTGCTCGGGGAACGGCAGGTTGCCGATCGCGTTGACGTAGCGCGAAACGTGCGTCAACCGGGCCAGGTCGTCCTTCGTCATCGCGAGCTCGTAGCCGAGCTTCAGCAGGAGATTCGGTATGACCGTCGTCAGGTTCGAGTTGCCGCATCGCTCGCCGAGGCCGTTGATCGTGCCCTGCACGTGCGTCGCGCCCTCGTCGATCGCGGCGAGCGAGTTCGCGTCGGCCAGGCCGCCGTCGTTGTGCGTGTGGATGCCGGTCCGTACATCCGGAAAGCGCGCGCGAACCGTCCGCACGATCGGCGCGAGCTCGCTCGGCAGCGTGCCGCCGTTCGTGTCGCAGAGCACGAGGCACTCGGCGCCGCCGCGACGGGCGGCGGCGAGCGTCTCGAGCGCGTAGGCCTCGTCAGCCTTGAAGCCGTCGAAGAAGTGCTCGGCGTCGTAGATGACCTCGCGGCCCTCGGAGAGCAGGTAGCGCACCGACTCCTCGATGAGCCGCAGGTTCTCTTCGAGCGTCGTGCGAAGCACTTCCTCCACGTGGAGGCGCCACGACTTGCCGAAGATCGTCACGACCGGCGTGCCGACCTCGAGCAACGCCGCGAGGTTCGCGTCGTCCTCCGGCGGCTTGCCGGCTCGGCACGTCGAGCCGAAAGCGGCGAGCCGAGCGTGCTGCAGCTCGACGTCGGCCGCGGCCTTGAAGAACTCGATGTCCTTCGGGTTCGAGCCGGGCCAGCCGCCCTCGACATAGTCGACGCGGAACTCGTCGAGGCATTGAAGGACCTTGAGCTTGTCCTTGCGGGAAAACGACACGCCCTCGCCCTGGGTGCCGTCACGAAGTGTCGTGTCGTAGATCTGGATGCGGTTCATCGATGACTAGCTCTGCGTACCGCCATCGGGGGCGGCTCCTGTCGTCTTCTCGTCAGTGCCCTCCGACGCGCTTGCCGATCCCGCTTGCTTCTTGCGCAGCAGGAGCGCACGGTTGGCGCCCTTGACCATCGCGTGGACCGACGCGAGGATCACGTCCTCGTCGATCGCCTCGCCGCGGAACCTCTGACCGTCCTCGTCGGAGAATTGGATGTGCGCGTTGGCGAACGCGTTCGTGCCGCCGGTGATCGCCTTGAGGCCGTAGGTCTCGAGCGACAGGCCCGGCGAGAACGAGCGCAGGATCTCCTGCAGCGCGTGCGACGCGGCATCGACCGGGCCGACGCCGGTCGCGGCCTCGACGATCTCGTTCTCGTCGATCTCGACCTTGACCGTCGCAGACGCCGTGAAGCCGTTGCCGGTCATCACCGAGACCTCCTTGAGGCGGATGACCTCCTCCTCCGGCGCGAGTTGATGCAGGACGTCGCCCGCGAACGCGATCACGTCCTCGGCCTCGATGACCTTGTCTCGGTCGGCGGCGTCCTTGACGCGAACGCGGACTTCCTGGAGCTGCTCGCGGCTCAGCTCGTAGCCGCGATCCTCGAGCACGCGTTCGATCGCGTGGACTCCGGAGTGCTTGCCGATGACGAGCTGGGTGCCCTTCCAGCCGACGTCCTCGGCGGACATGATCTCGTACGTCCGACGATCGGAGATCACGCCGTGCTGGTGGATGCCCGCCTCGTGCGCGAACGCGTTCTCGCCGACGATCGCCTTGTTGCGCTGCACCTCGAGGCCGGTCAGGTTGGCGACCATCTGGCTCGTCGTCCAGAGCTCCTGCGTGTTGACGCCGGTCTCGCAGCCCCAGATCTCGCCGCGCATCCGGATCGCCATGACGATCTCCTCGAGCGACGCATTCCCCGCGCGCTCGCCGATGCCGTTGATCGTGCACTCGATCTGGTCGCAGCCCGCGTCCATGGCGGCCAGCGAGTTCGCGACCGCAACGCCGAGGTCGTTGTGGCAGTGGATGCTCAGGACGATGTCGGCGGTCGACGGAACCTTCTCCTTGACGTACTCGATGCGCTTGCGGATTTCGCTGGGCATCGCGTAGCCGACCGTGTCGGGGATGTTCACCGTCGTCGCGCCGGCTTCGACTGCCGCAGCGATCACATCGCACATGAAGTCCAGGTCCGACCGCGACGCGTCCTCCGGCGAGAACTCGACGTCGTCGGTGTGGCGGCGCGCGCGAGCGACGCCGTTCGCGGCCATGTCGAGCACCTCCTGGCGGCTCATGCGCAGCTTCTTGTCCATGTGGAGCTTGCTGGTCGCGATGAAGACATGGATCCGCGGATGCTCGGCGGGCTCGACGGCGCGCGCGGCCGTGTCGATGTCTTCGTTGCGGGCACGGGCCAGGCCGCAGATGGTCGGCGTGCGGATGTTCTGCGCGATGAGCTGGACTGCCTCGAAGTCGCCGGGACTGCTAATCGGGAAGCCCGCCTCGATGATGTCGACCCCGAGGCGTTCGAGCTGCCGCGCGATGACCAGCTTCTCATCGACGTTCATGCTCGCGCCAGGGCTCTGCTCGCCGTCTCGCAGGGTCGTATCGAAGATGCGTATGCGTCTCATGGGTCGACTTCCCGGTAGTTCGTCGGAACTCCGAATTGACAGCCCTCTCTCGACGGGGCTGTTCAGGCCAAAAAAAAAACCCGCTCACCGTCCTGTACGGTGGCGGGCAGTCATCTCAGGATCTCGCGTCCTTACAGACCACCCGCCTCGCTAATAAGGAGGGGCAGTAGACCGGAAAGAAGCAGCGTCGAGATAGCCGTGTCAGAGCTGGTCGCGCTCATCACGCAGGATCCCCACATGCCGGCGTCGGCCGCCGGTGCGCTAGGGTTCGTGGAGATCGGGTTCACGGGTCTCATTGCTGTAAGGATCGACTTCCGAATCTCGCAGCCTAAGGGGTTTCTGACGGGGAGTCAAGCAGTGGGCGGTCGAAACCGTCTATCACGATCCGTGTGGATTCACGCGTAGAGCCGCCCCATCAGCTCGCCGAACGCGCCGAACTCGAGCGCCTGCGCGCCGTCTGCGAGGGCGTTCTGCGGATCGGGGTGCACTTCGACGATCATGCCATCGGGGCCGACTGCGTGGGCAGCCAGCGCGAGGGGGACGACCAGCTCGCTCTGACCCGCGGCGTGCGACGGATCGACGAGGACCGGCAGGTGCGTCAGCCGCTCGAGGATCGGGATCGCGCCGAGATCCATCGTATGGCGCGTCGTCGTCTCGAACGTCCGGATGCCGCGCTCGCACAGGATCACCTGCTGGTTGCCCTCTGCGAGGATCGCTTCGGCGGCGTGGAGCAGCTCCTCGAGCGAAGCCGAGAGGCCGCGCTTCAAGAGCACTGGACGGTTGACGCGGCCGAGCTCCGTCAGCAGGCTCGTGTTCTGCATGTTTCGCGCGCCGACCATCAGCACGTCAACGCGCGACTCCACGCGTTCGAGGTCGGCGGTCGATACGACCTCGGTGACCACGGGAAGACCGTACGCGCGTCCCGCCTCCACGAGCAGGTCAACGCCTTCCAGCCCGAGACCCTGGAATCCGTACGGCGTCGTCCGCGGCTTGAAGCAGCCACCGGTGAGCAGCTTGGCGCCGCACTCCTTGACGTGGCGCGCGCACGCGTGGATCTGCTCCTCCGATTCGACCGCCGCCGGACCAGCGAAGACGACGAACTCCCCGCCACCGATCTCGACGTCGCGGATGCGGATCACCGTGTCCGTGCTTCGCGCCACGCGACTCGCGTGACGGTACAGGTCGGTGTCGGGCGCCTCCGCGGGCTGCACGGGAGATTCCTCCGAAGCCGGTCGTGCCGGCGTGCGAGCCGTGCCGGCGTCGCTGTCCTTCTTCGTATCGCCATCGCCGGCATCATCGCCGTTTCCGGCGACGAGCGACTGCATCGTCGGCCGTGTCCGCTCGCGCTTTTCCTGCGGATAGCTGCCGAGCACCTTGAGGAAGCTCGTGGCGGAACGCAGCTCCTCGAGCGCTTCCGCGACGTGCTCTTGGTGTTGCTCGCCTTCGAAGTCGAGGTAGAACAGGTATTCGAACGGCGACCCCAGCTTCGGGCGCGACTCGAGCTTCGTGCAGTTGATGTGGTGGCGGTGCAACACGCCGAGCGCCTGCAGCAGCGCGCCTTCGTGGTGCGCGGTCGCCATGATCAGCGACGTCTTGCTCGGAATGCGCGGGTCGACGCGGATCGGCTTCGGCGCCACGACGAGGAAGCGCGTGAAGTTGTCCGGCTGATCCGCGAGGTCGCGGCGCAGGATCTTCAAGCCGTAGATCCGCCCGGCCTCTTCGCTGGCGATCGCGGCCTGCGAGAGGTCCTGATCGTCACGGACCTTCTGGACGGCCATCGCCGTGTCCGCGAAGTACTCGCGTTGGCAGTTGCGCAGCTCGGACAGGAAGTTGCCGCATTGCGCGAGCGCCTGAGGATGCGAGAACACGCGGCGGATGTTCGACAGCGGCACGTCCTCGATCGCCAACAGGCAGTGCTGAACGCGAAAGACCGCCTCGCCGACGATGTTCAGCTTCGTGCGTGACAGGAGGTCGTAGACCTCGTTGATGCTTCCTGCCGTCGTGTTTTCGACAGGCAGCAAGGCGTAGTTCGCGCCGCCGGCTTCGACGAGATCGACGACCTCCGAGAACGTCGTGCAGCCGATGAACGTGCACCGGTCGAGACGCTCGGCGAAGTGCTTCCGCGCGGTCAGATGGCTGTACGCGCCCTCGACGCCCTGATACGCGATGCGCAGCTCGTCGGTATCCTCCCGGTTGAGGCTGCGCTGCAGGAACGTCTGCTGGTAGCGGACCGAGTCGTCGATGACCTCGTGAAACACGCTCGTCACGAAGTGCGCGTCGAGGCCGAGCTCGCGTCCACGACGGATGATCGAGTCGAGGAGCTGCTCCTCGCGCTGGACATCGCGCAGCGGGAGCTCCTGATCGCTCTTCGTCTGAATGACGCTGCGAGCGACGGTGCGACGCTTCGCGAGCAGGTCGAGGATCTCGGTATCGAGTTGGTTGATTTCTGTGCGGAATTTCTCGAGGTCCATGACCGGGCCTCCAGATGCGAGGGGTCGTCGAGACAGGGCTGTCCCGTCGCGACCTCCCGCGGGGACGAAGATTCGGTGCTTCAGCTATCGTCGGAGGATCAGACCTCGACGATCCAATCGAAAGGATCCTCGCGCTCGCCGGTCTGGATGCCGCGGAGCGCATCAAGCAGCTGGGTGCGGACGTCCTGGCTCTCGAATTCCTTCGTGCGGTCGCCCCAGACGATCTCGCGGACGCTCAGGAGGGTCCAGGCCGTGCCGGTGCAGAAGAACTCCACGCCCTCGTCGAGGACCTCGTGGATCGACAGCTCGCGCTCCTCGACGTCGTAGCCGAACAGCTCGCGCGCCACGTGGATCGTCGACGCCCGCGTGACGCCGGGGAGGACCTGCGAGTCCAGGGGCGGCGTGACGATCTTACCGGAACGCAGGACGACGAACGGGTTCGAGCCGCTCGTCTCGGTCAGATACTCGACGTGTCGCGCATCGAGATACAGCACGTCGTCGAAGCCCTGCTTCTTCCACTGCGACGCGACCCAGATCGCGCCGGCGTAGTTGCCCATCGCCTTCGCGTACCCGGTCCCGCCCGGCGCGCAGCGGCCCTGGTCGAGGACCTTGAGTCGCACCGCGGACACGGCACCAGAGCCGAAATAGTCGCCGACGGGGCTCCCATAGATATGGACAGCGAACTCGCTGCACGGACCGAGGCCGAGCTGGCGCTCGACCGCGTGCTGCATCGGTCGTAGGTAGAACGAACCGTACTTGCAGGGAGGCACGAAGCGCCGGTTGCGGCGGACGATCTCGCAGCATCCGTCGACGAACGACTCGACCGGGAACGCCGGCATCGACAGGCGCTCGGAGGACTGCTGCAGGCGCTCGCCGTTGGCGGAGGGGCGGAACAGCAGGATCCGCTCGTCCGCCGTGCGCTGCGCCTTGAGCCCCTCGAACACGCCCACGCCGTAGGACATGAAGGCCGCCGCCGGAGACACCTGGATGTCTCCGAACGGAAGAAACTCGGCGTCGCTCCATACGGGGTCGCGGCGGATGTCTCCGAGAGCTCGGAACATCACGTCCGTCTCCGTCAGCGAGAACGTGAGAGTCGACCAGTCGGGGACGGGCTTCTGCTGCATCGTCGTGTCCGGTAATCCGAGGCCTGTTGCTGGCAAACTCCGCATTATAAGCGGGCGGCGACGCGGGCCGCAACGGCCGCGAGGTGGCGTTTCGCGCACCCCGTTCTTGCAATCCCCGTCAACCTGGTCCACATTCCCCCAATGTCCGGGACGGAGGTGCCAGTGAAGGGAATACCGGCGGCGGAACCAGGCAACGGCCCATCGCGTCCCGAGAGGGAGCGGGCCGGGAGCCGGCAGCGCGTGTCCTGGCGCATTGTCGGGTACCTGATGCGCGAGATGCTGAAGACGTTCGTCTTCGTGCTCGTGATCCTCGAGTTCTGCTACTCGATCCTGGTCGCGGTCGGCGCCGCACAGCAGATGCAGCTCGAGCTGCCGCTCGTCTTGCCCCTCGTGTGGCTTGTCGCGATCTCGACGCTCGCCGACGCGATTCCGCTCGCGTTGATCTTCGCCGTCAGTTTGGTGATCGGCCGCTTCCTCGCCGACCGCGAGATCATGGCGCTGAAGAGCTTCGGGCTGTCGTATCGTCATCTGCTGCTACCGGCGATGCTCTTGGGTCTCGTGTTCGGCGGCGGCGCGTTCGTGATCAATACCCGCGTCGGCCCGAGCGCGCACAGCCAGAAGCGCGATGTCGGGCGCTTGATCGCCGAGCAGTTTCGCTACCTCGGCGAGGGCTGGAACCGCGACCTGCTGAAGAGCGTCAAGCGAAGCCCGGTGAACCTCTGGGTGCGCCACTACAGCGGCCGGCAGCTCGAGGGCATCTTCCTGAGCCCGAAGTCGGACCGCAAGGACGACCCGTTCCTCTCCGAGGATCGCTTGGACGACGTCGAGCCCGGCGTGTCCCGCTACTACATTTACGCGGAGCGCGGCCGCATCCTGTTCGCCGACGAGCTCGAGGCCGAGGGCGTCGACACCGCGGAGTGGCTTGGCCGCGAATCCGGTTCCGACGCGCCGCTGACCGGCGCCATCGTGATCGAGCTGAGCGGGATCAACGTCTTCACGAGCGATCGCTTCCTCGGCCAGGGGAGCGACTCCTTCCTTCACCGTCTGCACATCGGACGGTACTACTACGTCAAAGATTTCGGCGCGAAGAGGAACAAGAAGAGCCGCAAGGGCATGACGGCCGGCGAGCTCACCGCGCAGATCGGCGTGATCGAGGAGCAGATCGCGGCGACCGAGGAGCAGATCAGGGCGGCCGTCGAGCAGATCCGCACGACCGAGGAACAGATCCTCGCCACGTCCGTCGAGGACGAGAAGAGCCGCCAGCTGGTCGCGGCGAGCCGAGCGAACGTCGCGGTGAGTCGCGAGCAGGTCGAGGACAGTCGAGAGAAGGTCCGGGACTGGGGCCGGCAGATCATCAAGATCCGCACGGAGTACCACGAGCGCCTCGCTCGTACCTGCGTCTGCGTGCTGTTCCCTGTACTCGCCGGGCTCATCGCGTTCTGGCTCAATTCGGAGAACCGGCTCGTGCCGTTCTTCGTGGCGTCGACCGTCTTGCCCGGCGTGTTCTACGGGCTGGCGACCATCGGGCGGCTGCTGGCTCAGGCCGGTGTGCCGTCCTGGGCCGCGATGTACTCGGGACCGACACTGCTCGCGACGGTCGCGCTCGTCGGTCTGTGGCTGCTCGAGAAGAAGGTGCTGCGGTAATGTCGCGACCGTTCGCCGCGATCAGCGCCTGGTTTCTGCGCGTCGTCGGGACGCTCGACGGCTACGTGCTGCGGCGTTTCCTGCTGATCTACGTCGCGAACCTGGTCAGCTTCTCGCTGATCTTCGTCCTCCTCGACCTCTTCGAGCACCTCGATGAGTTCATCGTCGACGACCAGACGGCCGGGGAGCTGTTGCACGTCATGACGCGCTACTACGGCGCGATCCTGCCGATGGTGTACTGTCACCTGCTCGGGCCGATCGTCACGCTGACGGCGGGGCTCTTCACGGTGACCCTCTTTCAACGCGCCAACGAGCTCGTGCCGATGCTCGCGAACGGCCGGAGCTACCGGCGCCTCTTCGCGCCGATGCTCGTCGCGGCCATCGTCATCGCGTTCGGTACGTCTCTGATCCAGGAGTTCTGGATTCCGGGCACGCGCAAGACGTTCTTGGAGGTCGTCGGTCAGCGCGATGGCGATCGTGTGCTTGTCGATCGCAAGTATCGTGACGAAACGACGGGCGACCTGATCATCGTCAAGCGATACCATCCGGGAGAGCGCCGCGCGGAGGGTGTGACGGTGCTGCCGGGCGGCCGCTCGAGCTCGACGTCACCGCAGCGCCTGATCGAGGCCCGCTCCATGCGATGGGTCCAGCCCGAGCTCGAGCCCGACGCCGGCCATTGGTTGCTCGAGGACGGCTGGATGCAGACCTACGCGCCCCAGCTGGGGCTCGGGTACTCGCGCCTCGTCCCCGTGCCGCAGTCGACCGGGCCACCGCAGCTCGGCGACCCGTTCGCCGAGGAACGCCTCACGACGACGATGATCCCGCAAGATCTCGAGATCCACGAGGAGCAGGTCGTCCACATGACGCTGTCGCAGCTGCGCCGCAAGATGGACGGCTCGTCGGTCGATCGCGTCTGGGCGATCAAGTTCTACTCGCGATTCACCGATCCGCTCGGCAGCGTGATCCTGCTCCTCCTGGGATTCCCGGTGATCTGCTTCTTCGGCACGCGGAATATCTTCATCGGCGCGCTCCTCGCCGCGTGTATCGGCGGCGGCTACTTCGTGTCGGTCGCGTTCTTCCAGGAGATCGCGGTCCGCGGCTTCCTGTCCGGACCGGTCGGCGCCGCGTTCGGCCCGCTGCTCTACCTCGCGCTCGGGATCACCGCGCTGCGGTACATGCGGACATGAGCTGCCCGGGACGCCGTGTTCGCTTGTCGGGTCGGTCGCGGGCAGCTCATGTCCGCGGCGTTGGAGCCGACCGCGTCTCACCCGTCGTCTGCCCGAAACGCCTTGGCGCGGCGGCTCAACGCCGCGCGACGCGGACGGCGTCGGCGTCGGCGTCGGAGTCGGAGTCGGAGTCGGAGTCGGAGACGGAGTCCGAGACAGAACCGGACAACGACTCCGACGCCAAGGCGGACCCCAACGACGCG
>CAYMRB010000224.1:4822-16016 GCA_964392615.1 uncultured Planctomycetia bacterium | reverse complement strand
AGATTCGGCGCCAGATCCACAGCGCGTCCGACGAGCCCGACGCCGGCGTTGACGGCGCATCCGCTGACAGCGACGCGACTCCGGCCGGCACGAAGGCCGCGACCTCGGAACCCGCCGCGACGCGCCAACTCCTCGACGGAGCCCCCCTCGTACGCCTCCTCGTTCTCGAGTCCGCCGCCGGACGCAGGGCGACCGAGCCGCTGTTGGCCGCGGCGTACCTGCACGATCCGGACCCCTGGCTGCGCCGGCTGGCCGCTCGCACGCTGGCGGCGACCGATGACACCTCGAACGACGACGTCGGCGCGCTCATCGGTGCCGCTCGCCAGCACCTCGTGCCTCTCGGATCGGACGTCCGCCGCAAGCTGCTGGCCCGAGCCCCGGCCGCGCCTCCGACCGACGAGGCCCTCGCGAGCGCCTGGGACCGCGCCCGCGGCCTCGCCGAAAGGTCGCTCGCCTCGCTGCCTAGCAGCCGCGATCTGCGGGCGCGACTCGATCGTGCGGGCGGCACGGATGTGCTGCTCGCGATCGATACGACCCAGAGCATGGAACGCGCTCTCGCCGACATCCGCGCCGCGGCCTCGTGGCTGCTTCCGGCGCTCGGCTGGGGGGCGCCGGGTCTGCGTGTCGGCCTGCTGCTGTACAAGGACGACGTCGAGGAGGCGGTCGACTTCTCCGCGTCTCCGGAGCAGGACGTCCTGCCGCGCATCCTCGCCGCGACGGCCCAGGGCGGCGGCGACGTGCCGGAGGGCGTGCTGAGCGCCCTGCGCGCCGGGCTCGAGCTCGGCCGTTTCAGCTGGCGCGCGGATGCCGACAAGCACGTGGTGTTCATCGGCGACGCGCCGCCGCGCTACGCCGAGCTGCGCGGGGCGACGAGCCTGCTGCGCGCGTCGCGCCGCGAGGGCGGCTTCCGCGTCCACGCGCTCGGACTGAGACCGAAGGAGGGGGACGAGGTGCCGTTCTTCACGCGCCTCGCCACGGCCGGCGGTGGACGCAGCCCGACGTGCCCGCCCGCGAAGCTGGCCCCCGAGATCCTGCTGTGCATTCTGGGCGACGACGCGGCGCCCGCCGTCCGGCACCTCGAACGAGCGGTCAAGGAGCGGCTTCTCGACTGATCGCTGTCCGTGACGCGCGGCGGCGAGGGCGCTCGCCGCGCCCCCCGACAAGAAAAGACGCCGACGACCGCGTTTCGGTCACCGGCGTCTTGTCGCCGTGGTCGCTGCTTGTGCTTGCAGACCGAGACGGGCTGCTTGCCGTCAGACGGCGTCGTAGCGCCGCAGCACGCCGATCACGACACCGCGAATATCGGGGGACTCGGCCTCGATCTCGCTGTTGCCGCCGTTCGTCGAGCACAGACGGACGCCGTGATCGCCGGGGCGGATGCGCTTGATCATCGCTTCCCCATCGAGCACGGCGACGACGGTGTCGCCGTCCTTCGGGTCGTCGCGCTTCTCGACGATAACGAGATCGCCGTCGGTGATGTGGTCTTCGGCCATACCGTCGCCCGTCACGCGCAGGCAGTAGCAGCTCTTGCCGAACGGAATCATCTCCGAAAGGTTGAAGTCCTCGCGCTGCTCGGTCGCCTCGATCGGCGAACCCGCCCGCAGCTGGCCCATCAGTGGCAACGAGAACCGCGCTTTGCGTTCCTCGACCTCGACCAAGAGCTCGATCGACCGCGCCCGGAACTTCTCGCGCTTGAGGGCTCCCTTGCGCTCGAGCTGATTGATGTGCTCGTAGATCGTGATCTTCGTGACGCCGAAGTTCTCAGCGATCTCCTCGAGCGTCGGGGAGATGCCCCGCTCCTCGCGGAATTGCTGGATGAACTCCATGATGCGCAGCTGCTTTTCCGTGAAGTACATGTTCCTCTCTCCTCGTCGCACTCCACGGCGCTCGTTCGAGCGACGCGGGAGTAGCGCGGTGCTGTCGATCCAGGGTGCAAGAAAACGAGTGATTTCAGTCGTGGGGAGGCCTGGATCGCTCGCGGCGATCAAGCAGGCCTGTCGAGGCCTTCCCGGTCAGCCACCGGGTATGTCGAATCGGAGAGGATCCCGGCCAATCGCGGATCCTCGTCCTGGCGCTACCGGACCGGCTCAGACCCTGCTGGTCCCTTCGCGCCTGACTCCCTAACCAAACTAGGTGATCTCCCTAAGAGATTGCAACAGGTTTTCGCGTGTCGTTCCCGGACATCCACCGCCCAGCGACGACCAGCGTCGCTCGGTCGGGTTGTCGAGAATTGACAGAAACCGCCAGCCGTGGATATGACTCGAGCCGTGCCCCCTCGGAAGTCCCGCGCGGAACCACGGGAGCTTTCGGGATCATCCAAGACCCCGGTAGGACCGCAGTCCTGTTGTGCGGGGAGGTCGAAGGGGCCCCGGGCGGCGTCAACTCCGGGTCGCGCGCCCAGGTTCAAACGGCTTCGAACGACCGTGATTCGGTCGACTCGCCGATTCTACCACTCGAGACGGCGAATCTTCGGTCGCTTTTGCGGGATCGTTCAGGGCCTGTGCGGACACGATTCGGTGACATTCCTCGATGTCCGGCATGGGCTCGGACCGCGAGCGGCTCGCGACCCCGCGTTTGCCGGCACCCGACAGCTTCGCTACAATCGGCGGCTCGCGAAGAGCCCGACGTCTCCCGTAACGGGGCGTCGAATCCGCCCGTCCGTCCCTCGGAGACCACCATGTACACGCGCGGCCCCCTCGCCCGGCTTTCCGTCGCAGCGCTCGTCCTCCTCAGCACCGTCGCCGGCGCGCAGATCGCTCGAGCTCAGGGGCGGGACTTTCCGTTCCTCGGCGTGTTCACCGAACCGATCGACGCGGCGCGAGCCGACAGCGGCCTGGTCGTCACCTACGTCTACCCGAAATCGTCGGGCGCCGCGATGGGCCTGCTCAAGGGCGATCAGATCATCGCGCTGAACGACAAGATCATCCCGAACCGCGAGGTGTTCGTCGCCGAGCTCCGCCGGGAGAACATCGGAGCGAAGGTGCGCTTCCTGGTGCGTCGTGACGGCTTGAAGGTCAAGGTGACGGGCAAGCTGCGCAGCTACCAGAAGACGATGCTCGAGATCCAGCAGCTCGTGCGGTCGCGCATGGTCGGCAAGCCGTTGCCGAAGCTGCCGGACGCGCTGTGGTGGAACGGGACGAAGAAGGCCTTCGAGCCGCGCAAGGACCCGCTCGGCGGGCTCAAGGGCAAGGTGGGTGTCGTGTTCGCGTACGACGACTGCCCGACCTGCACGAAGCAGCGCTACCAGTGGCTCACCAACCTCCACCTCGTGTTGCGGCAGAGCCGTCCGGACGCGCCCCTCACGTTCGTCGGCCTGTACGAGAGCGACGCGCAACTGACCGAGGATCCGAAGAAGTACGTCGAGCGCGCCGCGGCGTTTTACAAGGCCGACAAGGTCAAGCCGAGCTTTCCCGTCGGTGTCGCGCACTTCCCCAAGGGGCCGCCGACACCTCAGGAGCGCGAGAAGTTCCTGTGGATCCACAACCACGGCCTCGTCGTGCTCGATCCCGACGGCAAGGTCGCGTACGTCCAGACGACCGGCGTCCCGCAGCAGAAGGCGTTCCTGACCGCCGTGCAGGGCCTGCTCATGAAGCACTTCCCGGACGCGACGAGGAGCGGCAAGACGCCCACGCCCAAGTCCCCCGAAAAGAAGCCCCCCGTGAAGAAGCCCGCCGGGACGCCGCCCGCGGGTGGCAAGTGACGGAGCGCTCCAGTGGCGCCGGACGACCAGACGTTCTCCGCGCGCGCGCTGCCGTGGGCCCTGACGGCCGCGGTGATCATCGCAGCGACGATCGTCGCCCTGCAGTGGCGCAGCGATAGCCTGTCGCCGCTCGATCCCGACCGGCTCGACGCACGGCGGACAACCTGGTTCGAGAGTCGCATCGTCGACTACGACCTGGCCCTGCGCGTCAAGAAGGACAGGCTGCCCGTCGAGCGCTACGAGGTGAGCGTACGCGACGGGAAGCTCGCGTCGGAGAAGCTCGACGGCCGGCCCGTCGTGCGCGGATCGATCAGCCCGTGGACGGTCGATGGAATCTTCAACACGATCGAAGACACGGTCGCGCTCGAATCGGGCGGCACGGCGCGGCTGCGAGCCGAGTTTCACCCGCAGCTGGGCTTCCCGACCGCCTTCCGCATGTTGACGACCGAGGCCGGCAAGCGGTCGTACGCCATCACGATCGAGTCGTTGACGGTCCCGAGTCGCGGCGTGGTCTACCAGGCTGACTGAGGGAACGACAGGGCATGAGCGACGGCGGGATTCTCGCGATCGATCAGGGAACGACCGGGACGAAGGCGTTGCTGCTCGATCGCGAGCTTCGCGTCCTCGCGGAGGCCTCGCACGAGTTCCCGCAGCATTTCCCGTCGCCGGGCGAGGTCGAGCACGAGCCCGAGGAGATCTGGACCAGCGTCCGCGACGCTGTCAGCGATGCGATCGCGACAGCGGGAATCGACGCGGCAACCATCGCGGCTGTCGGCATCACGAACCAGCGCGAGACGACCATCGTGTGGGATCGCGACACCGGCGCGCCGATCCACCGCGCGATCGTGTGGCAGGACCGTCGCACGGCCGGACAGTGCGCGCAGCTGAAGGAACGGGACCTCGAAGCGCTCTTTCGCGACCGGACCGGATTGGTGCTCGATCCGTACTTCTCCGGCACGAAGATCGCGTGGCTGCTGAAGAACGTCGAGGGCGCCGCGACGCGAGCCAACGCCGGAGAGCTCGCGTTCGGGACGATCGACACGTGGCTCGCGTGGCGACTCACCGGCGGCGAGTCCCACGTGACCGACGTGTCGAACGCGTCGCGCACGCTGCTGATGGACCTCGCCGCGTGCGAGTGGGACGCGGAGCTCGCCGAGCACCTCGGCGTACCTCGGGCTCTGCTGCCGGAGATCCGCGGCAACGACCGGGTCTTCGGCACGACGAAGGGTGCCGACTTCCTGCCCGACGGCCTCCCGATCGCCGCCCTGATCGGCGATCAACAGTCGGCGCTCTTCGGTCAGGCGTGCTTCGAGGCCGGCAACGCGAAGTGCACGTACGGCACCGGCGCCTTCCTGATGCTCAACACCTCGACGGAGCTCGTGCGCTCGGAGCGCGGCCTCCTGTCGACGGCGGCGTGGCGGCTCGGCGGCGAGACGACCTACGCGCTCGAGGGCTCGGCGTTCATCGCGGGCGCGATCGTCCAGTGGTTGCGCGACGGCCTGGGAATCATCCGCAGCTCGGACGAGATCGAGGCGCTGGCCCGTTCGGTCGACGACGCGGGCGGGGTCGCGCTCGTCCCGGCGCTGACGGGCCTGGGCGCGCCGCATTGGGACCCGAACGCGCGCGGCCTCATCGCGGGCCTGACGCGCGGCACGACGTCGGCCCACATCGCACGCGCCGCGCTCGACGGCATCGCGTTCCAGATCCGCGACCTTCTCGACGCGATGCAGCAAGACCTCGGCGCGCCGATCACCGAGCTCAAGGTCGACGGCGGCGCGGCCCGCAACGGGCTCCTGATGCAGTTCCAGGCCGACCTGCTCGGCTGCGAGGCCGTGCGGCCGCAGACGACGTCGACGACCGCGCTCGGGGCGGCGCTGCAGGCAGGGTTGACGATCGGCGTGTTCGAGTCGCTCGACGCGATCCGCGCCGCCTGGCGCGAAGATGTCCGCTTCCGACCGTCGATGGCGAAGGACGAAGTCGCGACGCACATCGAGCGCTGGGAGCGGGCGATTCGACAAGCGCGGCTCTGACGGCTGCTGCGCGGATCAGTAGGTCTCGAGGTCGGCCTCGACGTCGGCGTAGTCGTCGACGACGAACGGACGCTTGCGCGTCAGCCCTTCGAGAAGGAACGTCAGCGACAGGCCGGCGAGGATCGCGCCCCAGAACGGGCGCTCGATCTCGAAGAAGTGGGTCCCGTTCGGCCCGAGCAGCTTCGCGCTGGTCGTCCAGGCCTCCAGCAGGGGACGCCCGCCGTCCATGAAGTGATTCCACGGACTCCAGTGAACGATCAGCAACACGAACGTGACGGCAGACAGGATGAAGCAGAGCTTGCGCATCTCGGTGGATCCTCGGAATGCTGGAGCCGCGCGCCGCAGCAGGACGTGCAGCGTACAGTCCCGCCATCCTTTCACACGGCCCGGGAGGCGTCAAGACCTCGAGGCTCCCCCGGCGATCCTTGGCCCCGTCCCGACCGCGTGATTGAATAGTTGTTAGCGTCGCCGCGATCGGTTGTTTCGCGGCTGGCGCCTAGCCTAGCAGCCCGTTGAAGACCGCTAGACGGGTGCTGGACCGAGGACTCCCGGGGAGAGGACACCGCATGAGCAAGCTTCGCGCACTGCATCTCCTGGCCGTCTTGAGCGTTGGGGCGCCGATCGCCGTGTCCCGCGCCGACGAGGTGCTCGACGTCGTCATCACGGAGGTGATGTACAACCCGGCGAGCGGCGATTCGCGCGAGGACTTCATCGAGCTCCACAACCGGAGCGCGACGGAGACGTACAACCTCCTGAACTGGCGGTTCACGCAGGGGGTGGTGTTCACGTTCCCCGACGTCGATCTCGGCCCCCGCGAGTACCTCGTCGTCTGCGCCGACGAAGCGCGCATCCGGCAGATCTACGGCATCGCGAACACCGTCGGCGATTGGGCTGCCGACTCGACGCTCGACAACGGAGGCGAACGGATCCGCCTCGAGAACGACGACGACATCGAGATCGAGGACTTCACCTACGACGACCGGGACCCGTGGCCCATCGCTGCAGACGGCCTCGGGCACTCGCTCGAACGTCGGCGCACGGACTACGACAACGACGAGCCCGCGAACTGGGGCGCGAGCGCCACCGGCACGGCGTGGACGCGGTACTCGGTCACCGGTCTCGCGACCTCGTCGACGATCTACGTCTACCTGACGGCCGCCGGCACGTGTTGGGTCGACGACATCCGGCTGTACCCGACCGGCAACCCCGGCGACAACCGCATCACGAACGGCGACTTCGAGAGCGGCACCGCGGGCTGGGACCGCAACGGCAACCACTCCGGCTCGAGCGCGACGACGAGCATCGCGCGCTCGGGTTCACAGAGCCTGGAGATCGACGCGACCGGCGCCGGCGGGTCGGGCTCGACCAGCGTCACCCGCGCCGACCTCGGCCTCGTGATCGACGACTCGTACACGCTCGAATTCTGGGTCCTGTTCGACGAGCCCGGCCAGAGCCTCGTCGTGCGGTTGTCCGGATCGGGCGGCGAAGCATCGCCGATCTCCATCGAGGCCGGCGGCAGCGGCGCGACGCCCGGGACGTCGAACTCCCTGTGGACCGACGACTTCCCGCCGTTTCCGTACCCGATCGAGATCTCGCCGTCGGCGCCGACGTCCCGAGACGACGTGACGATTCTCGCCGTCCTGCGCGACGACAACGGCATCGCGTCGGTGACCGCGCACTACGACGACGGCGGCGGGGTGATCGATGCGCCGATGTTCGACGACGGCGCGCACGGCGATGGCTTCGCGGGAGACGGCCTCTGGGGCGTCGACATCGGCAGTTACTCCACCGGCGAGATCGTGCGCTACTGGGTGACGGCGATCGACAGCGCCGGCCAGGAGGGGCGCTTCCCGTTCGTCGGCAGCCCGACGCAGACCCAGGGCTTCTACATCGAGCCGCGGGGCATCGATCCGGCGTTTCCGCTGCGCTCCAACAGCGGGCTCGCGTCCGACAGGCCGCCGGTCTACCACCTGCTGATCGACCCCGGCCAGCTCACGGGCAATCCGATCCGCCTCACTGGCGACCTCCGCAGCTACCGCCAGGCGACGTTCGTCTACGACGGCAGAGTCTACGACAATATGCGAGTGCGCCACCGCGGCCAGAGCTCGCTCGGGCGTCCGAAGAAGCACTGGAAGTTCAACTTCAACAAGGACCACCGCTTCCGCACGCCGTTCGAGGGGCACCCCGAAGTCGACAACATCAACATTCAAAGCTCCGAAGGCGACAAGAGCTTCCTGCGCGAGTACCTGTCGTACAAGGCGTTCATGGACGTCGGCCTGCCGGGCCTCGAATGCTGGCACGTGCGGATGTACATCAACGGCGTCTACCGCGGACTCTTCGTCCACATGGAGAACCCGAACGAGGACTGGCTCGATCGCACCGACCTCGACGCCGAGGGTTGGCTGTGGAAGTCGTACTCGCAGGCGCGCAGCGGCAGCACGAACGGCTTCGAGATCAAGGCGCCCGGCCCGAGCGCCGCGGCGGCGAACTCGGCTCTCGGCAGCTTCCTGTCGGCGATGAACTCGCTGCAGGGCCAGGCTCTCGTCGACTATATCAACGACAATATGGACGTCGACGCGTTCACCGACTTCCTCGCGCTGCACCAGTTGATGCACAACGCCGATCACCCGGCGAAGAACTACCTCGTCTACGCCGATGAGGACGCACCCGCGGGAACGTGGACGTACCTGCTGTGGGACGCTGACCTGACCCACGGCCGCAACTTCGAGTGCTCCGGCGGCGGCGTGTGGAACGACTCGATGCGCTTCGATATGTGGAGCGACGCGGAGCTCCTGTTCGGGACGAACGCGCGCCCGAAGTGCGACGGGCCGTGGAACGGAGTCATCAACGCGTTCCTGCTGCGCACGACGGCGTTTCGCCAGCCGTTCTACAATCGCACGGCCGAGCTCCTCGGCGAGCTTTACCACCCGGACGTCCTGATCCCGATCATCGATGATCTGTCCGCGCCGCTCGTCCCCGAAGTCGCGCTCGACTGGCAGATCAACCGGCCGACGTACGGTCGCAACAACGACCCGAACGACTACCCGTTCCACGTCGACGAGCTCCGACGCTGGGTGCGCAACCGCCACGACTATCTGTCGAGCGCACTGTCGAACCTGCAGTCGCCGGGTATCGAGGGTCTCGGCTGCGAACGCATCGACGACGACGCGTCGTTGACGTGGACGAACCGAGCGGACGACTACGACGAGATCCGCGTGTACCGGGGACTCGGGGCCCTCGCGGATCACGTCGCGACGCTGCCGGGTGACGCCGAGAGCGTCATCGTGGAGCTCGACCTCGACGAGACCGTCAACTCGTACCGCGTCGCGTCGGTGTTCGCGGGCAACGTGCGGCCGGGACAGAGCTGCACGATCATCATCTCGGGCGGCGGCTTCACGACGCTGATCGACGAGGACTTCCTTCCGCCCGCTCCGGCCGCCGAACTCTCCGTCAATTGCCAGGCGACGCAAGCCAGCGGCCGATTGCAGCTCACCGAGCCGACCCGCAGTCAGGCGGGCGCTGCGTACTTCCGCACGCGGGTCCCGATCGACAGCTTCATCGCCGACTTCGACTTGAACTTCGACGACCCGAGCTCGCCGGGCGCCGACGGCATGGCGTTCATTCTGAACACGGGCGCCGATGCGACCGCGTGCGGCGCGGGGGGCGGCGCGATGGGTTACTTCGATCGCGACGGCGGCGATCCGGTCGTCCCCGGCTACGCGATCGTCTTCGACACGTGGCAGAACGCCGGCGAGCCCAGCCACAATTGGTGCGGATTCATCGACGAGACGCGCGGCGGCACGCCTCGGGTGGCAGAGGACGTGCAGGAGGAGTTCTGCGGCGCGGGCCGTTTCCACGCGCGCGTCATCGGCGAGAACGGCGCGTTCACACTGCTCCTGTCGAACTCGAGCATCGGCATGAGCGAGCGCGAGATCTTCTCCTACCAGGTCTCCGGCTGGGAGGCCGGCCAGACCGCGTTCGTCGGCTTCAGCGCCGGGACGGGAGGAGCGGTAGCGCGCCATACGGTCGACAACGTCGTGTTCCAGGTCGGCGGCGACGAGCCCGATCCGCCACGCGCCGATTTCGCGGCCGCGCCGACGAGCGGCGAAGCACCGCTCGAGGTGCGCTTCACCGACAACTCGAGCGGCGAGATCACCTCGCGGCAGTGGGACTTCGGCGACGGCGAGACCAGCTCGTTCCGCAATCCGCGGCACACCTACGACGAGCCGGGAGCCTATACCGTGCGGTTGACGGTTTCGGGCCCCGGCGGCGAAGACGATCGCGTCCGCACGGATTACATTCGAGTGCGCGGTCAAGACGTCGTCGCCGAGTTCGTCGCCAGTCCCGTGTCCGGAGTGGCTCCGTTCGAGACGACGTTCACGAATCAGTCGACCGGCGCGAGCCAGTACCTCTGGGAGTTCGGCGACGGCAGCACGAGCTTCGAGACGAACCCGTCGCACACGTACGTCCGAAGCGGCCAGTACACCGTGAGCTTGACCGCGATCGGTGACGGCGCCGAGCACACGAGGACGCGCACGAACTACATCCGAGTCGACGGTGACCTCGTCGCCGACTTCGACGCGGTGCCGAGATCCGGGGAGGCGCCCCTCGAGGTGGAGTTCGTGCCGATCGTGACGGGCGGCGAGTACGAGTCGCTCGGCTGGCAGTTCGGCGACGGGCAATTCTCGAGCGCCGAGAACCCGACGCACACGTACGAGCAGGAAGGCACGTACGACGTCACGCTGCAGGTTATCGGCTTCACGACCGTTGCCACGGAGACGAAGCGGGACTTTATCCGCGTCGGTGTCGTCGGAGGCGAGTTCGTGCGCGGGGACGCGAACGGGGACGGCGGCGTCGACCTATCGGACGCCGTGTCGATCTTCGGCGATCTGTTTCTCGGCCAGCCCGCTGCGGCGAGCTGTCGCGACGCGCTCGACACGAACGACTCGGGCTCGGTCGACATCAGCGACGGGATCTTCCTGCTCGGAAGCCTGTTCCAGGGTGGTCCCCCGCCGCCGGAGCCGCATCCGAACGCGGGCGTCGATCCGACGCCGGACGGATTACCGGACTGCTGATCGGCGCTCGCCCCCAGGCCGACAAGAGGCCCACGGCCGCGGCGTCAGGCCGTCCGCATCTTGCCGACCGACCGCCGGTTACCTGCCGTAGCTTTCGACGATACCGGAACTTCCGAAGTCGGACCCCTTACCGCTCCACCACTTCGTTCTTTCCGGTTCCTCGGGCACGGCCGTTGCCCCCTCTCCCGTCGGGCATTGTGATTCTGACGGGAGAAAAAGGCATGTTCGCAGGGGTTTCGTTTTCCGCTCACCGGCGCTGGCTGCTGCTGGCGGTACTCGTCGTGGCGCTGCCGGCGCGCGCGGCGGACGTCGCGGCCGAGCCCGAGACGTACGACATCGAGAGCTACGACGTCGACGAGCTGCTCGCGGCGGCGGAGTCCGGCAAGCCG
>CAYMRB010000224.1:0-4812 GCA_964392615.1 uncultured Planctomycetia bacterium | reverse complement strand
TTCACGCTGCGCTTCGCGCGTCGCGAGCACACGGTGCGCGTCGAGCGCAACGACCTGCGATCGGAGCGATTCACCGCGATGGCGGTCGGCGCCGACGGTCCGCGCGCGATCGTTCCAGACCGCGTGCGCCTGTTCAAGGGCGAGGTCGTCGGCGAGCCGGGCAGCGTGGTGAGGCTGACGTTCACCGCGGACGGCATCAAGGGCTACATCCAATCGCGCGAGGGGTGGACGTACATCGACCCGCTGCCCGCTCCGAAGGGTGTCCTCAAGGCGACCGCGGATGGCTCGGCTGATCACCGCGTCTACAACGAGGCCGACCTCGACCCCGACTTCCACGGCGTGTGCCAGGAAGCCGGTGCGCCGCCGGCCACGACGAGCGCTCACGTCCACGGCACGGCTTGCGATGTCCAGGGTGCGGCCCCCGCGCTGGCGTCGTACCCGACGCTCGAGGCAACACCGTCTTCTACCTTCGGCCAAGCCGTCGAGCTCGTACCGCAGGCGAGCGAGGCGTCGGACGAGGCGAGCTACAGCGTCCTCGAGGTCGCGGTCGTGGCGGACTACGAGTACTTCCAGAGGAACGGCGCGAACACGACGACACAGATCGAGACCATCCTCAACACGGTGGAAGGAATCTACGAGAGCGAGCTCGGCATCACGCTCGAGGTCGTCTCGATCGTGATCTGGGAGCAGGAGGAAGATCCGTACACGACGACGGTCGCCCTCGATCTGCTGCTCCAGCTGCGCAACTACTGGAACGCGAATCGCGGCAACGTCGCACGCGATGTCGTCCATCTCTTCTCCGGGAAGAACCTCGACAACGCGACCGTCGGCATCGCCTACGTCGGCGTCGTCTGCGATCTCGTCAACGCGTACTCGCTGTCGCAGGACGTGAACTCCTCGGCACTGGCGCCGCTTCTCGTCGCGCACGAGATCGGTCACACGCTCGGTGCGCTGCATGATGAGCCGGGATCGGATCCGCGCTACATCATGTACGCGAGCCTCGGGAGCCAGAATCTCGATCAGTTCAGCGACACGAGCAAGACGGCGATCACGAACTTCACGGCAGGCGCCGGCTGCATGAGCGTGGCCGGCGACGCCAACGGATCGACGCCTGCTGCCGGAGGTGGCGGCGGTGGTGGCGGCGGTGGTCCGGTCGACCCGCTGACGCTCGCGATTCTGCTCGCGGGCGCCGGAGCTGCGGGCGTGCTGCGATCGAGGCGCGGGCGGTGAATCGAAGAGCGGCCCCTTCGGGCGACGGCGACGGCGACGCGGCGCGATCGTCGACGCCGACACGCTGGCGCCGCATTCCAGTCACGACGATCGCGGTTGCCGCGGTCGGCACGGCAGCCTGGATCTTCCCGAGTCTGGCGACCGGGCTCGAGGATCGGCCCGACGCATCCCTCGCGAGCGGTTGGTGGCGACCGTTGAGCGGCCATCTCGCGCACGGCTCGACGCACCACTTCCTGCTCAACATCGCGTTGCTCGTGCCGCTTCTCGCGTGGCGTGAACGGCGTGTCGGAGCGGCTCGCGCGCTCATCGAGCTCATGTGGCTCGCGGCGGCCGTCGCGATCGGAGTGCGCTGTATGCACGACGGCTGGACGAGCTACCGCGGGCTGTCCGGAGTCGTCTACGGGCTCATCGCGCTCGTGCTCGTCGAGATCGCGGTCGGAGCGAGCTCGGCGAGGAGATCCCACGCGTCGATACGGTGGATCGCCGCCGGCGTCGTCGCGCTGCTCGCCGTCAAGACGGTGAGCGAATGCGTCGCGGGTGGCTGGCTGACGAGCTCGAACGAGCTGCACGCCGCGCTCGGCGTCGTCTACCTGCCGGGTTCGCATCTCGCGGGCCTCGCCGCGGGGGCGATCGCGGCGGTCGTCGCACTTCATGCAAACGGAGCGAGCAGGCGGGAGGCGACCGCACGCGGATCGTCCGCATCGAGAAGCGCCCCGATGACGGCCACGCCGAGCGCGCCGGCGCGGGCGACGTCGCCGGCCGCGTCGGCATCGATGCCGCCGAGCGCATAGACCGGCCCGGTCGGGTCGCGCAGCGCGAGCTGACGGCACGCGTCGCGAAACCCGTCGACGCCGAGAGGCGGCAGAGAGCTCCGCTTCGACCGCGGCGGGAAGACGGGCGACAGGCTGACGTAGTCGGCGCCGCATGCGAACGCGCGCGCCGCATCGTCGACGGTGTGCGCCGAGTAGCCGATGCGCAGGTCGGGACCGAGAGCGTCTCGCGCGTCGCCGACGCGATCGGGCTCGCCACCGCCGACGTGTGCGCCACACAGCTCGCGATCACGAGCGAGATCCAGGCGCGCGCCCCACTGCGCGCCGGGGCGCACGGCGATCGAGATCTCGACATCGCGTGCGCCCTCGCTGATTCGATCGACGAGATCGCCCAGCGCGTCGACCTTGGCCCCCGGCTCGCGCGCGAGAACCCAGCGCAGCCCGCCGGCCACGGCCGCGAGAACGACGTCGACGACGCGTGCCGTGCCGGCGCGCTCGGCATCGGTGATCAGGTAGAGCGGCGGGAGGGTCACGCGAGCCCCTGGGACACCAGGAGGGCGGCGCTGACGATGATCGCGCAGACCGCCAGGAAGATCGCCAATGCGATGCCGGTGAAGCGCCAGAACGCTCGATGGGCCTTCAAGACGTTCTCGAGCTGCCGCCCCGACGCGTCGCGGTTCAGACGGCCGATCCGCATGCCGTAGCGCAGAAGGAGGACCGCGGGCGCGAGAGGGACGCCAACCAGCATCGCGAAGAAGGCGAGATCCTCCTCCGCCGAGAACTGAACCATGATGGCGAGCCCCGCGAGCGCCAGCAGTGCCGCCGCGCAGAACAACAAGACGCTCAGGAAGAACACCCACGGTCGGGACTGGAGCAGCAGCTGGGCGATGTGGGCGCCGGACGGATCATCCGAGCCGTCCACGCCGGCGCTGGCGGAAGCTCCACCGTCGTTCTGCGGCGCATCGTACGGGTTGGAACGGTCGTCGTGCATCGGTCCTCGCAAGCGACGATGAAGGTCAAAAGACGGGGGATCTCGGCCCCGATATGTACTCGTAGAAGCCGGTATAGGCTACGGCGGAGACCGCGACAAGAAGGAGCAGAGCGCTCAGGACGATCATCCCGGCGAAACTCCACACCCTCTTCTGAGCTTCGAGGGCGAGCTCCAGCTCTCGCGTATTCGGCCGGTCGACCAGGTCGCCGAGTCGGGCGCTGAACCAAGCCGTCCGATTGGCGAGGATGAGCTGCAACGTGGCGATGAACGAAAGGAGCGCGCAGGACGTGAGACCGTACTCCGCGACACCGCTCGCCCGATTCCAGCCCCCGGCCAGCGCGCCGAGCGCCGCGATGAAGACGAGGGCCGCGACGAGGTACTGAATGACGGCGAGGAACACGACCCATGGCTTCGTCTGCAGGACGGAAGCCAGCATGGGCGCCGTGAGATCGAACGCGTCGTCCTCCGGCCCGCCCGGCTCGGCTCTCGACGCGTCGTGCGGTTCGCGAGGTTCGAAAGATCCGTCGGACATCGGCCCCTCCTGCTTCGATCTGGGACGCGAGCTCGGTCAACCGCACTGCGCGCGATAGCGCAGCCAGTGGTCGACGATGACCAGCGCGGCCATCGCCTCGACGATCGGCACGGCGCGCGGCAGCACGCACGGATCGTGGCGGCCGCGAGCGCGCAGGGTCGTCGATTCGCCGTCGATGCTGACGGTCTCCTGCTCGGCGTTGATCGTCGCGGTCGGCTTGAACGCGATGCGGGCGACGATGTCCTCGCCGTTCGAGATGCCGCCCTGCACGCCGCCGGAGTGATTCGTGCGCGTGCGGATGCGGGCGCTGCCCTCGCCGCCCTCGCCGCCCTCGCCGCTGTCGTCCCGCTCGCTGTAGAACGGGTCGTTGTGTTCGCTGCCGGTCATCCGCGTGCCGTCGAACCCCGAGCCGATCTCGAAGCCCTTGGTCGCGGGAAGCGACAGCATCGCCTTGGCGAGGTCGGCCTCGAGGCGATCGAAGACCGGCTCGCCGAGACCGACCGGCACGTTGCGAGCGATGAGACCGACGACGCCACCCACGGAGTCGCCGCGCTTGCGCACCTCGTGAATGCGCGCGGCGATCGCCTCGGCAGCGGCCGAGTCGGGACAGCGCGTCGAGTGCGTCTCGACATCGTCGCGGGTCACCGCGTCGAGATCGACGGAAGCAGCGATGTCGTGGACGGCGGCGACCCACGCGACGATCTCGACGCCGTGAGCGTCGGCGAGAATGCGCTCGGCGATCGACCCCGCCGCGACGCGACCGATCGTCTCGCGCGCGCTCGAGCGTCCACCGCCGCGATGGTCGCGGTGACCGTACTTCGCCTGATACGTGTAGTCCGCATGCGACGGGCGAAAGACGCCCTCGAGATGATCGTAGGCGCCGGGGCGCGCGTCCTTGTTGCGAACGACGAGCGTGATCGGCGTACCGGTCGCGCGGCCCTCGTAGACCCCGGACAGAATCTCGACGCGATCCGCCTCATCGCGCGGGGTCGTGATGTCGCTCTGCCCGGGGCGTCGCCGGTCGAGATCGTGCTGGATTCCCTCGCGATCGATCGGCACGCCCGGAGGGCAACCATCGATCGTGACGCCGACGGCGGGCCCGTGGGACTCGCCCCAGGTGGTCACGCGAAACAGCTTGCCGAACGAGTTCCCCATATCGCCTCCGTCGCCGTGATGAAGCGCTGATTCTACCGCGAGGGGGTGACGGCGTCGATGCGGCGGTCCGGGGCCGACTCTCGACTCCGAATCCGACTCCGAGACCGACGCCGACTCCAACGCTGCAAAACGCG
>CAYMRB010000223.1:0-16113 GCA_964392615.1 uncultured Planctomycetia bacterium | reverse complement strand
GTCACAAGCGCCATCCAGGAAGCGGGTTATGATGGCTTAGCCGATGCCCGATGCGTTCGAGCCGATGGACGAGGAGGACCGGGAGTTCTACGAGTTCCTGGACACGCTGGAAACGTCCAGCGAGTACGACAACGACGCCCTGTGGGACGACGCGCGAGCTGCCAAGTTCCTCGCGACGTGCGCCGACGCGTTCGCGCGACTGGATCGGAGCCTCGCGAAGCCGGACTTCGTGCTGCCGAAGCAGGCGTCGGTCGGCGATCCGGCGGACTATTTGCTGGTCATTCGCGACCTCGCGCAGCTCGTCGATCTCCGCGCGTTGTCGCGGCTGCGATCGGGAGACACCGCCGGCGCGGTCGAGGACGCATGGCGATTCGTGCGATGGGGCCAGAGGATCGAGGACGGCCAGGGGAGCTTGATCTCGGTGCTCGTCGGGATCTCCGTCAAGGCGTACGGCACCCGCTGGCTCGAGCGGATCGCGCGCCGACGTCCGCCGTCGCGCGATCGGTGCATCGAGATCGCGCGTGAGCTGGCGCGATTCGAGACACGCAAGGAGGCCGTGCAGACCGCGCTGCGCGAGGAGTATCGACTGTTCAGCGCCGTCCTGGACGATCCGGACGCCGGCGGCGACATCGCCGGCATGGGGCGCTGGCTCGTGCGGCCGAACCGGACGCGTGAGCTGTTTCTCACGACGTATCGCTTGTTAGTCGACGCGGAAGAGCGACCGTTTCGGGGCCCTCCCGTCGAAGAACCGTCCCGTTCGAGCGACTGGTTCAACTTCCTGGGAGAGATGTTCCACGAGCTGGTGACCAGTGTTCTTCCGAACGGGGTCAACGAACGCTACCGCTCGAACTCCGTTCTTCGAATGGTGCGCACGCTTCTCGCGTTGCGAGCGTATCACGTCGACCACGACCGGCTTCCCGATCGCCTCGACGCGCTCGTGCCCGAGTACCTCGACGCGGTGCCGCGCGATCCGTTCGATGGCGAGCCGCTGCGGTACTCGGCTGCGGAGCGGCAGCTCTGGTCAGTCGGCACGGACCTCACCGACGACGGGGGCTCGGACGAGGAGGACCGCGTCGAAGCGCTGAGCGACGTCGAGGAGCCGACGCTGCGATGGGTGAAGTGGAGCACGCCATGAAGAGAATCCTACGCACACTGCTCGCGACGCCGCGCCGCGCGGCGGTCAGCATCGTCGTCATCGCCGGCGCCCTGCTGACCGCGACCGTCCTCGTGTTGCGCCGCGATCTCGACGCGCCCGACGACAGCGATATGCAGATCGTCCGTCGGCAACCAGCGGCGGAGGACCTTGTCGCTTGTCAACCTTCCGAGGCCTCGGCGATCATCGCGGTCGAGGAGCCACCGCCATCTCATCGTCGGGTCCAGCGGCGGGAAGATGGTCCGTCACGGAAGCGGCGGACGGTGTTGCTGGCGATCCGACATCTAGAGTCGACCCTATTCAGCACGGCAGGCAGCATGAAGACCCACTTGTGTAGGATCGTAAGCGTCGCGTCCATCCTCTCCGTCGGCTGGGTAGCGCATGCGGCAGATTTGTACTCCTCGGGCCCGAAGACCTGGGATTCGAAGACGAGCAATTGGGGTACGGCCTCGGGCGGGCCGCGCGACACGACGACCTGGAACAACGCGACTCCTGACAGTGCGGTCTTCGAGGGCGAAGTGGGCGCGGTCACATTGGGCGAGGCCATCACGGTGAAGAATATCACCTTCACCGCGAAGAACGGCGGCTACACGCTTTCCGGTCGTACCCTGCACTTCGTGGAAGGCGGGGTCATCGACCAGACGGTCCGGCATGTCGACCATACCATTACAGCGCCGATTACAGGCGGCCCTGACGTTCGCGTCATCAACAATCAGGGCAGCATCTACAAAGGGCTGATCTTCGCTCCGACCAAGGGCAGCCAGACCCTGGGGACGGCCACGGTTCCGTACAACGACAACGTTCGGAAAGGAGACAAGGGGGGTCTCACGCTCAGCGGAACGACAACCGGGAACTCGGTGAAGGCGGTCCGGTTCGAGGGGGGAAACCGCTACGCCGACCTGAGAAAAGAAGGCACGGGAACATGGACGCTGGGAAACGTCTCGGTGGGGACACTCAGGATCGCGTCCGGGACCTTGGTCATCAACGGAACGGTCAACCTCCCCTATGGCGGCCTGAGGTTCAACGGCGGCACGCTGGTGGGAAACGCGACGATCGATGTACCGGTCAAGGTCCCGGCGACTGGCAACCTCTCCCCGGGCGGTCCGGTGGGTACCCTGTCGGTACGCGGCAACCTCGACCTGTCGGCGCAGGCCGGCGGCACGGGTAAGCTCCTCTTCGAGCTCGACGCCTCGAACAAGGTCAGCGACCGGATCAAGGTCACCGGCACGGCGAACATCGGCGACGGTGTCTTCGGATTCGGCGACCTCGACTTCTCTGATCTCGGCGGAGTGGAGGCCGGCACGTACGTCCTGATCGCCACCACCGACGGCATCGTCGGGACCCTGGACCCCGCCGACCGAGACGGTGTGGTCGGGAGCCTTCGTGGCCAGCTTCAGATCAAGGGGAACAACCTCGAGTGGGCCACCGACTCGGATGCCGACGGCATGCCGGACGATTTCGAACTGGCGCACACGTCGCCGCCGTCGGCCACCGCCCTGCAACCCGGCGAGGATCTCGAGCACGGGGGCGACGGCGACGGTCTGACTAACCTCGACGAGTACGTTCACGATACCGATCCGAAGAACCCCGACAGCGACGGTGACGGGCTGGAGGATGGCCCGGAGGTCGCCGGTGCGGCGAAACGGCCGCCTACGGACCCGGCCGATGAGGACACCGACGGCGACAAGCTGAACGATGCGGTGGAGTCCAACACGGGCAAGTGGGTCGACTCGTCCGACACCGGGACCAACCCTACGGTTGTCGACACGGACGCCGACGGGCTGGCGGATACCGTTGAGACGAATACCCGCAAGTATGAAGGCGCGACGGACACGGGAACCCATCCGCTGAATCCGAACACGGATGGCGACAACGCGGGAGACTGGTTCGAGCTCTACGGCTGCACTACCGATCCCACGGACGCGGACGACAAACCGTCGCTTCCGTACCCCCTGCCGAGGCCGGACTTCGGCAGGGCTAGCAAGAAGAAGCCGGTCAAGGTGTTCATCCTGTCCGGGCAGTCCAACATGGTGGGCTTCGGCCGCACGGACGGTTCCGGCCCCGGCACGCTGGAAACCACGGTCAAGGTCGGGAAGCGATTCACCAACCTTGTCGACCGCGACGGCAATTGGATCGCCAACAGGAACGTGATGTATCGCGGCGTGATCTCCGACATCGGCAATGGCCCTCTGAGCCCTTTCGTTGCCGGCGGCTCGTTCGGCCCGGAGCTCGGATTCGGGCAGGTGATGGACTACTGCTTCGAAGAGCCCGTTCTGCTCATCAAGAGTTCCATCGGCAATCGCAGCCTGAGCTGGGACTGCCTGCCGCCGGGGAGCAAGCGATTCGACCACAGCGACGGATACACGTACGCGGGGTACGGAGAGTCGCCCGGCAGATGGCCGACCAGCGAAGCTCCGAAGCCGATTTGGTGGTATGCCGGCAAGCAGTACGATGACTTCTTCCTGCACGAGGCCGACATGGGGCCGCAGGCCTGGGCGAGCGCCACGGACTACCTCGAGAGCTTTCAGGTCAAGCACAAGGGTGTCGTTTACGTCAGCAAGGCAAAACACACGTCGTCTGCCGGCACGGAACCGGGGACAGGGGCGGACTGGTCGAGCTTCTGGTCAACCTACTCGGTCTTCAACGTGACCGATGTTCTGGACAACTTTGCTACCGAGTACCCGCAGTGGGCCGACCAGGGCTTCGAGATCGCCGGCTTCGTCTGGTGGCAAGGACACAAGGACCAGGGTGAACCGGCTGCCAGCCGTTACGAGAGCAACCTGGTCAACTTGATCAAGAGCGTTCGGCGGTACTACGGCACCCGCTACCCGGGGCGGATCGCCCAGGACGCCCCCTTCGTGCTCGCGACGATCGCATTCGAGGGCTGGAACCTCGCACGCGACGGCCTGACTGTCGCTGAAGGCCAACTTGCTGTGAGCGGCGAGACGGGCAAGCACGCCGAGTTCGCGGGCAACGTGAAGACCATCGAGGCGCGAGGGTATTGGCGGGACGCCTCGGTCTCCCCGAAGAACCAAGGATTCCACTACAACCACAATGCCGAGACCTATCTCTTGGTCGGAGATGCGCTCGGCCGGGCCATGGCCGAGCTGCTCATGAACGACTGAAGCTCTCGAGTTGCTTCCCGTTCGCAAGACACTCAGCAGCAGGCTATCAAGCCGATCGGTCATGCCGACCAGAAAGGTCACCACCGTGCACCGAAGACGCGACTTCCTCCTCGACATCTTCAAGAGTGCAGCCGCAACGGCGCTCGCGATTGTCCTGTCAACGACCTCGCCGGCAGAAGCGAAGGCTGTTCAGCCCAACGTCATCCTCTTCATTTCCGACGATCACGGGTGGACGGATTCGGGCGCCTATGGGGACGCATACGTCAATACGCCCAATATCGACAGGCTGGCGAGGGAATCCATGCGATTCACTCACGCATTCGCCGCATCGCCGTTATGCAGCCCCTCGCGTTGCGTGATCCAGACCGGGCTGATGCCGCATCGCAACGGCGGTCACAAATTCGGCACGCCGATTCGAACCGATATCAAGACAATGCCCGAGTATCTCAAGGCACTGGGATACTACACCGCGCATTTCGGCAAATTTCATCATTCGCCGAGACATCGGTTTCCCTACGACTTGGTCAAGAGACGCGAGCAGCAGGCGGCTGACTACATTGCGGAATTCGACGGCGCCAAGCCTCTGTTCCTGGTGGTTTGCACGCATCCGCCCCACACGCCGTGGATCAAGAACACGAAGTATGACCTGACCGACATTCCGTTGCCACCGAACTTCGTCGACACCGTGGAGACGCGTGCCGATCGAGCGAATTACTACAGCGATGTCACACTGATGGACAGCATCCTCGGCAGTGTTCTTGACGCCGTCGCCAAGAAAGGAATGAAGGACAGCACCCTGCTCGTCTACACGAGCGATCAGGGAGCCAATTGGCCCTTCGCAAAGTGGTGCGTGTACGACGGCGGCCTGCGCGTTCCGTTCATCGTCCGCTGGCCGGACAAGGTGGCGCCGGGGACGGTGACGGATGCGTTGGCCAGTCTTGTCGACGTTCTTCCCACATGTATCGATGCTGCAGGCGGCAAGGTACCCGAGAACCTCGATGGCCGGAGCCTTCTTCCCATCCTGACCGGAAAACGAACAACGCATCGGGAGGTCGTCTTCGGAACGCACACCGGCAATGACAACGGCGGCCCCGGCATCGCCAACCACTGTCCCGCCCGAACAGTGCGGACACCGACCCATCGCTACATTCTCAACCTCAGCCCCGAGACAACGTTCACGACGCATATCACCGGTTGCAAGTCCGGCCCACACCACTTGCCGTTTTGGGATTCCTGGATCGAGAAGGCGAAGACCGATGTCGCGGCGGAGGCGATCGTGACCCGTTACCAACATCGTCCTCGCGAAGAGCTTTACGATCTGAGCCGCGACCCGTCCGAAACGGACAACCTGGCCGACGAACCTGCCCAGGCGGAACTTCTCAAGGTGCTCCGGGGTCAACTTGCTGCCTGGTGCAGAGCACAGGGCGATTCCTCGCCGCTCGAGCACCTGAAGGATTGACCGGAGCACGGCTGGCCGACACGCCTGCGCAGCTACGGCGCCCCCGCTCGTCTCCGTTCTGCGATTCGCTCTTGAACCCTCACCACCCACGACCACGCCATCACGGCGCCGGGCGTGTTCGACCCCGAAGGTACGATCCACGCGGTCACCGATGTCGGTGCGCCGCTATGGACAGTGGCGCGAGCGCAGCGGTCGTGAGAGGGAAGATCAGCACGCACCCGCCGAGGGCGAGAGACAAGTGGCTGATCGCGATCGAGGCCGGCCCGTACTTCAGCGCGAGTGACAGCGCAGCGGCCACATAAGCGCCCCAAATGATCAAAGTCGTGATCAGATATCGTTTGCCCAGAAATCCCCATCGCCGAGCACGGAGCAATGCGACCAACGTGACCGCTACCACTCCGGCGAGTAGTATCCAGCCGTAAGCAGTCCACAGGAATTGAAATCTCCAGCCGCTCACACTGTCCCAGAGCAGGAACAAGACATGTATCGCCATGACGGTTCCGACGTAAAGGAACCGCCGTGGATAAAGGGGCATACACAACCCACACACTAAAGCGCTCAGGATTCCTGATATGTACATCACCACAACAAGAAGGATGAGTACGCCACACCAGAGAAAAGGCCAGTCGATCCGGCCGAGGTCGAGAGCCTGCAAGATCTGAGGGCAGTCGGAATAATCACCACGCAGGATGGTCGACAACACGGCGGAACTCGCGACTATGACCCAGCTCAGAAACACTCCAGTTGTCAATGCGGCGAGCTTGACCACCACGAGCGTATCGTTCCTCATCGCCTGGGTGAGGTCGTAGGAAGAGAGACTTACGACCCCTTGCTTCCGTTTGAGGCCCAGCATCCACTCCGCCCCCAGAACGGAGCAAAGCACCGGCCAAGCGACGAGCAAACTCAGCCACAAAGGGACGGCTGTCCCCGCAAGCTTGTTTCCATACAAGTCGATGGTGGTTATGACCAGCGGAGCGACGACCGCGATAATCCCACTCCACCAAAGAAGGCGAAAGCTCGAGCGTCGCATCTCGAGCCAGAACTGTGCCCCGCCAGGAGTTTGGAAGCGGAGATTCCAGCTGGGTATCTTGGCGGACAACGCGTCCTGAATTCGCCTGACGAGAAAGCGGGATCCCGCGTCGCCATGTCGTTGTCGGTTAACCATTGTGACGGCGATAGCCACCACAGCAATCAGCACGAGGAGAAGACGGAGATAGTCCCCGGCAGAGAAACGGATGATCGTCCACCACTTCTGGGTGACGAGGAAAAGGGCGACAGAGGTATCGGTATGTCCCTTCACCCACACGACCAGACCGGTGACAACCAGACCGCCAACGACCGTGCAATTGACCCACTGCATGAGTACGCTCTGCGCGCACCACAGGGCAGCTGCAAGGCAGCAGCTCACGGTGGCGACACACAGCGCTACCGGAAACCAACTGAATGAGATGCCGAATAGCCACTCCAGAACGAAGACTGGAATCAGATAGCAGAGAGCCGCGCTGCTGGCGAGAAATGCCATGGGAATGGCGACTAACTGCAAGGTGCTCACGGGACGGGTGAATCCGAGCGTGAACGGAAAGCCGCGTTTTTGATTGTCGAAACTGTTCACCCAGAGACCGGAGATCAGGCTCGCGCCCACCAACCATTGCATCACGAGCGGAGCGATGGAGGCCTGCCCAAAGCCTCCCGGCCCCGCAAGCCAGAAGAGCACGACTCCGAAGAGGCTCATGCCCACGATGCGCACCAGGAATCCGAACCGGGCGAGTCGCCATAGCTCCCACAAGAGGGCCTGTGCCGGAGTACGCATTATTCAACCTTCCTCCGTACGCGACTGGCCCCTTCCAACACGCGCTACGAAGATCTCCTGAAGTGACGCGTGTCGGTCGTCCAGGATATTCCCTCCGATGGCGGCCACTGCGTGGCGAAGACTGCTGATCTCGCCGGTGCAGACCACCGCCCAGTCGTGTTTATACCCGTCGGCGGAGAGAAACCCGCTGAACAGCGGTGGTTGATCCTGCGCCGAGTCGAAGCGGAGATTGAGAACGCGATGCTGCTCCTTTATGGCATCTAGCGCTCCTTCCAGGACGACCTTCCCCGCGTGAATCATCGTGATGGAATCGGACAACTGCTCCACCTCGTCGAGCAGGTGCGACGAGAAGAGGACCGTGCGTCCATCGTCGGCTACCGCGCGGATGACCGCGTTCAGGATGTCGCGGCGTACCACCGCATCCAAGCCGGTCGAGGGCTCATCCAACAGGAGAAGCTCCGGGTGGTGGGCCACCGCCGCGATGAGGGCTGCCTGGGCGCGCATCCCCTTGGACAGGTTCTTGATCTCTTTGGACTCGTCGAGTCCGAACCCATGCAGCAGATCATCGGCGTAGGCTTGATCCCAGCGGGGGTGATAGGCGCGGGTGTACCGCATCAATTCACGGATGCGCATCCAGTCCGGCAAATCGCGTTCTTCCGACAGGTAGCCGATGTCCTGGAGGACCGGAACGGGATGTCGGACCGGATCCAATCCAAAGACGCGCACGGATCCCTGCTTGGCTCTCAGCAACCCCAATAGGTGTTTGATCAGCGTCGTCTTGCCCGCACCGTTCACGCCGACCAGTCCGTGTATGGATCCTGGAGAAACGCGAAGAGACACGCGATCGAGAGCGACCGTTCTTCCGAAGGCGCGCGAAACATCATCTACTTCAATGACTTCCTGATACTGAGACATGGCCTTTCGCCTTCCCCGCCTCCTTCGACAACACCGACTCACGCTGCAGCAGAATCTCCATGACCGCGTCGAACGTGAAGTTCATCTGACGCGCCTCCGCGAGAAGCGCGTCGGCTCGCTGCTCGATGATCTTCCGTCGTTCGCGGTGGGCGAGGGGAGAACCCCGTTTCGAGAGGTAGGTTCCCGCCCCTCGGCGTTTGTTCACGATCCCCTCGACCTCCAGCTCTCGATACGCCTTGACCACGGTGTTCGGCGTCACCTGCAACTGCTCGGCGAGAACGCGGATCGGCGGAAGCTCCGCTCCGGGCTCCAGCCTGCCGGAGGCGGCCATGTATTTGATCTGGTTGACGATCTGACGGTAGATGGGCACTCCGTCAGAGAGCGAAATCTGGATGTGCATGGAGGATCCGCGTCTCTTGGGCTCGCATCATTGTACCCGTAGTGTGACACAATTTCGAAGCCCGTCAAGATGATCTGAAGAGAGCGTCGAGCTTCTTCTCGCAATTCTGCATGGAAGCCCGGTCTACCTGCCGCGCTCGTCGCGGCGACGACCGCTACGTGCGCTGCGGCGTGTCAGCGTATCACTCCGTCCACTCTTCACCGGCGCACGCCACCGGGCCGCGAGAGACGACCGTGCGTCATCTCCCGTCGAGGACGAGGAAGACCCACAACGCGACGAACGCGAGCGGCACCGCGACGCGCAGCGCGAGCCGTTCGCGCGAGCTCAGCCGCACGCGCACGCGCGGCAGGCGACCGATGACGACGGTCAGAGCGTACGGGATGTAGACACACGAGAGGGCGACGAGCGCGAAGAGCCCCGGCTGCAGGCGCAGCGCTGCCCCGACGTCGCCGCGCGCGAGCGCCAGCGCACAGCGCGTCGCACCGCAGCTCGGACACGGCAAGCCGGTCACGGTCTTCACCGGACACGCCAGCCGCGGCGGCCCGAAGAGCTCGAGCCAGACGAAGCCGCCGATCAGGCACGACAGACCGACCAGGCTCCAGACGAGCTCGTGATCGAACTCGCGATCGCGCCAACGCTGCAGCCGGATGACCATCGCGAGCCTACGGCTGGATTCCGCCGCCCTGGACCATGGCCGAGATGATGACCGCATAGGAACAGCCGCAGCAGCAGCAGCACATGCCGACCGGAAGAAGCACGGCCAGGCTCGCCGTGCCGCCGGTGGTACGGTGAACCTTCATCAGGCCGAAGATCACCGTGATCAGCGTCCATAGGGGCCAGAAGATGCCGATCACGGGGATGAGTCGGACGACGTACGTCGAGCCGACCGCGTAGAACACGACCCGTTCGGTGGCCTCGAACGGATACGGATTCGCTCGGAGCATGGCCAACATCATGTGCCAGACGCCGGCGACGATGAAGCAGGCCACGATCATGATCGGCGCGTTCAGGATGGCCAGCACGATCGTCTGGACCTGGAGCTGAGCCCCCTGCTGTTCGAGGTCGATGCCGGGCAGCGAGCGGAACTCCTCGAACACGTCCAGATGCGTCATCGCGGCGATGGCGACCAGCCCGTAGACGCCCGCGACGATGCCTCCGATCACGAAAGCGATCGACGCAAACATCACTGGTGCGCCGACGCCGCCGAGCCGGCGAAACTCTCCGAACAGCCGCCCCGGGCGGAACAGCACGCCCCACAGAGTGCCAAAGTAGCGATCGGACAACGAGCCGGGCAACTCCCACGGCGGACCGTCGCCGTCGTCGTCCACGCCCGCTCCGCCGTCGTCGGGCCGCCCCTGATCGTTGCGCGACGCGGGCGCCTGAAACGGGTTGTCCGGGCCGTCGCCCCCACCGTCACCGATCGGCTCCAGGTTCCGCTGTTCGCTCGTCACGACGTCCTCACCCGAAACGGTCGCTCCACGGCTCGCCTCTGTCCGCCCGTCGACCGACAAATCGGCCGGCGCCCGAGGATTGCAGGATTCCGCGGTGACGGCAACAATGAACCGAATAACTCGTCACTAACGAATCATCAGAGGAACCCGTATGGGCACGCAACAGCCCCGATCGATTGCCTCTCCCGACATCGACGAGCTTCTGCAGACCGGCGAATCGGTCGTGCTCGCTGTCGATCAAGTCCCTTTCGACGTCGAAAGCCGCGGCGTGACGAACATATTCTGCCTCCTCGTCCCGCTGCTGACCGAAAACGGCGTCCCCCTCGAACGCGAGCAGTTTCACAACCGCGAACGCGTGTGGTGGATGCTGCGAAGCGATATCCACCCCGAGGAAATCCGCGTCGGTATGATCTGGAGCGCTCCGATCGAGCGGTCCCGCGAGTATCACAGCCACGAACCGGAGAAAGACCACTACCAGGCACGCCGCTCGGATATTCGACCCGGAGTGCGACGCTTCGTCGAGGTCCTGAACCACAAGGTAACCCACCCGGATCTCAACGCGCTGTTGGGCCCACAGGGCTTTCCATGGCCATATCCGCCGCTCGGACGCGTAGTCGTGCGAGGTGGTCTCAGCGTCGTCGGGCCGTTTCGGACGCAGTACGACTATGAGCGTGGCCGCCTGCACCTCGCCGCGTTGACACCCGGCACGCCGACGGTGTACCGGCTGCCGCGCGCCGAGTTCGAGGCCGAAACGGACCTGCACGAGTTCAGCTACACCGCCAACCGCTGGGACGGCAAGGCTCAGGAGCGCCGCATCGACATCACGCTGATGCACGAGCGCGACCTCACGCTCCTCGAGCGCGACGCAGAACGCCTCGACGGTGCCAGCGAGGCGCAGGTGGTCAAGTGGGCTCTCGACCTCATGGAGATCCCGAAGAAGGACCGCCAGCTCTACCGCGACGTGCTCGTGCGCGCGGGCGAGCTCGAGACCAAGGCCGAGGTCGGCAGGTTCCCCGGCAGGCTCGAGCGTTTCCTCGCTCTCAGCGAAAGCCGTCAGCGCATCATCGATCTCGGCAATAAGGTCGCCGAGACCGTCGCGTCGAAGGAGGGCTTTCGCGAGCTTGTCGATCTCCACATCGACACGGTCTCGGAGGAGCGGGTCAGCGAGGCCATCGCCGGTCGCCGGGAGGAGATCGAGCGCCAGACCGCCGAGGCCGAGGGCCGCCTGGAGCGTCTGAACGAACGCGTCGCGGGTGCGCAGGAAGAATACCAAACGCGCCTCGAAGCCTGGGAGCGGGAGTTCGAGGAGCGCAACCACGAACGCATCACGCGGCTCGACGAACGCGAGCGGGCGCTCGAGCACAACGAGAAGGTGATGGTGGAGCGCCTCGAGGGGCTCGCGAAAACGTATCGCGACGACGCGCAGCGCCTCGGTGACGAGATCGTCGCTCAGCTGCCGCTCCTGCAGCGTCTCGGCCTGATCACTGCCGGCGGTGACGGAACGGGAACGGCCCGCGCCCATCGCCTCGAGTTGCCTTCGTACCTCGAGACGGCGAAGGAACGCGGCGAGATCGACGAAGAGGGCTTCCTGCGCCAATTCGAGATCGTCACCGCGAGCCACGGCTTCGTGTTCGAGCGCGAGGACCTGGTCAACTTTCACGTCCTCGTCAAGACCGGCATCTGGACGATCCTGTCCGGCCCCAGCGGCCGCGGCAAGAGTTCGCTGCCGCGCCTCTACGCGAAGGCGCTCGGCTGGGAAGACGAGTACCTGATCGTTCCGGTGCGTCCGGATTGGCTCGACGACCGCGACGTCATCGGCTCGTTCAACGCGCTGTCCGGTCGTTACGAGCCGTCGCCGTGCGGGCTCGTCGATCGATTGATCACCGCGCACGAGGATGCCAAGCGCGGCCGTGGCGGCCTCTACGTCGTCTGCCTCGACGAGATGAACCTCGCGCGGGTCGAGCACTACTTCGCACAATTCCTGAGCCAGCTCGAGCAACCCGAGGCGGAGCGCCACCTGAAGCTCTGGTCGCGCGGTGTCGGCTCGGCGGACGATCCGTACTCGCCCTACCGGCGGCTGCCCCTCGGCGCCAACCTGCGATTCGTCGGCACGGTGAACGTCGACGAGACGACGCACTTCTTCAGCCCGAAGGTGATCGACCGCGCGCCGATCGTGACGTTCGACGACCCCGATCTGCGGCTCGGTCTCGACACCGCGGAGGAGAGCCCCGCTGCGGTCGCGATCGAGCCGGTCCACGTCGACGTCTACGCGAGCTGGATCCGACCGCTGACGACGAGCGGCGAGCCCGTCGACCTGCTGCTCCAGGTCGACCAGCTGCTGCGCAGTTCGCGTCTCGGTCTCGGCTTCCGACTGCGGGATCGCATCCTGCGGTACGTCGGCTCGGCACACGAGCTCGTCGGCGAGGATCCGGCGCTCGACCTCGCGCTCCTGCAAAACGTCGTGCCCCGACTGCGTCCGACCGCGCCGCGATACACGGAGCTCCTGGCGGAGCTGCAGAAGATGTTGCCTCCGGGCCGATTCCGCCGCACGGCGGAGGCGCTCAAGGCTCTGGCCGAGGATCCGGAGAGTGACTACTTCCAGCTATTGTGAGCTGCTGATCCGCCCGACGGGTTCCCGGGACGAGCCGGGCGAGCGCGTCGTCGTGCACAGCTGGGAGATTCCCGGCGAGCCGTCGTTCTGTCCGGTGTTGTCGGCCAACCGCCCCGTGGAGCTGACGCTGACGCGAGGCCAAGCCGAGTCGCTGCTGCGCCTGCGCCTCGAGGCCGACGAGATCATGCGATTGACGCCGGACCGCCGCGAGTGGACCGTGCAGATTGGCGAGTACCTGCGCGAGCAGTACGGGCTCGCAGACCTCGTCGTCGAGGAGGCCCCGGCCGAGGAGCCCTACGAGTGGTCGCCGGTCCTGACGATGACGTTGCGGATCGAGGCCGACCCGGCGTTTCAGCGGCTGCAAGAGGCGCTCGTCCGGGAGCTCGAGGAAGTCCACTTCGCATTGGCTCGCGACTTCGTCAGCCGTACGTGGCATCGCCACGTCGGTCGTGTCGGCGACGTGCGTTCGTTCAGCGCGGAGGACGATCTCGAGCACCTGCAAGAGACCTTCACGCGCCTCGAGAAGACGCTGCTGCGGATCGGCGAGCAGCCGTCCCAATCCTTGCGTCGCACGCGAGTCGTCGCGCGTTGGCGGCCCGGCGATCCGATCGGCTCGCAGGCGGCGCACCACATGGCGCGCGGCGGCGACGTGCGACGCGACGCGCACGGGCGTATCCATCCGCCATCGAAGACACTGATCGATCGTCCGAAGCTCGCGACGGACATCGAGGAGCATCGCCATCTGCGCAACGGGCTCCTGCGGCTCGCCGAGCGCTCGGCGTCGCTGGCGCGCCATTGTCGCCGCGCAACGGACCTCTTCGAGGAGGAGGAAAGCCGCTGGAGCGGGCCGGCGCTCGAGGCGAAGACGCGGACGCGGCTCGCGAGTCTCGAGACGACCCGCCGCGAGGCCGACGCGCTGCAGGTGCGATTCCGCAAGCTGCTGCGGCGGTTGCCGTATCTCGAGGGGCTCGGACCGCCGCGCACGACGTTGCATCCGACGCCGATCTTCCTCGGACGCCCGCCGTATCGCGAGGCATACCGCGCGCTGCGCGACGCGCGACGGAACGCGGGCGGTCGCTTCGACGGCGAAGGACTGCGCGTGCGGTTCCGCAATCTCGCGACGCTGTACGAGTACTGGCTGTTCGTGCGTGTGGTCGGTCTGCTGCGGCACATGTACGGGGTGCCGGACGGCAACGGTGCGTTCACGCTGATCGACGAGGTCTACCGCCCGGAGCTCGCCCCCGGGCAGCAGTTCCGGTTCCGGCTGCCGCGCGGCGATGTGGTCACGGCGACGTACGAGCCGGACTTCCCCCCGGTGGCGGAGCGCCATGCGAGCACGCGATACCGCGCGGCGTTCGTCTCCGGCACGTTGCGCCCCGACGTGACGATCGAGCTCGAGGTGCCGGGCCGCGACCCGGTCATCCTGGCGCTCGACGCGAAGAGCGGCCGGCGATTCCACAAGCTGCTGGAGAAGCTTCGCGACGTGTCGGAGTACCTGTGGCTCATCCACGATCCCGCCACGGGCCACCAGCCGATCCGCCAGCTCTTCCTGGTCCACCGCGATCGTGACCAACCCGCTGTCTGCAACGTGACCGGCTACCTCGAGAGCGCCGTGTCGCCCCGCGGCAGCCACATCGTCGGCGCGGTCCACGCGCAGCCGGGCGAGACGGAGACGCTGCGGACGGTGATCCTGCGATTCCTCGAGACGTTCCGCATGCGGCCGCGCTCACGGGCCTCGCACCAGCTCGCGGGTGGCGCCGGGGAGCCGCGAGGCGCGCGGTAGCGGGAGGATCCGTTCGGACTTGTCGCTCGACGACCTCGATCTCGTCGGCGTCGGGCGCGATCTCGGCAAGCCGAGCGCGCGGGCGCTTCTTCGTATCGGGTGAGGAGGAAACCGCGAATGAACGCTCATGAGCGCGGATCGGAAGGAGCCGCGAGGAATCGTCGGTCCCCCCCGCAACCTGTCGACTCCGGCGGGCACTCCTCAACAGGAATGTCGAGCCGCCCGCACTCCGGGTACGGCGCCGGCGGCCGCGGCCCGCCGAGGAACAGGTACGACAGCGCGTAGAGGCTGTCCGAGATGTTGCGCTCGCCATCGCCGTCACAATCCGCCGCGGCGCGGCACGCCGTCGTCGCACCGCCGACGAAGAGCTCGGTGAGCATCCAGACCACGTCGGAGATCTGCAGGCGCCCGTCAGCGTTGGCGTCGCAGCGGGCGAAGGGCGCGACGGAGGAGGCCTTGAGGTAGACGGTGCAGTCTTCGACGGTGAGGGGTGGGTCGCCGTGATCGAGCGTGATCTCTCGACCGCACGTCTCGGCGAGCAGCGAGTACGGCACGTCGTCCGCGACGAAGCGAGTCGTGAAGAACAGGCGCGCCGGCCGGATCTCTCCGTCGACGGCGGGAAACTCACCCGACACGCGGACCTTGCAGATCGTGTGAGAGCCCTCCCCCAGTTGAGCCAGACCCGTGAACGTCAGGACGATAATGGACGCGGCGCCCGCATTCTCGTCTGTCCGAGGGCCGCGGCCGTCCGGTGGGCCAGTGAGCGTCGTATACTCGATGCCGCCATCGCGTCGGCACTCACGGAACAGGCCCGCGAAGCAGCCAGCCGTGCCGTCGGTCGTGATGTCGACGATCCTCAGGGCACCCTCGGCTGCGACTCCGAACCGCCACACGACGACACCTCTGCAGTGGCGCGGAGTATCCGTGGCCGTCAGGACGATGTCCCAGGTATTCCCGGGACGACCGCGAGGCGTCCCCGGCCGACCGTTGACCGTGCTCCCGAAGTGAGGCGCCCCGCCCGTCCCGTCGTCAAGCGTGCTGCCCGGCGGGCCGACGAGAGTCTCCCCGCACGGCCCGTCGAGGCTGAACGTAACGCGCGCATTCGTCTGCGCCGACGCCGCACTCGCAACGAATGCCGAAAGGATGACCAGGAGCGTTCTCATCGTCGTCGAATCCTCTCTCACGCACACGCCGTCGACTCCGGCGGGCAATCCTCGACCGTCACTCCCTCCACCTCGCCGCATTCGGGAAACGGCTCCGGCGGCGCGGGCCCTCGATTGAACAGGTACTCGAGCGTGTAGATCGCGTCGACGATGTCGACCTCACCCGAATCGTCGCAGTCCGCTGCCTCCGGACACGCCGCCGGAGGACCGGAACAGAAACAGCCACGCGAGCGAGGAGCTCTT
>CAYMRB010000222.1:0-16116 GCA_964392615.1 uncultured Planctomycetia bacterium | reverse complement strand
GGCGGCTATGGCAGATACGAAAACTGGGGTCTCCGGGCAGCAGTGACGCCTTCCGGCAACGAGACTCCGTGTGACCTGATGCTCGATTTGGGTGACGGCGTAACGATGGAGCTGGTCTACATCAAGCCCGGGACGTTCGTGATGGGAGGCGAACGCAAGACCGACGGCAGGTTCGAGTGCGTCGAGGTGCCGAAGCACGAGGTCACACTCACCAGTGGTTTCTATCTGGGGAAGTACGAAGTGACGCAGGCGCAGTACGAGGCCGTCATGGGCTCGAACCCCAGCAGGTCGACCAAGGCCCCGGACTGCCCGGTCGACAACGTCGGCGAAGCGGATGCGTGGACATTCTGTGCGAAGGTCGCCGAGAGGACCGGACGGGATGTGCGGCTTCCCACCGAGGCCGAGTGGGAGCATGCGTCCCGCGCCGGCAAGGACGCGCGCTGGTTCTTCGGCAACGATCCTTCGCGACTCGGAGGCTATGCCTGGTTCAAGGACAACGCGGGTGGCAAGTCGCATCCGGTGGGGCAGAAGAAGCCCAGTCCGTGGGGGCTCTACGACATCTACGGCAACGTCTGCGAGCGAATATCGGACAAGTATGCCCGAAGCTACTACTCGCGCAGTCCGAAGGAGGACCCGACCGGACCGAGCCAGGGCACGAAATCGCGCTTCGAGTACAAGGTCACCGTCCCGCGGTCGGGTACGTACTCATTGTCGGCGCGGGTGGTCACGGCGAATGACAACCAGCAACTCGTCGTCTCCGCGAATGACGCCGGGGCCGAGGCCACCATGGATATGCCCTTCACGGTCGGGAAGTGGCAGGACTGCGAGCCAGTCACGCTCACGCTCAAGAAGGGCGAGAACGCCCTGCGGTTCTCGCGCAGCAAGCCTCCGCAGTACGGGCTTGCCATCAAGTCGTTCGCGTTGAAGCCGGTGCGGTAGCCGGTCGGCGCCGATCACTCGCACGGTGGATACGACGTGCAGCCTAGGTCCTCCGCGCCGACCTCCGCGCCACAGGCCGGATACGGCGCCGGTATCGGCTCGCCGCCCTGAAACAGGAAGTCGAGCATGAAGATCGGATCGGAAACGTCGACTCCGCCGTCGTCGTTGGCGTCGCACGTCTCCCTGCACGTCGGCGGCACGCCGCCGGTGAACAGGAAGGCCAGCGTGAAGACCGGATCGGAAATGTCGACGCCGCCGTCAGAGTTGCCATCGCCGCGAACGAAGAGGGTGGTCGAATCCGGCGGGATGGTGAACTCGCAGCTCTGGAACCCGCGCGCCGACATCGCGTGACCGATTCGGCCGCGCACGGACCACTCGTGCTCGCCCGGGTTCGAGGTCGCATCGACGAATGTCGTCGCCTCGCCCGGAAGCTCGACCGTCAGGCGCCCGTCGCGGAAGACGAGTACGCTTTCGTAGAGCTCCTGGTTCTCCCAGCTGAGCTCGACGGCTCGCACGCTTCCGTCCGACGCGTCGGCGCACCGCAGGTTCATCGGCGGCATCACCCCGAGCGCGACGTCCGCCGCGTTGTTCGAGACGTCGCTCTCCTCCGCAAGCCGATCGGCGATCACGCGCAGCGTCTTCAGCGCGGAGGGCATGAGCGTCGTCGAACGCACCTCGACGCGGCCGTCCGGGCCGACCCAGAACTCGACCGGGCGCTCGCGGAACTCTACAAAGGCGTCGCCCTCGACCCAACCGTAGTGAAGCACGACGTTGTTGTGCACACCCGGCCCATCCGGCCGCTCGAGCCACGCGAGTCCGGCGTTGCGCAAGACGACCGTGACCTCGACCTGGTCGCCTGCCGCGGCGTGCGGGTCGGAGACTCTGACGCGCTCGACCTCGAGATCGGGCACCCATTCGATCGCGCCCGTGACCAGACCGCTGCCGAGGCCGACGCCGGCCACGCCGCCGTCGCTCCACGCGATGCCGTCCGGAATCGTACCGTCGGGACGGTTATGCACCGTACGGATCAGCCCATCCGTGCCGACGTCCGCGGCGATCTCCCAGTCGAGGCTCGCGTCCTGCGTCAGCCGACGCACCGGTGACCAGATCCCACGGCCCGGCCGCAGGTCGATCGTCGAGAGAGCGATCTCGCCGTCGCCCCCCTCGGGACCGAGCCCGTCGAAGCTGCGGAAGACGACGACCGCCTCGTTCGTGTTGCGGAAGCGTGCCAGCGGCCAGCGGCCAGGTACGCGCCCTCCCTTGCGGCAGCGAGGTCCCGGCAGCGGCGTCGCCGGCTCGAAGACACGATCGCGGAGGATCGACGTGTAGACGATGTCCTTGTTGCCTTCTCCTGCGACGCTGCCGTCGGCGAGGACCTCGCGCGCGGTGAACGTCAGCACGCCGTCCGTGCTCGTGCTCAACGCGAGGTTCGGCATCAGGACGCCGGGCAAACCCTCGCTGCCCGGACACTCGGCCGGTGTTGTCCATCGACCGCGATTGAGGCGCGAGTACAGGAGCAGGCGATCTTCGCTCGTGTTCGGGTCGCTGTCATCGTCGACGACCCAGACAACCCACGGCTCCCCCGAGGATGGGTCGCCTGGGATCGCGACGGTCGGCTCGAGATCGGCGGCGCGGTTCTGCGCGCTCTCCGTCGAGATCGTGAACACGTCCTGTCGTCCACTGATGTTGACGGTCGCCGCCATCACCGCCGTCGAAGACAATCGGACACTGCCGGCAGGGTCGAGGACGTCCCTCGCGAGCGACTTGACCCACGTGATCGCCGCCTCGCCGCCGGATCCAGGGGCGATCTGCGGGCTGCCGTCGGCGAAAGCGTCGTCCGTCAGGTACCTGACCGGCTGCCAGCCATCGTCGACGTTGAAATACGCGTACGCGATCTCGGTCGAGCCTAGCACCTCGTTCGCATACTCGACGCCGTCCGCGGCTGCCGCGAGGGCCCGCGCCGCCTGGGTGCTATTGAGGCGGTTCTGCGTCCATACCGCGATGGCCCAGCGATCGTTGAGGAACACGACGCGCACGTCTCGCTGAAACTGCCGGTCGGGTGTGCCGAACATCGGCTCGGGCTCGCTCCACCCGGCGCCCGTGTCGATCGAGTAGAAGACCTCCGGGTCGTAGAACGTCTCGTCGCCGACGTCGTCGATGAAGCACGTCATCCGCGTGCTACCGTCCGGTGATACGGCCAGCGACGGGGAACGAAGACCGGTATCAGGACTCACGCCGACTCCCGCGACGGCCCCCTGGCGGATCGCGTTTGCGGCGCAGTTCCTCGGATGTTGATAGTCGATGACGTTGTAGGTCGGCGTGCTCCAGCACTTCTCGTCCCACCAGTAGTCGACGCAAGCCTTGCCGCGGACGTCCACCGCGATGCGCCAGCACGCGTCGACATCGACGTCGATCGGTCGTCCGCCTCGACCCGGGACCCGCATGTCGATCGGCAGGGCCAAGGTGACGGATGGGATCAGCGAGAGCTCTGCGGACGCCAATCCCCAGTAGACGTCGGCGCGGATGCGCCCCTCGGCCCAGCCGGCCAGAGTGGGACGGATGCCGAGTTCGACGCTCGAATCGTTCCGCTCGAGCCGTGCGGTCAGGTCCGCGAAGAGCGACGCATCGAGCCCGATATCGAGAGCGACTCCCACGCGCAGGTGCACGGGACCGACCCAGTCCTCGAAGACGGTCTGATCGAACACTTCGCGCTCGAACCAACCCATGTACACCGGAAGATCCTCGGCGCTCCAGAGTCCCACCAGGTCGCTGCAACCCGGAACCGATGGCGCCGAGTTCGGCCAGTCCCAAGTTCGCGAGAACACGTCGAAGTCGAGGATGGTCGCCGCCATCTCACCATGCAGGTTGTACGCGTTCCACCGGCCGTTCTGCAGCGTGAACCGGGTGCCGATGAACGCCCCGACCCTGTTCTCGAGTGTGCCGACAAACGGCAGCTCCAAGTCGTAGTCGTAGAGGAAATCCGGCGGGACCGTAACGTCGACCGTATAGCTCTTCGAGTTGATGTCGTAGACGACGTTCGTTCCGACGACCGAGTTGTCGAGGATCGTCGGCAGCGAGCATAGGCGGAGCTGAAAGTCTTCGGATGCGGTTCGTCCACGCGTATCCTCGGCCTCGACTCGCAGGAGCCCCTGGGTCAGCGTCGGCGGCAGGAGCCCGAGGTTGACGCGTGCCGTCCAGTACGTCGTTCCGTCCGGCTCACGCGGCCCGCTCTCGGCAGGGAACGACACATCTCGTCCCGGGAGCAGAAACACGACCGAGCGGATGCCCTGGTCGCAGGCCGCCTTCACCCGTACGCGAAACGGCACCGTGTGCGGATAGCCCGGCACGAATAACTCGCTCTCCGGATTCGGGTACATCGCATCGATCACCGGCGGGCTCGCGTCGAGGCACGCGCCGTCCAGCCAGTGCGAGACGATCTGCACCTCGGTTGCGTACATGTGCTCGACACCGGCATGGTCACGCGCGGTGACGGTGACCGCCTGCGTGCCGTCAGCGGTGAACTGGTGCGTGACGATCGAGCTTGACGTCAACGCACGGATCCCGTCGCCGAAGTCCCACTCGTAGCCGGCGATCGCGCCGAGTGCACCGATCGCATCGACCTGCAGAGTGACGGTATTGTCGCTCGTCGCGGCATCCTGTCCGTTGCCTGCACCGCCTGCCGCCTCGTTGAGCAGATCGAACGACACCGGCGCCAGCGGCAACCTTCGCACGCCATCGATCCGTGGCGGCGCCGACGTCGGCAGCGAGAAGGCCTTGACGAGCGGGTACGGCGGGCACGGATACGGCGCACCGAGGTCTTCCTCGCTCTCGTCGAGGGCGATCGAGAAGTACGGCCGGTCGGGGCGCCCCCCCGCCGCGAAGAACTCGACCAGCCAGTCGCCGGATGGGACGGGCTCGCCGACCGTCGTGCTCAACCACCGGCCGCGCACGCTGACGCCCGTCTCGGGAAACGGAATCGAATCGACGACGATCGCGTGCGGCGACTCGATGTGCCGAATGCGAGCACGCAACGACGCACCGTCCTGGAGCTTGGCGACGAACGTCTGCAGCAGCAGACCCGCCGACGCCGGCGACGGCAATCGGAAGAACGACCGCGCGGTCGTCGTGCCCGCGCCCCGCAGATCGATCCGCCGGGCGCGCGCGCGGTGCATGCCGATGAAGACGTGCTGCGCGGGCCGGAACACCTCCTGGATCGAGCAGTTCGCGGCCCACGACTCTGTCTCGCCGACCGCGCCGACGATGTCGTACCGCGTCCCCGTGCTGCCGGCGCATCGATTGTCCGGATCGGTGAAGCGCGTCGCGTCGCCCGGCAGCTCGGCCAGGGTCTCCCAGCCGTCGCGGATGACTGTCAGGCGCTCGTAGGCGACCGTGTTCGTCCAGCTGATCTCGGTCGCGCAGTCTTCACCCGAGCTGCAGTTCAGGTCCTCGACCGGTGGGATCCGAGGCACGACGTAGGTTACGGTGTCGGCCGCCGTGACTGTGTCTCCGCCCGGGAAGTGGACGACCAGGTCGTACGTGCCCGCAGCGTTCGGCGGCACGCGTCCGAGCAGTCGGCTGGCATGCGTCGTGACGAGCGGGTCGAGCTCTCCACCGTTGATCGTCACGCGCGTCGCCGCGTCGAGGTGGCTACCGTGAACGGCGATCATCGAGCCGCCAAGGATCGTGTGCTCCTGCGGCGTGACGAGCTCGATCCGCGGATCCGCGCGGCGAGCGACGCGGTGACGAGAGACGCGGTCAGGGCGACGGCCGCCGCTGCTCGGGGCCGGACGCGAGCGTGGATGTTCATCGAGATCTCCTTCCGAGGGGCGGAGCAGACGAGCCGACTGCCGGACGTCACTCTGGAGTGCGCCAAAACCGCCTGGAAGGGACAGTGGTTTCTTCCCGAATACCGCCCCCTCGGCGCTGGCGTAGTCGTTCCGGCGGCACAGGAAGAACGTCAACGTGTCGAGGTGACGCGCAACGCTCGCTGCATTCTGGCTCGTCAGTCCGATCGTGCGCAGCTTGAGCGCCTCGGTCAACAGCTCGAGCGCCGACTTCTTCTTGCCGAGCATGTGCCGCGTGTGGCCGAGGAGCTCGACCGTTTCACGCCGCACGCGGTCGGAGTTCGGCACGCGCTCTTCGAGTCGGAGGAGTTCGCTGAAGATCGGCGAAGGAATTCCGGGATTCCGTGAGGGGCGCCACCGATCGATGGGGCTTATCTGACAGGCGGTCTGTCTCCGTCTCGCTCGGCATTGTCTACCGACCGGATGTACGGGACTCTCTCGGGACGGGATCGACGCTGCCATGAAGGCGCGATGTAGCGTCGGTCGTCCCCGAACTGAGGCGAGCGAGGTGTCTGACGTCCACGACGGCGTCGGAAGGCCTCTGGCCTCGCCGCAATCACCGTCGAGGTATGAAGATGCTCCCAATACGATCGATCTGCCGCGATCGGCGTCCGGAGTCTGTCCTGTCCACAGCGCTCTTGCTGACGAGCTTGATCTTCTCCGTCGTCGCTGTCTCGCCCTCGCGAGCCGAGGTGCCTCGATTCGTGCGGGGCGACGCGAACGCCGACGGCGGGACGGATATCGCGGACGCGGTCTACGCGCTGCTGGCGCTGTTCACCAGCCGCGTGGCGCCGACCTGCGACGATGCGGTCGATACTGATGATTCGGGAGTGATCGATGTCAGCGATCCGATCTACTTTCTCCAGTGGCAGTTCCGCGGCGGAAACTCGCCTCCCGCGCCAGGCCGCGAGTGTGGCGTCGATCCCACGGACGATGGGCTCGGTTGCGAAGCGTACTCCCCGTGCCCGGTGAACGAGGATCCCACCGCCGCGCTGACGGCTGAGCCGCTGTCCGGCGAGGCGCCGCTCGAGGTGAGCTTCGACGCGTCGGCCTCGAGTGATCCCGACGGCATCGCCGGCTACCGCTGGGACTTCGGCGACGGCTCCGGCCCGCAGGAGCTCCCGGAGACGACGACGCACACCTTCGCCGAGGAGGGCGACTACACCGTCACGCTGACCGTCACCGACGACGAGCTCGGCGTGGACACCGCCGAGGTACTCGTGCGAGTCGATCCTCCGGTCTCGCGTCCGACCGTGTCCGGCCTGGCTCTGACGGAGCCCGTCGTCCGCGGCGACATCGCGACCCTCCACTTCGACTGGTCAGACGACGATGAGGACATCGCCGTGGTGCGATTCACCATGGAGGATGCCGCGCAGTCCCGGTCGGAAGCGGTCTCCGCCAGCGTCTTCGATTTCGAGGGACCTTCCGGAACCACGCAGTTCGAGTTCGGGACTCACGACATTCCGTTCGGCCCGCTGACGGTAGCGATCCAGCTCGTCGACACCGTCGGCAACGAGGGAAATATCGCCACCGCGACGGTGCAAGTGGTCGGCAACGGGGCCGGAGGCTCGGCCCCCACGATCGTGCGCTTCGAGTCGCTTCGACCGCGGCAGGACCGGCCCGCGGGACCGCTGGCGGTGGTGGACGCTCCATTCGCGATCACATTCGACGACGCGGACGCGGACGCCGCCTGGGTGCGGACGGCGGTGCTCGCCCCCGGCGAGAACGCGACGTCGCGCGAGATCCCGCTGGCCGATCTCAACCTGCCGGGAACCGTTGCCGACGTGGCGCGAAACCTCCACCGCTTCACCGCCGAGAGCGGGCTCGGGACGTACCTCTTCGAAATGACCCTCATCGATCGGGCCGGCAACGAGAGCGCGACGGCGGCCGCGACAGTCGAGCTGGTCGAGACCGGGGGCTCCGTCGCCCTGAGCATCGCCGGGTTCTCGCCGCAGACCGGCGGTGCCGGCACGGAGGTCACGATCACCGGTACGGGATTCGACGCGGATGACCTCGAGCACAACTACGTCGAGCTGGACTCCGCGGTTCTGTCCGTCCAGTCCGTCGCGCCCGACTCGATGGCCGTCGTGATTCCCGCCGGCGTCGAGACCGGCGCGTTCACGGTCACCAACGGCAACGGGTACGCGATCGCGCCGACGCAGTTCGTCGTTCCCCCGTCGATCACGCTGTCTCCGGAGAGCGGGGACATCGCGGTCGGCGAGTCGGTGCAGATGGAGGCGCTGGTCATCCCGTTCGACGGCTCGGTCCTCGAGTGGAGCGTCGCCGGAGTCGTCGGCGGGGACGCGACAGTCGGCACCATCACCGCCGACGGTCTCTACACGGCGCCAGGCGATGTTCCCGATCCGGCGAGCGTCGACCTCGTCGCCTCGCTGGTCGGTGACGGTGCCGTGTTCGACACGGCGACCCTGACGATTCTGCCGCCACCCTCGCGCCCCGGCGCGGCGGAGATCCTGCGCAGCGTCGGCGGGCGTGTGGTCACGCCGGAGGGATTCTCATGGATCGATATCCCCCCGCTCGCTCTTCCCGCGAACACGATGATCACGATCGACACGATTCATCCCGCGATCCTCGATTCTCCCCCGGAGGGCAAGCGTCTGCTCGGGGCCGTGGATCTGGGGCCGGACGGGCTGGTCTTCGACTCTCCCGCGACCGTGACGATTTCCCTGTCGAATCGCCAACTGCCCGGCACGGAGCTGACGCTGGCCATCTACGACGAGATGACGGGCGAGCACGTCGAGGAAGGCGTCGCGATCGTCGACGAGAGCGGCGTCCTCGCCCAGGCGTCGATCGCCCATTTCACGGTCGTGACGGCGCTCGGCGACGGGGCGTCGCCGCCGCTACCGCCGCCTTTCATCGCGACGCTGGACAGTCCGGTCTACGTCGACGAGCTGATCAATCCGGGTTACGACGAAGGGCGCATCGTGCCGTTCCTGATCACGGGGTCCGGCCTGACGAGCGACCTGCAAGCCTCGGTAGTCGACAGCGATGGAGTGGTCGATACGCGCTTCGTCGTGGACCAACTGCACGTCCTGGGCAACCGTGCGGGTGTTCGAGTCGCCATACCCGTTCTGCCAGACCTCCCGGCGGGCCTCGTGGGGCTCGTTCGCCACCTGCGGCTGGCGCGAGACGGCGGCGGGTATCACCAACACCGGTTTGTCGTAAGAGGGCTGGACGAGCTCGAGGTGCCCTACGGGGACACGATCGAGCTCTCCGGCGACCACCGCTTCTCGCGTGTCCTGGTGGACGGCACGCTGCGCGTTCCCTACAACACCGAGCTCAACCTGGAGGTCACCGGCGAGGTCATCGTCAGCGGGATGATCGATGCGGCCGGTCGCGCCGGCGATCACGCCAGCGGGACCGGGGGGGCGCCGAGGAATCCGGAGACGAACACCGGAAGGGGCGGCCACGGCCGTCGCGACAACGGCTGCTTCCACGACCTCGTATCGAAGTTCTGTGACGATTGGGACGAGGCCGAGGACGAGAACTTCGGGCAGCACGGCAACTACTGCGAGGGCTTCCCCGCCGACCCGCGGCGGCAAGGGCGGTGCGATCGACTCTCGGGAAGCGGGAGGACTCAGCCACGAGGGATGGGAGGCTGGCCGGGGGTCAACGCCGGCCTCGATGTCGGAGACCTTCTCGCGGCCGCGGCCTGCCTGGACGGGGACTTTCAGGCCTGTGTCGAGTTCGGGCTCGAGATCACCCGTCTCGCCGGCGCGATCACCGATCTCACCGAGGGGAGGTTCGTCGGCGGTCGGGGCTTCGGCGCGGTCCGCAACTTCGAGATCAACGAGTGGGGCCAGATCTCGAGCCACGGAGGCGGCGGCGGCGGCGGCGGGCGGATGTCCGTGGACGCTGTCGTAGCCGCTGCCCGTCTCTACGGAGGGGGCGGAGGAGCCGGAGGTGCCGGCGGGCGACCCGTGCGCATTCGCTGCCCCGGTGCGATCGACGTCACGGGAAGCATCACCGCAGAAGGTGGCGCCGGCGGCAACGGCTCGCGTCACGGCGCCCTGCAGTACGACGTGTTCTTCGGCCTCGCCTCGGCCAGCGGCGAGCTGACCGGCGTCCCGGCCTCCCCGGGAGGCGGCGGGGGCGGCGGCCGTGGAGGTGATCTGCAGGTTCTCGCGACCACGAGCCTGACCGTCGCCGCACCGAACAGGATCCGGAACTTCGGCGGCGAAGCCGGAGCGGGCGGCATCACGGTCATCGATCCGGAAAACGGCAATCTGCGCGAGGCGTTCAGGTTCAGTCCCGCGTCCGGCGGGCCGATCGGCGAGCATCTCATCCGCGGTCCGGCCCTCGCCGCGAGCGACGTGAGCAATATGGTCACCAATCGCCTCATCCTGCGCGTGTCTCCGATCCGGCACGGGTCGATCTCCGTCACTCCCGAGGGCCAGTCTCCCGTCGGCTACGATGTGCGAACCGGAGTGCCGAAGACCATCCTCCTCGGGCAGGGCTTCAACAGGGTGGTCGACCCTTCGACGATCGAACTGCTCGTCAAGCACGTGCTCGTCCTCGCCCCCGATCGGGACAACGACGGTCTCTCCGACGCCGACGAGACGGAGCTGACCAACACGGATCCCGACGATCCCGATACCGACGACGACGGGCTCAACGACGGTCACGAGATCGCGCTCGGCACACACCCGCTCGGCACGGACTCCGATGACGACGGCCTTTCCGACGGCGACGAGGTCATTACCCTGAGCACCGATCCTCTCGACGACGACAGCGACGGCGACGATTTCTCTGACGGTGCAGAGGTCATTCTCGGTTCCAACCCGCTGTGGAACGCCGAGACTCCCGAGCCGCCCGAGCCAGGGGACATTCTCGTTCAGAGCGGCCCGGACCTGTTCGTTCTGGACCCCGCGAGCGGCCGGGCCGGCAAGCTGGGCTCGGTACCCGGTCTCGGCTTCGGCCACGGATTCGACGGCGACGGCGTCTACGTGATGGCGTTGACCGCGACCAGCGAGCTGACGGAAGCCGAGACGCTGACCGCGACGCTCGATGCCGTCCGAGGGCCGCTCGAGACCTCCGGGGGCGAGGTCGTCTTGACGCTACAGCTGACGTACCACGACGACGACGAGCTGTTCTACGGCGTGCAGATCGGCTTTGGAGGACCGACCGGCCAGCTCGTCAGCGTCCACCCGCAGACTGCGGAGGTGACGCGAATCGGCGCTCCGCTCCCGGGCCCGATCTACGGAATCCTCGCTCTCGACGACGGTCGGCTCCTCGCGGCGATCGCCAAGGACGCGACAACCGACACGCTTGTCGAGCTCGATCGGACGAGTGGCGGGATCGCCGCGACGATCGGCGACATCGGCACGGCCGGGGTCTTCGGGCTGCTGCAGCTGAACGATGACACGCTTCTCGCCCTCGGCGACGATCCCGACTCCGGCGTGCGGACGCCGATGCTGCTCATCGACATCGCGACGGGCGTGGGGACGTTTTCCAAGATGATCCTGGGGCGCCAGTACTTCGCGCTGGCCGAGGTGCAGGCTCCCGGAGGCGGGAGCTGCGGTCCGCTGACCTTCGGCGGGCGCTTCGACGCGCCGGACTACCTGCCCGGATTCGGCGCCGGAGACATCGACAATGACGGCAAGGCGGATGTCTTGGCGTGCATTCCGGAAGAGGACGCCGTGGTCCTGTACACCGAGTTCGACGGTGCCGACTTCACGGTCAGCGAGCTGGCAGTGTTCTTGCCGGTCGATGTCGAGGTCGCCCGGCTCGATGAGACGTCTGCCCCCGGAGGGAACGACGTGATCGTCGCCACGGCGGACGACAACGAGATCCAGGTGCACTTCTTCGACGGCGGCTCGGTCGCGATTCCGTTCCAGGGAGGAGGAGACATCTCTCGAGTCGAGGTCGGCGACTTCGACGGAGACGACCACCTCGACCTTCTCGCCACGGGGGAAGACAGCATCTCCGTCTGGAACGGCGATGGGGCCGGCGGCTTCTCCTTCGATGAGACCGTTCCCGAGTACCAGGAAGGCATCGCCATCGGGGACTTCAACGGCGACGGTCGCGACGACTTCGTCATCATCGCCTGGGACATGTACACGTACGCGTCCGAGCCGACGGGCTTCGCGCTGGACCAGACCCTTTCCGTCGACGCGGGCTTCTACTCGGTCGACGTGGGCGACATGAACGGGGACGGGATTCTCGACATCGTGGCGTGCGGCCTGGAACGTCGGAGATACTACGTCTACCTCGGCAACGAAAGCAGCCCGGGAAGCGGAGTCGGGGACGGGACGTTCCAGGGCCCCATCTGGACCGCGGCGCCAGGGCCTCACTACCCGTTCCGGACCGTCGTGCTCGACGTCGATGTCGATGGCAAGACGGACGTGATCAGCGTCGACCAAGGCTCACCGAGCCAGTTCGCATGGATGCGCGGCGACGGCGTCGGAGGGCTCGTTCCGGGTGATCCTCTGTACTACTCGCTGGACCCCGAAGACAGCTGGTTCCTCGGGGCCGAGCAGGGCGACGTCGACGGAGACGGGTCGATCGACGTCATCGTCCCGGTCGAGTTCGAGGTCGGCATCGCATACGCCAGGGAGATCACCGTCTACTTGAACGCGTGCCGTTGAGCTCGCACACGATTCGGTAGTAGGCCTCCATCAACCCGGCGGCGGCTGCAGCTCGACGACGAGCTGTAGCCAATCCGCTATCCCCGGAACATCCGCACGCGACAGTACCGTCCGGGACAGCGTCAGCGGATCGTCGGTCACGACGGCCGCGATCGAATCGTCCGTCATCGCGAGCGGGTTGGGCGCCGAGTCGGCGCGCCACACCTCGATCTTGAGACCGTCCGTCTGCGAATCGCCCTCCACGAGCAAGAGGTCGCAGCCCTCGAACATCCGCGTCATTCGGTCGTATCGTTCGTGCTTGGAAGACTCCTCGCGCGTCGGCCAGAAGACCGCATTCATCTGTCTGGCGAGTACACCGACGATCTCGGCACCCGACTCGCAATGCCGATACGAGTCTTTTCCCGGAGTGTCCAGCTCGTGTCGATGATGCGTGTGCTTGATCGTTCCGACGCGGAGGCCATTGGCCGTAAGGTGCCTTACGAGATCGACGACCAGCGTGGTCTTGCCGGAGTTCTTCCGGCCGACGATGTGAACGCGCTTCACTCGATACCTCGCGAAGGGTGACGGAACGTATGACCAGTTGCCGACGCGGTCCAATCGTATCGAGAGAAAGAAGAACCGGTTAGAGCTAACCTCTCTCGGCGGGCCCTTCCCGAGGGGCGGGGACCGGTGGCAGCGTCTCGTAAACGAAGGCAGAGTAGAAGCAAGCCGTGATCCCGAGGATGAACAGGACGGGACTGAACGGGACCGTCGGGTCGAGGAAAGGCTCCGTGTCCATTCGCGCCGAGAAATAGAGCCCGACGACCGCGAGCGTGATTCCACCGAGCAGCGTGAGGAGGAAGAGCGTCAGGCGGACGACCCGCCGCAGCGTCGGTTCCGGAGCCGCCGCGGGCCAAGAACTCCACTGGTCACGCTCATGGGGACGGATGACCAGCCTGTAACGAGTTGCACGAGGAGGATCGCGCCGGCCACGCCGAGACATGCCACGACCGTCCAGAACATGCTCGCGTAGGCCCCGAACACGACCTCGTGAGCGATTCCCTTCTCGCTCTCGAGTCCGCGTAATCGGCGGTGAGCTTCTCGGCGACCATGAAGTAGAGATAGACCACCGTCAGGGCGAGCAGGACATTCCCCAGCCAGCGGAAAGCCCGCGGCCGGATGACATCTTCGAGATGGCGAGCGAGATCCGCGGGCGTCAAGCCGCTAACGTCGAGGAACGAAGCGGCTCGTTACGCGTCGGGTGGGTAGTCGAGATTCAGAAGTCCGTGCTCTGCGGCAAAGCGTACGAGCTCGGCGCGCGTGGAGAGCCCGAGCTTTCGCAGTACGCGCGCTCGATGAGACTCGACTGTGCGCACGCTGATCGCGAGTCGCTCGCCGATCTCTCGGTTCGTATGACCGCGAGCGATGAGCTGGGAGACGGTCCGCTCTCTGGTCGTCAGGAGCGCCAGCCCCGATTCCTGGTCCCGGTCGCCTCCATTGAGGAACGGGGTGACGAGGTGAGATGAAAGGCTCGGGTGAACGTAGACCTCGCCTCGCAGCGTGGCCCGAATGGCTTCGCAGAGATCAGAGTCCGCCGCCTTCTTGACGACGTAGGCGCTCACGCCGAGCTCGAGGTATGCCCGCAAGTACCCCTCGTTGTCGTGCATCGTGAGAACGACGATTCTCAACGCGGTCAGCTCTTTTTTGAGCCGCTCGGCCACTGCGGCGCTGGAGAGTCCGGGCATGGTGATGTCCAGCAGGAGGACATCGGGCCTCAGATCGAGGGCCTTCTGGAGGGCCTCCTCTCCGCTCGAGGCTTCGCCGACGACGTCGAAATCCGGCTCTCGATCGAGCAACATTCGAAGGCCGCTCCGCAGCAGCGAATGGTCGTCCGCGATGACGATGCGCGCGCTCAAGGCTCACCCTCCACGTCACAGTACACGTCCAGTCGCACGGAGGTACCCGACGCCGCCGACGACTCGACGGTCAATCTGCCACCCACCAGCTCCGCTCGTTCGCGCATGCCGAGTAGCCCGACGCTTCGAGAGTGCGCGTCGTCGCGGAGAGCGCTGTCAACGTCAAAACCATCGCCGTCATCTTCAACCGTCAACAGGACTCGGCCCTGGGCGCGCTGAATGACGACGCTCGCGCGGCGCGCGTTGGAATGCTTGGCCACGTTCGTCAGCGCTTCCTGACCGACGCGATAGAGGGCGCTCTGAAGATGGGAGGCCAATCTCTCGTCGCTGTCGAAGCCGGTCGCGTGAAAATCGGTGTGTACTTCGGTTCGCGTCGAGAAGTCCTCCACATGCCTCTGGAGGGCCTTCACGACTCCCAGGTCATCGAGAATCGACGGCCGCAGCTCGCGCGCCGTAGCCCGGATCTCGTCGAGCGTGGCGGATACCTGCTCACGAAGTTCCAGCAGCGATCGGCGAAAGTCCTCGCTGGGTTCGGAGTCGACCAAGATGCGCAATCGAATCAGTACGAACGTCAGAGCCTGACCGACGCCGTCGTGCAATTCGCGCGAGATGCGCCTGCGTTCCCCCTCCTGCGCGGTGACGGCAGCCTGGAGCAGACGGGCCTGGGCAGCCTCCTTCTCGCCGACCTCGCGACGATACTCGCGCAGCGTTCCAATCATGTGATTGAGCGACCGGCTGAGACCGCCGATCTCATCTTCGCTGTACACGGTCGCCTCGCCATCCAGGTCTCCCTTCGCCACGCGATTCGTCGCCTTCACGAGGTCAAGGACCGGACGCGTGATGATGCGCGTCAGAACGACCGCGAAGAGGATTCCGATCGCCGAACAGACCCAGAACGTCACGAAGATTCCGAACGACGTGCGATCGAGGGCCGAGTCGACGGCCCGCTCCGACACTCCGATTCGCGCCACCCCACCGACACCGGGCGTCAGGGGCGACGCGAAGTCCCAGATCCGGTCGTCTTCGGATTCGAGATACTCGACCACCGTGTCACTCGACGGAGTCGTGCCGAACGTGAGGAGATCGCCCGGAACTCCTCTCTCGAACGTATCGGCGACGACGCCACCGGACGGATCCAGTACCATCGCGTACACGATGTCACTGTGGCTCTCTCTCAGGCGAGCCAGGAGTTGGTGGACTGCCAGTCTATCGTCGACGGCCACGAAGCCCTCGGCCTGGCGGGCGAGATTCTCGGTGAGAAGTACCCCGGAGTCTCTGAGCTCGAAAGTCAGAGTGTCGGAGATCGATGCCCTGACGACCCAGAGGGTCGCCAGGCCGAAGAGCGTCGCGATGCCGACGCCGATACCGAGAATCTTGAAACGAATCGGGACGTCAAGAGCCAGGCGCCAAACGCGATTCAAGGCGCGCTGGAGCATCATTCCCCGTCGACCGACTGGGCCATCCGCCGGACCTTCTCGTAGTCCTCGATGGCCGGCACGACGAATCGTTCGATTCCGAGGGCGACGAGTACACTCTGTCCCTGCGGGTCTTCGTGCATGTCGAGGAGGGCAGCCACCAGAGCTTGCCGTACGTCGCGTGAGACCTTCGGGTGAACGACCACGGGAGGCATACCGAACGCTTCGGACTTCGCGACGACCCGCACGCGATCTGCAGCGGCGACGCCAGTGGCCTTCATCTGTTCGTAGACGAGGCTGTCCACGGCGGCGCCGGCGGCGAGACCCTCGGCGACCGCCTCGACTGACCGATCGTGGCTTCCGGTCATGCGTGATCGGTTAGTCACAAGTCTCATCGTCGTCATCGCTTAGAAAACAA
>CAYMRB010000221.1:0-16163 GCA_964392615.1 uncultured Planctomycetia bacterium | reverse complement strand
CGACTGCGTCGGTGCCATCCGCATGCCCGACGATATCGGCTACACGACCAGCCTGATCGTCAGCCCGGACATCCTGCGCGAGCACATCTTCCCGTGGCACGCGACCATCGGACGCCCCGTCGCGGCGAAGGGCCTACCGTACCTGTACCACTCCGACGGCCGCCTCTACGACGTGATCGACGACCTGATCGAGTGCGGCTTCTGCGCCCTGCACCCGTGCGAGCCCGCGTCGATGGACATCGAGAAGCTCGCGCGCCAGTACCGCGGGCGACTCTGCGTGTGCGGCAATATCGATCTCGACTCGACGCTGACCTCCGGTACGCCCGAGGACGTCGACGAGGAGGTCAAGCAGCGCATCCGAGCCCTCGCCCCCGGCGGCGGCTATTGCTGCGGAGCGTCGAACTCGGTGCCCGAGTACGTGCCCTACGAGAACTGGGTCGCGATGGTCGAGGCGGTGAAGAAGTACGGCGCGTACCCGATCCGACTCTGACGGAAAGTGGCCGGGGTGTAGTCCCCGATCTCCATTCGGGCGATCAAGGCCGACGCGCCCAGCCCGCGACACGCAACCACTCGGCGCACCGCGCAGCCCAGGTCGTCACCGGATCCTCGGTCTCGCGAAGACCGTAGCCGTGGCCGCCGCGCGAGTAGACGTGGAGCTCGGCGGACACGCCGTTCTTCTTGAGCTCGGTGAACAACGCCAGGCTATTCAGCGGGGAGACCCGATCGTCCCACGCGTGAGCAAAGAACATCGGCGGCGTGGTCGAGTCGACCTTGATGTACGAGCGCAGCTGCGTCGTGCCCTTCTCGGTCAACCAGGCGGGGTAGACCAGCACGGCGAAATCGGGACGGCACGATGCCTTGTCCGCCGCGTCGACAGCCTCGTACGTGCGCTTCGCGCCGAAGACGGCTGTCAGAGCCGCCGTCTCACCGCCGGCCGAGAAGCCGAGGATGCCGATGCGCTTCGGGTCGACACCCCAGCTCGCGGCCTTCGTGCGGACGACGCTGACGGCGCGCTGAGCGTCCTGCACGGCCGCTCGCCACCGCGGGTCCTTCTCGCGCGCGGGGACGCGGTACTTGAGCACGATGCCGGTCACGCCAATCGAGTTGAGCCACTCGGCCACCTCGGTGCCTTCGAGGTCATAGGCGAGGATGTGGTGCCCGCCCCCCGGACAGATGACGACGGACGCCCCGGTGTCGATCTCCGCAGCGGGCCGGAAGATCTCGAGCGTCGGCGTCGAGACATTCGCCAGCTTGATGATCGGACGGCCGGCGATCTTGCGATCGGTCGGCTTGTTGATATCCGACTCCGGCGGCAGCATCCTCGTCTCTCCGGGCGGCGTGCCCGGCCAGAGGTTCAGCGTCGGGCGTGCGGCCTTCTCGCCGTCGACGGCTCCCTTCGACGTCGTCGCGGTATCCTGGGCCACGGTCGTTGCGGTAAACGCTATCGCGCAGACGGCGACGGCGACGAATCGACAGCTGCTGCTCGTCATTCTTCGCTCGCTCCTGTGTCTCGGACTCTCTTCTCGTCGAGTCTAACCGCTCAGCGGCCGCTGAGGCACGAGACGCTGCCGTCTTCGCTCGCCAGGAAGAGACGCCCGCGCGCAGCCGCTGCTCCGTTGAAGACGGGCGGCGAGGCAAGCTCGTGCTTGGAGATCTCGTCGCCCGAGTCCGCGTCGAACACTCGGAGCACACCGCCGCAACGTCCCTCGAAGGATCCGAGCGGATCGTCATCGGGAACGACGTCGGGCGCACCGGCGACGACGAGCCGACGATCGGCCAGCACCATCGCTCGCACGCGGATCGGCACGCGCTTCTGCCACGTCTTCGCCTTCTTCGCGGTCTTCGCGCCTCGCCGCCTCTTCTTGTCGTCGTCAGCTGTCGCGATGTCCTTGGCGAAGAGGAGGTAACCTCGATGCCCGGGCGTGAAGAAGACGGTCGGATCGAGACCGCGCAGCGTGTCGAACATGCGGATGTAGAACGCCGTGCGGTCGTCGTGGACGATCATGCGCGCGAACTCGCCGCCCACGGTCCACGGCATGCGCTTGAAGTAGTCCCCGTCGAGGAACCCGCCGCGCGCCTTCAGGAGCGGCTCGGGGGCTTGCGGTCGCGACTCGAGGTCGGCGCCGAACGCCTCGCCGCGCATGTGGATCACGAGGCCATCGTCTCGCTTGCGGCGCTTCTTCCCGGCGGCGTCGATCGCCAGAACGTCGGGCAGCGCCCCCATCGGCAGCTGGTAGTTCTCGTCGAAGCCACCCTGTGCGTAGTCGGGCCCGGACAGCGTCCGCTCGTGAACGACCGCGCCGGTTGCCGGATCGAGCGCCCAGAGCCGAATGCCGCCGTCGAGCTGCGACGTGCGCCCCGCGGCTGCGTAGAGGACATCGCCCTCGATCAACACGCTGCCGTGAACCGGCCACGCGGACTCGAGCCGCCCGAACGAACCGATCAGCCGCTCTCGAGGACCGGCGCGAAAACTCCACGCCAGTGCGCCGTCGCTCGCGTTCAGACAGTAGATCCGCCCGTCGGCCGAGCCGAAGAACACCGCGCTGCGCCAATAGCTCGGCGGCGAGTCGACGCGCCCGCCTGCGGTGAAGGACCACACCTCGCCACCGTCCTTCGCCCGCAAACAAACGACGCGATACTCATCGATCGCGGCGGCGTAGAGGCGATCGCCGACGGCGATGGGTGCCGACACGCGGCTGCCGATGCGGACGCGCCAGCGCTGAGACAGCCCGTCGCCCAAGCGTGTGTCGACCGATCCGGAGCGCGTCGCGTCGCTGCGGAACACCGGCCAGTCCGCCACGGTGGCTACGCGCTCGACCACAGCGCCGGTGATCGGCGCTCGTCCGAACGCCGGCCCGCGCATGAGCGGATCGCTCGCCGACTCGGAGGTGCTCGCCCGCGTAGTCGTCGGTGCCGCAACGAGCGCGTTCATGCCGTTCAGCTTCTCGTCGACGTAGCACTGACACGGATGCGGGGGCGCGTAGTGCAAGCCGTTGGCAGGCATCATGCCGACGTGACACGTGCCGCGAACCCAGTTGTGCACCGTGTGCTGGCCGCCGGCGAGATCGACGAACTCGGTCCCGCGTCGACTGGCGAGGATGTAGCGCGTCGTCGCCTTGTTGCGGTAGCACCTGTGATGATGGTGCGTCTTGAAGATCGTCCCCAGCGGCACCTCTCGCTCGAGCCTGCCGCTGTGAATGCCGTAGCCGTTGACCGACGTCGGATAGAGCGACCGCCCCTTGGCGAGCTCCGCGCTCCACGTCCAGACCAGCCCGCCGATCACGAAGACGTCCTTCCACTCGTACCACAGATGCTGGATGTAGCGCTTCGGCTGCTCCCACAGCACGTCGCCGTTCGCCGCCGAGAACGCGGCGAGCCGACTCGGGCTGGCGTGGACCACGACGCCGTCGCTGACGATCATCGTGCCGACCCACAGATTCCCCTCCGAGCGGATGCCTCCGGCCCGGCTGTCCGCTGCGTCGCTCGGAAACGCGCTGCGCCACTTCTCGGCGCCGCTCGTCGCATCGATGCAGACGACATCGGCTCCGTCGATGAACGCGACGACCTTGCCGTCGCTCGCGATATTCAGCGCCGGATCGAGGACGGCGGGCTTCGAGCCGCCGTGCATCTCCTTCCACTTGATGTAGTCGACCGTGCTACCGCGGTACGATTTGCCGGTCACCCACTGGCGCTTCCCGGTGGTCGCGTCGATCGCCATGATGCGCGCGCGGCCGTCGGACAGAACCGACAGGAGGAGGGTGCCGTCGACGAGGAGAATCTCGCTGGTGCCCTCGGTGCCCGAATACGAGCGGAAAATCGCGCCGGTGCGCGCGTCGATCTCGGTCACGGGGGCGCGATAGCCCAGCGTGACGTAGACGCGATCGCCGACCGCGACCAGTCGCTTCTGGATGTTGAGCGGGATGTCCCCGGGGCGCGTGTTGAACCACGAGCTCTTCCACTCTCGCCAGCCCCAACGCCGGATCGGCACCTTCCACAGCGTCACGCCGTTGAACGCGTCCTTCGCGGCGAGGGACCACTTGTCCGGCAGGTCGTGCTGCCCGGCCAAGCTGATCGGCGCCTCGTCGACGATGTAGAACAGGCGACCGCGCGCCGTGACGATCGTGCTGATGCTCGAGTCCGACTCGTGGGAGCGCTGCCACGTCGGACCGCCGACCCACTGGTAGCTCGCGGGAGGCCCGACCTCGCGGTCGTTCGCGACCGGGTTGCCGTCCGGGCCGTGCAGGTAGTGCGTCCACTCGTCGATCGAATCGGGCCAGCGCGCCCGCGCGTGCACCCAGCCGCGATCGTCGTCGTTGGCGATCACCTCGGCACCGACGGAACGCAGGCGCTCTCGCCATTCCTCGGCATCACTCCCGGCGGGGACATGCACGGTTCCGAGAGGAGCCAGCGCACGCAGGACCTCAGCGAGGGAGGCAAACGGATGCACCACGACGACGATGTTGACGAGGTTGTCCGCATACGGCAGACGCTGACCGCGCCGCACATCCGCGGACACGGTGCCGTACATGCCCACGGTCGAGATCTGCCGTCGCAGCTCGTCGGCCACTTCCTGTGAGTTCGCCAGGCAATGCACGACAAACGGCCCCTGTCGTGCGATGGCGAGCGCGAGATCGGCGTTGCTCGGGCCGAGCACGACGGCGATCCCGCCCGCCGCGCCGCTCGTCTCGACGATGCGCTGCGCCGTCAGCGCAACGTCGGGTTCCTCGGCCGCGACGTGCGGGGCCTGAACCCACAGACCGAACAGAGCGACGAACGCCGCGTACGCGACGTATCGCAAAGGGAACATGCCTTGTTGCATCGACCTCGAATCCTTCGACTGTGAGCGCGTCATCACTCTTCTTCGGCCGCCGCCGCGGCGATCTCCTCGGCCGACAACGCCACGCTGTACACCTTGACCTCGTCGATGACGCCCTGGAAGCTCGCGCAGGTCTCCGCGGGGCTGTTGCCGACGTCGAAGCCGATCTCCATCCCCTGCCCGCATTCCGACGTCAGGTAGCCTTCGGTAGCCGTGCGCGCGGCGAGCTTGCCGTCGACGTAGAGCTCGATGTGATCCCTGTCGATCACGCCGACGAGGTGGACCCACGCGCCGACGACGCGGCGCGTGCCGGCCGCGACCGGGGGCGGTGCGTCGCCGCGCCGGATACCGAACCGCGCGACACCATCGAGCAGGTAGAGCGAGTAGCCGCAGAGAGCGCCGCCGCGCGCGACCACGACGCCGTTGTCCGCGTCCGACTTCGCCCACGCCATGACGGTCATCGGTCGGCCGGTGATCCTCAACCCTTCCGGCGTGCCGAGCTCGATGTACTTCCCGTTCGCGAAACGCAGCGCGTGACCGATCTTGCCGGCGACGGAGCGACAGCCGACGATCCGACCGTCGACGCCGTTGCCGCTGACATCGCGCGCGACGCTCGTGTCGCGATCGTCAAAGCTCCAGTGAGCGGCGAGGCGATGGTCCTTCGAGAGTTCCGCGACCGCCTCGTCGAGCGACTTGCGAAGCTCGGCGTCGGCCTCCCGGGTGGCCAGCGCGCGCAGCGCCTCGAGCACTCGTTCCTCGCGGACCGTCCGCAGCGCCATCACGGCAGCGCGGCGCACGGTCAGGTCCGTGTCCGAGAGCGCGTGTAGCAGCGGATCGACCGCGGCGTCGCTCCCGCTCTGCAGGCGACTCAGCGCGCGCACGGCCCGACGCCGCGCGATGACCTCCGGCCGCTTCAGCAGGACGAAGAGCGCCGCAGCGGACCGCGCCGGCTTCGCATGGTGCCGGAAGATCCAGACGATGTGATCGACGTCCGCCTCGGAGTCCGCAAGGCTTGCAGCCAGGGCCGGGAGCACGGCCGGGTCGTCGATCTCGCGCAGCGCCCACGCCGCCTCCTCGCGCACGCAGTATTCGGCGTCGCCGAGCGCGCCCAATAGAGCCGTCGCGGACGTCGGCGAGCGGATCTCGCCGAGCGCGTGCGCGGCGTGAAGGCGCACGTTGATGTCGCGGTCGTCCAGCGTCTTCTCGAGAGCCGGCGAGGAGCGCTTCGCACGCAGCCTGCCGAGGGCGCGAGCTGCCTCGCGGCGCACTGCAGCATCCGCGTCGCCCAACGCTCGAATCAGTGGAGGGACAAGCGACCGAGAAGCCGCGCGACGGCCGAGGCGACCCAACGCCGCCGCCGCGCGGGCTCTCTCGGCGGCGACGTTCGAGCGCAGGCTGCGCAGCCACGCGGCGGTCGCCGGATGGGCGTCCACGCGGTGCTGCCGCGGTTTGCTTCGCCCCTCGTCGGCGGACGCGAGCGCGACGGCCGGCGTCCAGAGGAGCACGGCCGGGAGCAGGAATCTGGCGCTGAAGGCCCATAGTCGACTGAGTGCAACGAAGCCAGCGGGCGGAGATGCCGCTCGAATGCACAGATACTTGTGAAAGGTGGCACTTGGCATACGAGGTCTCCTCATCGGTCCCTCTGCCCCGGCCCCACAGCCTACTCGATACGGCGCCCGTTTCGCTCGAGGAGTTGACATTCGCACCGGGCTGCCAGATCGTGACACGGGCCCGTTGCAGACGGGCGCTCCTGAAGGCTCGACGAGGGAATAGCGTTGATGACCACGAAGACCATGGCCGTCGTGCAGGCGCTACTGGGCGTCCTGAGCTCGACCGCCACCGCGTCGGAAGACAAGACGCCGGCGAAGACCCTCCTGCCGAACGGCTCGTTCGAGACGAGGACGGCCACTGGCGTCGAGGGCTGGTCGTCGCGAGCGTGGGCGGGCGAGAAGAACGCGCGTTGGGCCGTCGAGGCGCCGGGACGTACCGGCAAGCGCTGCGTCTCGATCCGCTCCGAGAAGGGCGCCGACGCCGCGTGGACGGCCACCGTGGACGTCGAGCGAGCCGCGTGGTACCGCCTCTCGGGTTGGATCAAGACCGACAAGATGCGCGGTGCCGTCGGCGCCCTGCTGAACATCCAGAACATGCAGTCGGTGAGGACCGATGCCGTCCTCGGGTCGCGCGATTGGACGCGAGTCTCCACGGTCTTTCGGGCCGAGGCGGCCCGACTCGAGATCAACTGCCTCTACGGGGGCTGGGGCGTGTCGACAGGACAGGCTTGGTATGACGACGTCGCCCTGGAGCCTGTCGATGATCCGCCCAGCGCGACGTCGGCGACGGTCAAGATCGACACTGCTGTCCGCTCGGTGCCATATGACCCGATGATCTTCGGCGGGTTTCTCGAGCACTTCGGCCGCCAGGTTTACGGCGGGCTCTTCGATCCCGACTCGCCGCTCTCCGACGAGAACGGATTTCGCCGGGACGTCCTCGTCGCGCTGAAGGAGCTGAAGATTCCGGTCGTCCGCTGGCCCGGCGGCTGCTATGTGAGCGGCTATCACTGGGAGAAGGGCGTCGGACGGATTCGCAAGCCGACGGACGACATGGCTTGGGGCGTGATCGAACCCAATACCTTCGGCACGGATGAGTTCGTCAAGCTCTGCCGCCTCATGGATTGGGAGCCCTATATCTGCAACAACGCGGGCAACGGCACCGTCGCCGAGATGCGGCACTGGGTCGAGTACTGCAACGGCACGACCGGCAGGTACGCGCAGATGCGCCGTGCGAACGGACACGCCTCGCCGCAGGGCGTCAGGATTTGGAGCATCGGCAACGAGAACTGGGGACGGCACGAGATCGGATACAAGCCCATCGAGAAGTGGGCGCCGCTCGTCCTCGAAGCGGCGAAGGCGATGAAGGCCGCGGATCCGACCATCCAGCTGTCAGCCGCCGCGCTGCCGTCGCGCGAATGGACGTTGCCGCTGCTCGAGATGGCGGGACCGTACCTGGACTACATCTCGATCCACTCCTATTGGTTGCCGCTCTGGCAACGCAACGACACGCCGGACTATCTGACGTGCATCATGAAGTCCGCGCGTCCTGAGGAGACCATCGCGCGGTTCGTCGGCGTTCTCGAGGAGTCCGGCTATCGAGGCCGAATCAAGATCGCCTTCGACGAGTGGAACCTGCGCGGCTGGCATCACCCGGGCTTTCCGCGCAGGACGGTGCAGGACTATGCCGACCCTGAGGTCGTTCGGCTGGTGAAAGCGCGCGAGAAGAACGCCATCGCGTCGCAGTACACGATGGCGGACGCTCTGTTCTCCGCGTCGTTCCTCAACGCGTGTCTCCGGCATGCGGAGGACGTCGGCATGGCGAATATCGCGCCGATCGTGAACACGCGCGGGCCGCTCTACGTCCACGAACGAGGCATCGTGCGGCGCACGCACTTCCACACGCTCGCCATGTACGCCAACGAGCTGCAGCCCCGCGTCGGTCGGCTCGAGCTAACGGCAGGAAAGCTCCGACACGGTCGCGCGAGCATTCCGGCGATCGATGCCATCGCGACCGTGGACGAGTCGGGCCGTCAGTGGGCCGTCGCGCTGGTCAATCGCCATCCCGCGAAGTCCGTCGCCTGCACTCTCGAGTTAGGCGGACGACCGCTACAGGGCAAGCACGAAGCGATCGTGCTGACTGGCGAGTCGCCCGATGCGTACAACGACGTCGATCACCCCGACCGGGTCGTGCCGCAAAGGATCGAGATCGTCTTCGAGAAGGGGATCGCCGACCTCCCCCCCCACTCGCTGACGATCGTCCGCGTGACGACGCGCTAGCGACGCGTCGATATCATCGTCACCCGCAGCTCGGGTCGACGCACTCCGTCAGGGCGTCGTCGGTCGGATCCTCGCCGCACTCCGTCGGGCCTGGCGCTGGCGGCGGTGCCCCGGTGAGGAACAGATAGTTCAACGTGAACACGCCGTCGGACAGATCGATGCCGCCGCTATCGTTCGCATCCATCGCGTCGAAGCACGTCGGGGCCGCGCCGGTGAGGAACAGGAAGTTCAGCGTGAACACGGCGTCGGTCAGATCGAGCGCACTGTCGGAGTTCGAGTCGGCGCGACGGAATGTCGTGCCGCCGCAGGAAACCTCTGCGACGTTCGGCGCCTTCGGCGTGCCGCGCTCGACGATGATCCAGCAGCCCTGCGGATCGCCGTCGGGAATGCGGCTCAGCGATTGGTTCGCGAGGATCGACCCGTCGGGATTCGTCCCCAGCGGCTCGCCGTCCCGGCCGATCATCGGCTCGCCGCTGCCGGGGTCGCGGCAAGGTATGATAGCCAGGGTCCCCGGATCGCGGCACGCCTCGTTCGGAGTGAAGCCGGGGAAGGACGCGGGCTCCGAGAAGTCGACGCCGGAAACCAGCCCGAAGCCGAACTCCTCGCGATCGTACAGGAAGATCTGATCGCCCGTCGCGTCGAGCGAGAAGCTCGCGTGCCACTCGCGAAGCTCGGAGATGGTGCTGGCATTCGGGTCGGGGCACTCCCACCAGCAGGGAGCGTCGAGGCGCTCCGCGTCAGGGCACCTGCTGCCGTCGTCGTCGAGCCACACGATCACCCTCTCGCCCGGCGCGAGGATCGAGCCCGCGGGAAAGCGCCAGGCGCGCGGCTCGAAGAAACGGTCCGAGAGCCAACAGCCGGAGAGGTCGGCCGGGGTGTCGCGGGTGTTGAGCAGCTCGATGAAGTCCTCATCGCGACGACAGCACTCGGGATTGTCCGGCGGACACTGATCCCGCACCGCGCAGAACGACTCGGTCTCGTCGATCAGCAGGTCGCTTTGCCGCGGCACGACCTCGTTGATCATCACACCGGCGATGGCCGCGCGCGGCTCGTAGCCGACGGCGTACGTCCAAGGGGCTTCGCATGCGATGAAGCGCTCGCCCAGGACCAGCCGGTCGATTCCATCCACATCCGGGCACTCCGCGACGTCCACCCGGTCCAGCTCACACCCGAACTCCGCGGGACCGAACTCGCGATCGCACGGACCGACTCCTGGCGGACAGAGGTTCGAAGGACGCGTGCCCGTCAGCGGCCCCGCGCCGTCCACGCCGCGATCGGTCGCCGCGAGGTAGAATTCGACGCGCGTCCCCGCATCCTGCCCGGGAATCTCGCCGTGCCAGTGGGAGAACACGTCGGAGGGGCGTGGCGGATCGGCATCGGCTCGCGTCATCAGGCCGGCCTCGTCATCGTACGCGAGCTCCACCACGCGTTCCGGTCCTGCGGAACCGTCGGGCGCGATGACGCGATAGACGATGCGTACGCTCGCGATGTTCTCGGGCGTCGGCAGCCGATCATCGCGCACCCTCGCGATGATCCGCACGGGCTCGGCGGCTGCGGGCGCGTGCGTCGACTCGACGCGGCGCGACACGCGCGGCGGCAGGTTGCCGCCTCCGGGGCCGTTGGCCGCGCCGCCGCAGAAGCGGCGCAGCCCGAGGACGCACTGGCCGGGAATCGTCAAGCAGGATCCAAAGCTCGCCTGACCGGGCGGGTAGACGACCAGGTGATCGAACGTCTCGTCGGGAGGTACCGGAGCCGGCCCGGCGCCGTCGGGAAAGCGCCCGAATGCGATGTCGTCGCCGACCGGCGGCAGCCAGATCTGATCGACGAGCGGGCGAGACAGCCGGTCGCCGGGAATCGCTTCGGGCCCCCACAGGCTGAGCGGCTCGCTGCCGTCGCTGCGAATTCTGAATCCCGCGTGGAGCTCGCAGGTGCCTTCGACGATGTTTTCGTCGCAGAAGATGACGAGCCGCCCGCCCGGCGGCATCGTCGAACGCCCAGCCGGAAACACCCACACGCTCCGGGAGGGAACGCCATCGAGCGTCGCCGTTTCGGAGAGCACCCACGAGTCCGACGCGACTCCCGTCCCGAGTACCACGGCCTCGTCGGTGGTGTTGAACAGCTCGACCATGTCCGCCGTGCCGCCCCCGACGTCTTGCGGCTCCGTCGTTGCATTGTCGGGCAGAATCTCGTTGATCACGACCTGCGCGGACGCGCGCGCACCGCAAACGATGATCGCGACCGCGATGAGGCACAACGACAGCAGAACTCGCGAGTTGCATCCGTTCATGTCGACTGCCTTTCGTTGTCGGACCGGTGGTCAGTCGACCGTACCGGATCGTCGGTTTTCGAGCAACGACAACGCGTCAGGGTTCTGCGCGGCTCTCGGCCTTCGGAGTCGGCAACCGGAGGTTCCAGCGGACCGAAACCAATCGCGAGACGACCACCGTCGCCACGCCGCCCCATACGGCCACGTCGTCTCGCACGTCGGCAATCGTCAAGAGCAGATAGACCCAACAACCGGCGAACGAGCAAGTGGCGTAGAGCGGAGCCGAGCGGAAGAGGCTCGGAATCTCGTTGCAGATGACGTCGCCCATGACGCCGCCGAAGGTGCCGGTGATGACGCCGAGCAGGCTGGCCACGAAGAAGGAGACGTCGGCCTGCTGCGCGAAGCTCACGCCGAGGATGCTGAAGAGCCCGAGACCGAGCGCATCGGGAATGCACAGAAACCGCTCCGTCCTCGCAGGGAAGAAGCGGCCGAGGGCGGAACCGACCAGCGCAAGAACGAACACGACGACGGGATAGTGTCCCTGGTCGATCCAGAAGAGCGGGTGACGATCGAGAAAGAGGTCGCGAAGCGTGCCGCCGCCGAACGCGACGACAAAGGCCACGGAGAAGACGCCGACGAAGTCGAGCTGCTTCTTCCTCGCCAGGAGGATTCCGAACAGGGCGGAAGCAACGACGGCAGTGAATTCGATGACTTCGAGCAGCACTTCGATCCGTCCGCCAGCCGCGCAGTGCGCGCCGACGGTCCGATTCCGGGGCGTAGTGGTGTGACCTGCATTCCGACGAATCTCGGGAGGGTACCGAAGGAGCCCCGGGAATGGGATGGGAAAACGGCTCACTCCTTCGGCGTCACCGTCACGTCGATCCACGCCTTGCGGTCGCCTCCCTCGTCGATCAGGAAGCGGTGCGTCTTCTTCGACGCACAGATGCGACCGTGGCGCACCTTGCTGCCTGTCCGGTCGCCGTTGCCGGACGTCTTGGCGCGGAAGAGGCCGAACTCGATGTGAATGTTGCCGCGGCCGGCGTCGCTGATCTCGAGGAAGAGCGTGTCGCCTTTCAGCACGAGCACGTCCTTATCGCGCTCGCCACCGAGAGTCTTCGGATCGACGGCCTCGTAGATCGATCGGGAGTAGGCGCCCCTCGTCGTCGTCTTCGGCGGACCTCGCAGCGCTCGCTCGTCGCGGTAGCTGCCGAACTGGAGCCACGCGATCTTGGTCGCGCCATCCGGAATGCCGCGGCCGTACAGCTGCGCGTAGACCGTGCGGTGGCCCTTGGAGCGAACGGGAAGTTGCTCCGAGCCGTCGGAGCGCACGATCTTCACGGCCACCTCGCACTCTCCGATGTTCCCCGGTTTCGGCGCGAGCGGATCATGGCTCTCCTTCGCCAGCGGCGAACGGACGAGGTCGGGATCGGCCCATTGCGTCCGGATCTTCGCGATCGCCTCGTCGATCGCGCGGTGAAGCCCGGGGAGTGCGGACGTGCCGGCGTTCGCGGCCAGGTTCTCGAGCGTCGGAAGCGCCTTGCGTGCCGCTCGGCCCTGATTGCCGAGCGCGGCGGCGAGGTGACAGCGCGGGTCCTGCGGCAGTCGGCGAAGCTCGAACTCGAGCTGGAGCGGTCCGTTGAAGCCCGGATCCCCCAGCGCCTCGGTGAGCTGCGGTATCGCGCGTCGCGCGTCCCTCCCCATCATCTCGAGCGCCCGCGCAGCGAGGACGCGAGTCGCCGGATCGTCGTTCGAGAGAGCGTCCGCGAGCCGTGGCACGACGTCGCGCCCCATGCTCGCCAGCGCCTCGGCGTATTCCTTCCGGATTTCGCCCCGCCACCATGCGAGTCCGCGCACGTCCTTCAACAGATCCGGCGCGGCTTCGATCGCCGCTGCCCCGTACTTCTCGAGCGACTTGGCGATCTCTACCAGCAGCTGGATCTCGTCGGTCTTGCGAAGCATCGAGCGGAGAGCGGATACGACCGTGTCCGGCGAGCCGCGCAGATTCCCCAGAGCGTTGACGGCCATCGCGCGCACGTTACAGACCGGATCGTTGAGTCGCAGGATGAGCGCGGGAACCGATTGGCTCTTCTCGCGATCCGCACGGCCGAGCGCCGCTGCGGCCGTGTGGCGCGCGAGCCAGTAGCTGTCACGCCGCGTCCGGGCGATCAGCTCCGGGGCGGCGTCCGCGGCGCCCTTCCCGATCGTCGCGAGCGCGACGGCCGCGCCGACGCGAATCGTCCGCTCCTCGTTCCTCAGCAGAGGCACGAGATACGGCACGGCCTTCTTGCCGATGCGACCGAGCGTGAGCGACGGAAGGCTCGGGTAGAAGAAATACCTGCGGTTGCAGCCCTTCGGACGGCCGTCGCCCTCGACGAAGAGCAGGCCGTACGGGCTGTAGTGCCGCGTGCCGTTCGCGCGCACGCCGCCGGTCCGTTCGATGCGCGCCTCGCCCGCCGCTCGGTCCTCGAATTCGCGACCGAGCAGCTCGACGAGAGGCGCGATGCTCGTCTCGCCGATCTCGACGAGCACTTCTTGCGCGGCATATCCGACAAGCCGTCGGTCTCCCATCAGCAGCTCGATCATCGCGGCGATCACCGGCTTGCCGTGCTTCCCCCGGCCGATTCTCGCAAGCGCCCGTGCCGCCCAGTTGCGCTTCCACTCACGCGTGTGGCCGCAGTCGAAGACCGCCCACGGCATATAGCCGTAGCGCCCGTGGATGCCGAGGTAGTGCCCGCCGACCTCCGGGAAGTAGGAGGCCTCCGCCATCTCCGCGACGAGAAGCGGGATGACGTGCTCGGCGCCGTCCCTCGCGAGGCGCTCGACGGTTTCGTTGCGCGTGGACTCGTCCTTCAGCAAATCGAACTCGCGCTGCGCGTCCTGCGCCTGCGCAGGGAGAGCGGCGAGCAGGAAGACGAGGAGTGTCGATCGGTGCATTGCGTGCCTCCAGCCCTGGATCCTACACCAACAGCGAGTCTACGACTGTATTGAGGACGACGCTCCGGGCGGGTTCCTTAGACGGTACCGCGCGTTTCTTCGTCAACGTGTCGCCACGGCAAAGGCCGCTCGGGGAATTGACTTTTCGAGTGGGGCGCGCGAGTGTGGGGCGCGACGGATCAGCGAGAAACGGCTAGTGACTCCACTTCCAACACCACTGAAAGCCCTGGAGGGGTTCTCAATGTCACATGATGCAGAGATCGGACGTCGCGCGGCCTGCGTAAGCCTGCTGGGGATAGGCGGCGGCTTGGGCCTGCTAGGCGCCGGTTGCACCGGGGTGCCGGAGCGCGAGACCTGCGTCAAGACGGCGTTGGACTACAAGAACGCCGACTTCTACCACAGCGATGGCACGTTCGACGCAGAGGCGGCGAAGGACGTCTACCTCGAGATGCTCAGGATTGCGGGCTACGTGATCCCCGAGAACCCCAAGCCGCGAATGTTCGCCAAGGACTGGGGGCTCGGCGAATTCGTCAACGTCGGGCTCGGCGGTTTCGTGTGGGTCAACGACAAGGAGGCCAACTACTGCGCGCTGGAGATGCTCCTGCTGCCCGGTCAGATGATTCCCGAGCACTGGCATGTGGCCGACGAGGCGAACGGCATCGGCGTGAAGATGGAGTCGTGGCACGTCCGCTGGGGCAAGACGTATACCTACGGGGAAGGTGAGCCGACCGAGAACATGTCGGTCACTCCGCCGGCCAGCCAAAAGGAACACGTCACGGCGCTGTGCGAAACGCCGCTGGGCGTCGGCGATGTGGCCGGGCTGAAGAAGCCGCTCGAGAAGCACTGGCAGCAGGCCGGCTCGCAGGGCTGCATCATCACGGAGCCGTCGAACTTCCACAGCGACGCGTGCATGCGCTACACGAACCCCGACATCAAGGTGTGAGGTGATATGGCTGATCTCAGTCTATTCGACTTGACCGGCAAGAGAGCCCTGGTGACCGGCGCTGCCGTAGGCATCGGGCGAGGCTGTGCGCTGGCTCTTGCCAAGGCTGGAGCGGATGTCGCGATCACCGATGTCGACGAGCCGACCGGTCGCAAGACCGCCGAGGAGATCAAGGGCCTGGGGCGCGAGTCGTTGTTCGTGCCCTGCGATGTAACGGTCAAGGATCAGGTGCAGGCGATGGTCCGCGAGGTTGCCGAGCGCTTCGGCGGCCTGGACATCGGCGTCAACAACGCGGGGATCGGCATCCTGGGAGCCGATGAAGAGCTGGAGCAGCCGGACTGGGACAAGGTCATCGCCGTGAACCTGACCGGCACGTATCTGTGCGCACAGGCCGAAGCCCAGCAGTTTCTCCGGCAGGCACCGATCGATGGCAAGGTCATCAACATCGCCTCGATGTCCGCCACGATCTGCAATTGCAACGCGTCCTACAACGCCTCCAAGGCGGGCGTCGTGCAGATGACCAGGATGCTGGCGGCCGAATGGGGTCGCTTCAACATCAACGTGAACTGCATCAGCCCCAGCTATCTGTTGACCCCGATGCACGCCTCGACGCCGGTCGTGGTCCGGGAGCGGATTCGAGAGCTGACGCCCCTCGGTCACGTCGAGCGCCCCGAGGACCTGTTCGGCGCGGTGATCTTCCTGGCATCTGGGGCGTCGAACTACGTCACAGGGCACGACTTGATGGTCGACGGCGGTCACACTCTGAACGCTTGGCTGACGCCGCTGACCCGCGCCGTGCCGCCAAGGGTCAGCCCGGAGGAGGAGATCGTCCAACTGAAACACGATCTCGACGCGCTCGGATACGAATACGATGCCGACGGCATCAACCCGGACGTTCACCCGGAGATCGCGGGAGCTTTCAAGGCAGCGTTCGGAATCGAGGATTAGCGACGAAGCAACACCGACGCCTGTCCGGACCTGCTGCCGTCCACTCCGTGCTCGGCATCAGGCGCCGCGTCCTCGAGGTCCCTGCCGCGAGCGAGTCAACGGCACGATGAGATCCACGATCTGCTTGATCCTGATGGTCGGGCTGTCGTCCACAGCCACTGCGATCGATGCACGCGCGGCTCCCAGGCCCAACCTCGTCTTCATCTTGGTGGACGATCAGGGGTACTACGACCTCGGATGCTACGGAGCGACCGAGGTGGAGACGCCGCACGTCGATGCTTTGGCCGACGGCGGCGTGAGGTTCACGGACTACTACGCCGCGGCTCCGATCTGCAGTCCGTCACGTGCCGGGCTGCTGACCGGTTGTTATCCGAGACGGCTCGGGCTGGCGACGTGGGTGCAGCGAGCGGATTCGCGCGTCGGCATTCA
>CAYMRB010000220.1:0-16168 GCA_964392615.1 uncultured Planctomycetia bacterium | reverse complement strand
GCCGCCGATGTCCTTTCGGACACGAAGATATTCATCGACGACACACCGGGGCTGACGCCGCTGTCCCTGAAGGCGAAGGCGCGCCGCTTGAACGACCGCCAGCGGCTCGACATGATCGTCATCGACTACCTGCAGCTCATGGAGGGCGGCGGGTCCTCCGAGAGTCGCCAGCAGGAGATCTCGAGCATCTCGCGCGCCTTGAAGGCCGTCGCGCGTGAGATCCAGGTGCCGGTCATCGCGATCTCGCAGCTCAGTCGCGGCGTCGAGAGCCGCGACAAGACCGGCCACAGACCGCGCATGTCCGATCTGCGCGAGTCGGGGGCTATCGAGCAGGACGCCGACCTCATTCTCCTCCTGTATCGCCAGGAGTACTACGAGCCCGAAAAGGAGGAGGTCAGGGGGAAGGCCGAGGTCATCATCGCGAAGCAGCGTAACGGTCCGACCGGCACCATCCACCTGCAGTTCACGCCGAACTGCATGCGCTTCGAGAACCTCGCCGCGACGCACTACGCGGCGGAGGAGTTTTAGCAAGTCTTTTTGTGATGGTGGCTTACAGTCTTCGGGGCGAGCCGCGGAACGGCGCTCGAGGCGGCTATTTGCCTTTTCCGCCACAGCCGTTCTCGGTAGAATGTCGCGCTGATCGTAAGGAAGCACTTCACCGCCGGCCGCCGGTGGCCGATAAAGAGGGGGAGCGCCGCCCGTTACGGGACGGAGCCGGTGGCCTGCGGTAGGCCGCCAGAAACGGAACGCGAGGTCCGGCTCGGATGGCCGGCCCTGAGGAATCGGCGCCCGGAGACGGGGGCCAAGCGGTAGCTCGGAGCCGAGACGGGAGAGAACGATGTTGCGCAGGGTGAACGGGTCCGTGGTCTTTCTGGCGGGATGCTTGATCGTCGTCTCCGCCGGATCCTTGTTCCTCGGCGCTCAAGCGATCACGAGCTATCTCCCGCCCCGTACGGCGGTTGTCGATATCTCGGCGGTCTTCGAAAGCTACGCGAAGAGCAAGGATCGCCAGGCCGTCCTCCAGGCGCAGATCGATGGGGTCAGGGGCCGCGTCGAGCAGACCGTCGAGGAGTTGAAGCTCCTCAACGCGGAGCTCGAGAAGCTCGACCGGTCGTCCGACAGCTTTCGCGACAAGGCCGAGCGTCAGTTCCGCCTGAAGCTGGAGCTCGAAGACCTGCAGAAGAAGGAAGGCAAGCAGCTCGAGGAGACCCTGAAGGCGTTCCTCGAGGAGATCAAAGGCGAGATCACCAGGGAGATCACGGCCTTCGCCGAGGCGGAGGACCTCGACATGGTGTTCGAGAAGCGTCTGCGCGCCGAGGGCGCGGCTCCCGGCCGAGGGTTCCAGTGGCCGATCGTCCACTACCACAAGCCGGAATACGATATCACCAAGGAACTGGTCAAGCGCCTCAACGAGCGCTATTCGCGCGCCAAGTGAGGCCCTGCGGCGGCATGCCCGAGTCCAAATCCGAGTCCATGGCGAGACAGAAGACGGTTGCAGGTAGCACCGAGGTGACAGGCGTCGGCCTGCACACCGGCGCCGAGGTGCGCGCGGAGATTCTCCCGGCGAACGCCGACACCGGCATCGTTTTCGTGCGTACCGACCTGCCCGGCGCGCCGCGAGTCGAAGCGAGGATCGAGAACCTCAAGGACCTTCCGCGACGCACGGCGATCGCCGCGCGCGGACCGGACGGCGCGGAGGTGGAGGTCCACACGATCGAGCACCTGCTCGCGACCTTCTGCGCCATGGGGATCCACAACGCCGAGGTGCGTCTCGACGGGCCGGAGGTTCCCGGCATGGACGGTAGCGCGCTGCCGTTCTACGAGGCGCTGCGGGCGGTGGGCACGACGGAGCTCGACGCGGCCGCGCCGGAGCTCGTCGTCGCGGAGTCGGTGGCGCTCGCCGACGGCAACGCCAGCGTCGTCGCGATTCCGTCCAACGGCTCGGGCGGCCTGGAGATCGCGTACACGCTCGACTACGACACGCCTCGGCTGGGAACGCAGTTCCTGTCGATCCGTCTCGACGAAGAGACCTTCGCGACCGAGATCGCGCCGGCGCGGACGTTCGTGCTGGTCGAGGAGGTCGACGCCTTGCGCGCCGCCGGTCTGGGCAAGGGCGCGTCGACGGACAACACCCTCGTCCTCGGACGCGACGGCATCATCGAGAACACGCTGCGATTCGACGACGAGTTCGTCCGACACAAGGTCCTCGATCTGCTCGGCGATCTCTTCCTCGCCGGACGGCGGATTCGCGGCCGCGTCCAGGCGATTCGGAGCGGCCACGACCTGAACGTCCGCCTCGCGCAGAGTCTCGTCGAGGCAGCCGGCCCCGCCAAGCCCGCCGCGCCTTCTACGGACTCGAAGTCCGCGACTGGCGACGGTGCGACTGGCGACGGTGCGAGGCCCGCCAGCCTCGAGGGGACGGTCATCGGCCCGCTCGATGTTCGGGTGATCGAGGCGACGCTGCCCCATCGCTACCCGTTCCTCCTCGTCGATCGGATCGTCGAGATCCGCGACGGCAAGTTTGCGCGCGGGTTGAAGTCCGTCACGTATAATGAGGAATTCTTCCGCGGGCATTTTCCGGGCCGGCCCGTGATGCCCGGTGTGCTGGTGGTGGAGGCGATGGCCCAGGTGGGCGGCGTCATGCTACTGGAACACGAGCAGAACCGCGGTCGCTCCGCGTATCTGCTGTCGCTCGATCGGGTCAAGTTTCGCCGGCCTGTGGTGCCGGGCGACCAGCTCGAGCTCGAGGTCGACTTGAAGGTGATGAAGCCCCGCACCGCGCAAGTTGCGGCGCGGGCGCTTGTCGATGGCGCCTTGGTTTCCGAAGCGGATATCCGTTTCATGATCATGCCCACAGAGATCGGAGCCGCCGAGTTGGCGCGACCGATCGTGCGGCGCGTGTGAGGCGCTCAGGCCCGTTGAAGAGGCTACGCCGTGTTTTGGTCGTCGAGGAAGACCGCTGAGCTCTCCTTCCGGTTCGAGAACGTCTACGTCCATCCGACCGCAGAGGTCGGGGACGACGTCGAGATCGGTCCGTTTTCGTTCATCGGGCCGAACTGTCGCGTCGGCAACGGGTGTCACCTGCACAATAACGTGACGCTGGTCGCGAACACGGCCCTGGGCGAGGAGAACGAGATCTATCCGGGGGCCGTGCTCGGCGCTGAGCCCCAGGACAAGAAGTACGCGGGAGAGGACAGCTGGCTGGATATCGGCGCGGGCAACACGATCCGGGAATGCGTGACGATTCACGGCGGCACGCGCCTCGGTGGCGGTGGGACGCGCATCGGATCGCGGAACCTGCTGATGGCGTGCTGTCACGTCGCGCACGACTGCGTCCTCGAGGACGGCATCATCCTGGCGAACAGCGTTCTTCTCGGCGGGCACGTGTACGTCGAACGCCACGCGACGTTCGGGGGCATGGCCGCCGTGCATCACTTCGTGACGATCGGGCAGAGCGCATTCATCGGGGGCATGACTCGTGTCAATCACGACGTGCCACCGTTCCTGCTGGCGGAAGGCAATCCGCTGAAGATTTGGTCCGTGAACAAGGTCGGTCTGTCACGGCGCGGCGTAGACGACGATTCGATCGCCGCCCTGAAGGAAGCGCATCGCTGGCTGTTCCGCGATCGCATGCCGCGGAGCGACGCGGTTGCCCACCTGCGCAGCACGCTGGGCCACGTCAAGGAAATCCAGACCCTGCTCGAGTTCCTCGAGCGAACCGAGTCGGGAAAGAAGGGGCGTGCACGGCAGCCCTGAACCTCCTGAACAGCCCCTGAAGCGACGAGTCCCCCATATGGCTGTGGAGCCGAAACGACCCGGGGAAAACGAACCCGCACGCGTCCTCGTGGTCGGTGTTGGCCATCTCGGCAAACAACACGCTCGCGTGTACACGGAGCTCGACGGCGTCGAGCTGATCGGAATCATCGACGTCGACGAGGCGCAAGGGCGTCAGATCGGCGCGAACCTCGGGGTGCCTGCGTATCCCGAGCTGACCCCGGAGCTCCTGTCCCAGGTCCACGCGGTCAGCGTCGTGACGCCGACACCGACTCACTTCGACGTGGCGAAGGCCTGCGTCGAAGCGGGCGTGTCGGTGCTCGTCGAAAAGCCGATGACGTCGACCGTGCCGCAGGCGCAGGATCTGATCCGCCTGGCCGCAGAACACGGCGTGACGCTGCAGGTGGGGCACATCGAGCGGTTCAACCCCGTCGTGCTCGCGGCGCACCCCCGGATACGCGAGCCGGCGTTCATCGAGTGCGATCGCATCCACCCGTTCAGCTTCCGATCGGTGGAGACGAGCGTGATCCTCGACCTGATGATCCACGATATCGACATCGTGCTGAATCTGGTCAACTCGCCGGTCGTGGCGCTCGACGCGTTCGGAGCGTGCGTCCTGTCGGAGACGGAGGATCTCGCCCACGCGCGGTTGACGTTCGAGAACGGCTGTACCGCGCTGGTGAAGTCGAGTCGGGTGGCGATTCAGAAGAGCCGCAAGATGCGGATCTTCTGCCGCGAGGCGTACATCTCGCTCGATTACGTCGCCAAGACCGGCATGCGGATCGGGCTGAAGGAAGGCTTCGATCGCAAGAACATCGACTTCAAGGAGATGGCGAAGATGGAGGAGAGCCAGGGGCCCTACCCCATCTTCACCCAGTTCTTCACCATCGAGCAGCTCCACATCGCGCCGGATGAGCCCCTGAAGAACGAGCTGAACTCGTTCCTGCTCGCCGTGCGCACCGGGCGGGAGCCCGTGGTGACCGGCGCTCACGGACTGCAGGCGATCGAGATCGCGGTCCGGATCCAGGAGATGATCCAGGCGCAGCAGGAGTCGTTCGTCACCCGGCAGCTGATGTTCACGGACCACGACGTCCTCGGCGAGCGAGGGGCCGCCGAAGACGGCTCGGAGGCCGAGAACGACGACGGCGACGGCCACGGCCACGCCGGGGAGTCGGCCTAACAGCCGGTTGACCCGTCCGCCGGCCTGTGTTACCGTCGCGCGTTTCCGTCCTGGGGGCGCCAAGATCCACCGGGACGATCTGGTTCCATTTGATCCATTCGCACCCCCGAGGGGCCGATGGACGCCCGAGGACGGCTTGACGGCCGCGGCGCCCGGGCGACGAGGCACCTCGACAAGTACTGACCGGCCCCACAGCAACCGAAGCGGCACGCCGGCGACCCCTCGAGCATGATCGTTGGGTCGAAAGGAGATTTCCGTGTCCGTCGACGTCAAAGAGATCATCGAGGCAGGAGTCCACTTCGGGCATCGAGTCAGCCGTTGGCATCCGAAGATGGCGCCGTACATCTTCGGCAAGCGCAACCTGATTCACATCATCGACATCCGCCAGACGCTTCGCGGCATCGTGCGGGCGTCGAACTTCCTGACGCAATTGGCGGCTTCGGGCAAGGACGTCGTCTTCATCGGCACGAAGCGCCAGGCGAAGGTGCTCGTCGAGCGCGAGGCGAAGCGCTGCAACATGCACTGGTCCTCCGAGCGTTGGCTCGGTGGATCGCTGACGAACTTCCACACGATCCGCAGCCGGCTCAAGCGGCTCGAGGAACTCGAGGCTCTCGAGGAGAGCGGCGCGATCGAGCAGTACTCGAAGAAGCACGTGTCGCGCCTGCGACGCGAGCGGCGCAAGATCTTCCGCAACCTCCAGGGTCTGCGGCGGATGAAGGAGCTTCCCGGCTGTTTGGTGGTCGTCGACATTCGTCGCGAGCACATCGCCGTGCGAGAGGCTCGCAAGTGTGGCATCCCGGTCGTCGCGATCGTCGACACGGACTGCGATCCGCGTCTGGCCGACTTGGTCATCCCCGGTAACGATGACGCGTACCGGTCGATCCAGGTCATTCTGCGCATCCTGGCGGACGCTATCAGCTCCGGTCGCGAGCGCTACGCGAAGCAGCAGGCCGAGCTCGCACGAGCAAAGGCCGAGGAAGAGAAGCGTCAGGCCGCAGAGGCCGCCGCCGCCGCTGCCGCGAGGCGCAAGGCTGCCGCAGCGTCCGACGCCGCAGCGATGGCGCCGAAGCCCGCTGCCGACAAGCCTGCCGAGGCACCAGCGGCCCCGGCCGCTCCGCCGCCGGCCGCCGCGCCCGCTCCGCCGCCGCCGGCCGCCGCGCCCGCTCCGCCGCCGCCGGCCGCCGCGCCAAGCGCTCCGCCCGCACCGGAGTCCGGTGCCGAGGCCGCGCCAGCCGCGAACGAGCCTCCGGCCGCTCCGCCCGCGAGCTGAGTACCGCCTGTCGCAAATACCTGTGCATATCGAGCGGCAGATCCGCTCGATATGCACCGATATTTGCGATACACGGCACTGAGTGCTCTCGCGCACCACACATCGCGCCGCATCGTTCCGTCCGGCGTCGAGCTTTTTTCGTTGACAGCTTCGCGGCCTGCGCGCTCCTATCCTCGGTATCTCCGCTGACGGCCGTCGACCAGACACCCGACGGGCTGCGAAGAAGTGAACCGAGAAGCGACAGGCGACGAGAGGACGGAACGATGGCCGAGCGCCGAGTGTTGTTGAAGCTATCGGGCGAGCTGTTGTGTGGACCGGGAGGGTTCGGCGTCGAGCCCGAGAAGGTCCACGAGTTGGCGGCCCAGATTCGGGCGGGGCTCGAAGGCAGCTCCACGAGCCTCGCCATGGTGTGTGGGGGCGGCAATTTCCTGCGTGGGTCGCAGATCGCCGGCGACGAGATCGGCCGCGTGACCGGCGACCACATGGGGATGTTGGCGACGATCATGAACGCGTTGGCGCTCCAGTCGTCCCTCGAGAAGCTGGGCGTCGAGACGCGCGTGCAGTCGGCGATCCCCGTGAACGACCTCGCGGAGCCGTTCATCCGCCGCCGCTGCCTGCGCCACCTCGAGAAGGGGCGGGTGGTGATCCTCGCGGGCGGTACGGGGCATCCGTATTTCACGACCGACACGACGGCGGCACTGCGCGCGCTCCAGGTGCGCGCAGATCTGCTGGCGAAGGGGACGAAGGTCCGTGGTGTGTACTCCGACGATCCTGTGACGAACAAGGACGCGGAGTTCTACGAGGACCTGACGTTCATCGATGCGCTCCAGAAACGTCTGAAAGTCATGGACTCGACGGCGATCAGCTTGTGCATGGACAACTCGCTGCCGATCAACGTGTTCAACGTGCGCGAGAAGGGGAACATCGAACGATTGCTCAGGGGCGAGCGATTGGGTACGGTCGTGCACTCCGGAGAACCGAGCTGACTGAGGACCGAGTGCCGTTCTCGCGCGGCCGTCCGCGTACAGGAGTGGCACGGAGCTGGCAGACGACGCAATCATGGAAGACTACGACTCAATCCTGCTGGACGCCGAGGAGCGCATGGACAAGGCGCTCGAAGTCTTGAAGGAGAAGTACCGCGGCATGCGAACGGGGCGCGCGAACCCCGGCCTGGTCGACTCGATCCGCGTGGACTACTACGGCAGCCCGACGCCGCTGAAGCAGATCGCGAACATCTCGGCGCCCGAGCCGGATCAGCTCGTGATCAAGCCCTTCGATCCCGGTGGCCTCGGGGACATCGAGAAGGCGCTGCTGAAGTCGGATCTCGGTATCAACCCGACGAACGACGGCAAGATCCTGCGACTGACGATCCCGCCGCTGAGCCAGGAGCGTCGGCAGCAGCTCGCCGCGTTCGCGAAGGAGACGGCCGAGGAGTCGCGCGTCGCGCTGCGCAACATCCGCCGCGATGCGAACAAGCACGCCGAGAAGCTCGAGAAAGACAAGAAGATCTCCGAGGACGAGCACAAGTCGCTCAAGGACGAGATCCAGAACCTCCTGAAGGACCACGAGGGGAAGGTCGACGGCCTGCTCGGAAAGAAGACCGAAGAGCTGACGACGATCTGAGGCACGCCCCCGGATCGAGTGCGCGGCGGCGACCGCGCCGACAGTTCTCGGTGCGGAGTCGAGCCGGCGCGGCGGTCGGCTCCAACTCCGCTGGCATGGGCTGTCATGGAATCGACCGTCGAAGGGCGCGGGCCAGTCTCCCTCAGCCAGCGCATGCCCGTTTTGTTTGGCAACCTCTCGTCGCGTTGTTATGATTCCCCGTCTTCGGTGGGAGCTTAGCTCAGTTGGTAGAGCAACGGCCTTTTAAGCCGTGGGTCCTGGGTTCGAGTCCCGGAGCTCTCACACCTCTTCGTGTCTGTGCGGTGTCGGGCGACGGTCTCGTCCCCCTCGATCGAGAAGCCGAGTGAAGTGAACCGCGAGTGACGGAGCGCGTGATGCGAAAGCGCCCGAGTCAGCTGTCACGCTATGTGAACCTCGTCCGTCACATCGACAACTGGTGGGTCTATCTGGGCGTGAAGGCGGGGCTCGTGCGCAGGGACCCGCTGATCCTGCGATGTCGCAACGGCGTCCGCGTCGAGGTCCCGCGTCGTCTGTTCCATCTCTTCAAAGAGATCTTCTTCGACGACTCGTACTTCCGCGGCGTACCCGCCTTCCAGACGGAGTCCCCGACGATCATCGACGTCGGCGCGAACCTCGGCTTCTTCTCGCTCCAGGCGGTGTCACGCTTCCCGAAGGCCCGCGTGTTCGCCGTCGAAGCGGTTCCGAGGAACGTCGACCAGCTGCGGCACAACCTCGAGCGCAACCCGGACAAGCAGGTGACCTGCGTCCCGAAGGCCGTGTTCGGCACGTCGGGGTCGCTGACACTGCATCTCGACGAGAACGTCGATTTCCCGCGGCATGCTTCGGTCTTCGAGCTCTCGACGCTGGCCGACGCGGTCACCGTCGATTGCCTCAGCCTGCCGGACCTGCTGGCCGAATACGACGTGGACACGGTCGATCTCCTGAAGCTCGACTGCGAGGGCTCCGAGTTCAGCATTCTCTACAGCTGCCCGGACGAGGTCTTTCCGCGCATCCGGCGGCTCGCCATGGAGGTGCACGCCGGCGAGGGGAACGACGAAAACATCGACGCGGTCGACTCGTTTCTGCAGGCTCGTGGATACCGAACGGAGACCGACAAGCGGGGCATGCTGTGGGCATGGCGTGACGACTGACGTCGTCGGGGGGCAGCGTCGTGGGCTGGCGTGGGACCGATGGGATGTGACTACCGGCACAGCTCTTGTGCGGTTGACGGTTTCTCGTGAGGGGGGATAGCGCCGGATGGCGCTATCTCGACGGTCCGTTGGATCGCGGCCCGTCGAAGGTATGTGGACTGCCCGGAACGAAAGCACTCGACCATGAAGACATCGCTTCGCTGTGTCTCCGTCGGATTCTTTGCGCTATGCAGGGCGAGTGTCGGCTGCCAGCCCTCGCTCGCCGTCTTCCTTGCCAGCCTCCTCTTCGCTGGGGGCATCGCGTGGGCCGACCTCATCGTCGTTCCGACTCGCGGCGGTGACATCTACACGACGCGATCTCATGGCGACGGCACGTTCGAGCCGCTCACCCTCTTCGGAGTGGTGCCGGAAAGCTCGAACTCCCGCTGCGCGGCAATCGGCGACTTCGACGCAGACGGGGAGCTCGACTTCGTGGTCGCAACGGGCACGGACAACGTGATCCGACCGTTTCTGTACCGCGGCCTGCCCGGCGGCTCGTTCGCCGCACCGATCGCTCTGCCGACTGCCGGCCCCTCGGCGGGCTGGGCGCTCGATGCCGCGGTCGGGGACTTCGACTGCGACGGCCGCCTCGACTGCGTGATCAACGGCGACCGCGCCCGGGCCGGCATCTACTGGGGGCGCGGCGACGGATCGTTCGACGTCGAGCCGCGCGACTTCGCGGGAAGCGGCCGCGGCATGGACGCCGGTGATTTCAACGGCGACGGCTACACGGATCTCGTCCGCGCGGCCAATAGCGGGGTCCTCCGCCTCTATCCGGGCGGCCCCGACCGCCGCCTCGCCGAGGCGACGCCTCTCATCGGGGACGCCGGGAATGCTCCGTTCGGCGTCGCGGCGGGCGATTTCGACGAGGACGGCCACTGCGACATCCTCGCCAACTCGGCCAGCTCCGGAGATTTCACGCTCTTCCGCGGTGTCGGCGACGGCACGTTCCTCGCGGGTGAAACGCGTCCGGAGCTCGACCTCGGTCGTTACGGCGCTGCGGACGCGTTCGATCTCGACTCGGACGGCCATCTGGATCTCGTGGTGCAGATCGACACCGGTACCCTGACGTTCTTTCCGGGTGTCGGCGACGGCAGCTTTGGTGCAGCGGTCGAAGTCGGCGTCGTCACGGGCAGCAACACGATCGGGGTCGCGGTGCCGCCCGTCCCGGGCCTCGATGTTCGGATCTCGCCAGCCTTCTCCGAGCTAACGGTCGGCGACGAGCTGACGCTGCGAGCGGAGGGCACCGGCGCACTGCCCGGCGATGACTACGAGTGGGACTTCGGCGACGGCGCGACGGGGAGCGGCATCGAGGTGACGCATACCTTCGGCGTCGAGGGGACGCTTGCCGTCCGCGTGCTGCACACGACGGCCGACGGCACGCTGAGCCGACGCGGCACCGTCGTGCGCGTGGTCGGCACCGGTCCGGTGGCCGACGCTGGAGGTCCGTACGCGCTCGGCGAGGACGCGGCCTACCGGACCACATGGACCGCGACGCTCGATGCGAGCGCGTCGGCCGACGACTTCGGCATCGTGCGGTGGGAGTGGGACTTCGGCGACGGCGCGACCGGCGATGGTGTGACGGCCGAGCACACGTGGGACGGCGTCGGACCTTGGACCGTCCACCTGACGGTGACCGACTCGGCCGGGCTCCAAGACACCGAGACGACGACTGTGACGTTCACGCCCGGCGCGCCGCCGGTCGCGGCGATCGACGCGCCCGACGAGATCGACGAGCGCTGGACCTCGGGGACGATCTGGCGCGTGGGTATGTCCGCGAACGGCTCGAGCGACGACGTCGACATCTGGACGTACACGTGGGACTTCGGCAACGGCACCGGGGCGACCGGCTTTCGTCCGGCGGCCGTGTACGAGGTCGTCGGCGTCTACACGATCACGCTGACGGTCACCGACCACGCGGGGCAGTCGGCCGTCGCGACGCACGACATATCGGTCGTCGCCAACGATCCTCCGGTGGCGGTGCTCGACGGGCCAACGTTCGTGAACGAGTCGGTCGCGACGGCGGGGGAGTGGGCGACCCATTGGGACGCGACCGGCTCGACGGACGACAACGGCATCCATCGATACCACTTCGATTTCGGTGACGGCACGACGCGGGAAGGCACCGCGAGGGAGGCCGATCACGACTACGCGGCTCCAGGGCGCTACGTCGTCACGCTGACCGTGACCGACCGCGCGAGCCAGGCCGTGACGGCGACGCAGATTCTGGACGTCGTCGCGAACGACCTGCCGACCGCGCGGATCGACGTCGACACCGATACCGTCGAGGGCGCCGGAGCGATCGCGCTCAGCGCCGCGGCCTCGAGCGATGACTTCGGCATCTATCGCTGGGTCTGGCGCCTGCCGCCGCGGCACTACAGCCTCTACGGCCGCTACATCGACAACACCGAGTGGGTCGTCTCTCGGTACGTGTCGCAGGAGGGCCGCTTCGTCGTCAACACGCTGTCGGACCGCGCGCGCTGGGCGGAGCACGTCTTCCGGGGCGTCACTCGCATGACGCGTGACGCCGGAGCCAGCGCACAGGTGCGCGTCGACACGCCGTCCGAGCCGGGCGGTGCGGCCATCGGGCTGCGCGAAGCGTCTACAGCGCGCGTGACGGTCAACGATTTCGCGCACGCGCTCGTCTTCGCGACGGACGGCGACCTGTACCTGCGACGCTTTCGGTCGCGTCTCGACACGGTCGGCACGTACACGCCCGGCGCTTCCTACGACGTTCGAATTGCGACAAAGCCGGCAGGGGGTGCCGTGTACTCGATCCGACCTGCGGACTCGGGCGAGGAGTTCACGGTGCTTGGCGAGACCGACGTCGCGACGACGGTCGACCTCGACTTCGCGGTCGACGTGTGGACGGGCGTCTTCGGGTTCGACGACATCCGACTCACCGGCGTCGTTGTCGAGGGCGAGCGAATCTCGACGAGCGTCGAGGGGACGGGCGAGGCCGTCCTCGAGGTCATCGATCACGCGTTGCAGACCGACACCGCGACAGTCGAGCTCTCGTCGCTCGTGGGCGAGCCCCCGGTGGCGCGAATCGACGGGCCGACCGCGGGGCAGGTCGGCGTCGAGCTGCGCTTCGACGCGAGCGCCTCGACCGACGACTACGGCGTCGCGACGTACGATTGGGAATTCGGCGACGGAGCGGTCTTCTCGTCACGCGAACCCGTGGCGACACACTTCTGGGATGCGCCGGGCCGCTACACGGTCACCGTGACCGTACACGACCACGCGGGACAGGGCGGCGTCGCGACCCACGAGGTCCGCGTCACCGGGGAGGGGCTCGTCATCGCAGTGCCATGGCGACTCGTCGGCGATCCGACGACGCCGGCGCGCGTGCGGGAGCTGCCGCACGAGACCTGGTCGGGCGGAGAGGTTACCCTCAAGGCCGTCGCGTCGCGAGCCGCATTGCCGCTCGACTACACGTGGGACTTCGGCGACGGGTCGGCGCCGTTCTCGGGCACGGCGTCGACTCTCGAGGAAGCGTACGGCATCGAGGCGCGGCACGTCTACGAGGGGCCCGACGGACTCCGCATCCGGGCGACGGTCAGCATCGTCGACGCCGACGGCGCGACGGGCAGCGACACGTACAACCTGCTGATTCGACCGCAGACACTCGACGTCGAGGTGAACGCTGCGATCGACGATGGCTTGTGGCATCTCCACAAGCGGCAGACGCGCGATAGCGTCGACGGCGTACGAACCGGGTCGTGGCACTACGGACGCTACTACACCGCGCCGACGGCCTCCGCCGTGCAAGCGTTCGAGGTCAACGGCCACTTCGAGTGGGGCGACGCGTCGCGTGACCCGTACGTCGAGACCGTCGGTCGTGGGATGCAGTTCCTCTTTACGACGCTGCGGTCGGTGCAGATCGGCGAGCAACCGTTCGGTCGACCGGATGTCAACCTCAACGGCGTCGGCCTCACCGCCGGCACGCCGGACATCGTCGAGAACTACGAGATCGCGCAGGTGATGGACGCGATGGTCGCTGGCGGTCGGGGCGATCTCCTCGCCCGCACGGGCGGCACCAACGTGCGCGGTCGGCCGTACCGCGACCTCGTGCGCGACATGGCCGACTACTACCTCTGGGCGCAGTACGACGGCGAGAAAGGCGGCGGCTGGCGGTACGGACCGGACGAGGCGCCGGACAACTCGGCGTCGCAATGGCCCGCGATAGGCTTCATCGCGGCCGAGCGCGTGTTCGAGCTCGAGACGCCGCTGTGGGCGAAGGGGCGAAATCGCGAGTGGCTCGAGTACTCGTCGAACTCCCGAGGTTTCGGCTATCTGGGGCCGGGCGGGACGACGCGGTCGACAACTGCTGGGGGCATGGTCCAGCTCGCGTGGCTCGGCGACGACCGCACGTCCGAGCTGTGGCGAAACGGAGAGGACACGATCGAGCGAGAGTGGCTCAGTGTGCTCGGCATCAACTTCTACGAGCTATTCTCGATCACCAAGGCCTTCCGCGTCCACCAGCCGCCGATCGACCGGCTGAACGGTGGACTGTCGTGGTTCCTCGATCCGGAGGACGGGCTGGCCCGCCATCTTCTCGACTCGCGCGACGAGGAGCCGCACGGCAGCTGGCACTCCAGCTTCTGGCTGCAGGGGGAGGGGGGCCGCGACATCTCGACAGCGTGGGCGGTGCTCATCCTGTCCCCGTCTCTCTTCGAGCTCGCGCCGGTCGCGGTGGCAAACGCGCGGCCGATTCCGACGGCTGTCGGCGTGCCGGTACGTTTCGACGCCACGGGATCGTTCCACCTGCACCCATCGTTTCGGGTCGCCGACTACCGTTGGGACTTCGACGCGACCGACGGTATCGACTTCGACGTGGCCGATGCGTATCACCCCGTCGCGTCGCACGCGTACGCAGAGCCGGGTCGCTACCACGTCTACCTTCAAGTGCGCGACGACTCGGAGCCGCCCCGCACGAATACGACGACGCTCGTCATCGACGTGACGGTCGGGCCGCATCCGCCGACGGCCGTCGCGGGTGGTCCGTACCTCGCGGCAGTCGGTGAGGACATCGTCCTCGACGCATCTGGCTCGTTCGACATCGATGTCTCGGACGGCGACTCGATCCGCGCGTGGGACTGGGACATCGACTTCGAGGTGCCGCTCGATTTCGACGACGGCATCTCCGGCGAGACAGCGACGCTCCTCGGCGGTTTCCCGTCCGTCGGCGAACACGACATCGGCCTGCGCGTGACGGACAGCACGTCGGAGGTTTTTCCGGACGCCGGCGGGGACGATCTGACCGGCATCGGCTTCGCGACGGTCACGACGTACAGGCGCGTCGTCGATGACTTGGCCGTGCGACCGAAGCCCGGCAAGAATCAGCTGACGTGGACCGATCGCTCCGGAGAGGACATCTGGCACGTGCAGGTCTTCCGAAGCACGCTCGAGCCGAATAGCGGTTACGAACTCGTCGCTGCGACGCGCAGTACGTATGCCGTGTTCATCGATCATCAGGTCGACGTCGGCCGTCGGTACTGGTACCGCCTCGTCGTCTTCGCGCTCGAGGACGAGAACGAGCCGCCCGGAGATCCGATCGGCATCTCCGGGCCGGTTCTCGTCGTCCCGCCGCCGCGCGGTGGAGGCGGCAATCGCCCGCCGGCCTTCGTGTCCGATCCGGTGCTGGTCGCGCGCGCGGCGGAAGAGTACGTGTACGATGCCGACGCGGTCGATCCGGAAGGCGGCGAGCTGAGTTACCGTCTGGTGACAGCACCGCCGGAGATGACGATCGATGCCGCGTCCGGCCGCGTGCTCTTCACGCCGACCGACTCGCTTCTCGGCATTCACGATGTCCTCCTCGAGGCCGAGGACCCCGACGGTCTCGCGACGCCTCAGTTCTACCAGCTCGTCGTTGATTCGCGGCGAAACCGACCTCCCGTCGCCGAGGCTGGCGGCCCCTACGAGGAGTTCGGCGGTCGTGCGGTCACATTCGTACCGGACGGTACATTCGATCCGGATGGCGACGAGCTGACTTACCTGTGGAACTTCGGCGACGGTATGACATCGGACGAGGCGAGCCCGTCCCACGCGTACGAGGCACCCGGCAGCTACGTCGCGACACTCATCGTGTCCGACGATCGGGGGGGCTCGTCGAGCGACGTTGCGCGCGTCACGATCACTGCGCGCGGTCGCCCGCCCGTTGCGATCGTGCGCGGCGGGCCGGACTTCGCAGTCCGAGCCGGCGTGCCGCTCGTGCTCGACGCTTCGGCATCGTACGATCCCGACGGCGCCAACATCTCCTGGTGGTGGGAGGTCGGCGAGCCTCGATTGGTCGGAGGAGAGGTTATCTCCTGGGCGTTTCCGACGCCCGGCACCTTCGAGGGATATCTGCGGGTCGATGATTCGAGCGGCCAGCACGGCTGGTCCGAATTCACCGTCGAGGTCGGCCCTCCGAACGAGGCGCCAGTCGCGTCGTTCGAGATCTCTGACGCCGGACGCGATCCGGGCGATGTGTTCACGTTCGATGCGAGTGCGTCGCACGATCCGGACGGCGACCTGTTCCTGCTCACCTGGCACTTCGGAGACGGCGCGACGACGACAGGCGTCGTCGTCACGCACGTCTTCGATGCACCGGGCGACTACACCGTGCGCGTCACCGCGCGCGACGAGTACGACGCCGAGAGCAGCGCGACGACAGAGGTCCACATCAACGCGCTGCCCGCGTTCGAGTCGACGCCTCCGGAATCCGTCCTCGAGGACACGCTGTTCTCCTACACAGCCGTCGTCTCCGACGCGGACGGCGACGCGGTCGGTGTCGCGCTCGAATCCGGGCCTCCCGGCATGACGTTCGACCCGGGAACTCGGACGCTCACGTGGACGCCGGTGCAGGCGGATGTCGGTTCGCAGCCGGTCGTCCTCAGCGCGAGCGACATCCACGGCGCGACGAACGGTCAGCGCTTCACGGTGACCGTCGTCGAGGTCGACGAGCCGCCGACGATCCTCTCGACGCCGCCGAGCCTGCGCGCGGTTGCCGACCGCGAGTGGGCTTACGACGTCGAGGGTGTCGACGAGGAAGACGCCGAGCTCGCGTACTCGCTGACGGCCGCGCCGGCCGGCATGCAGATCGATGCCGCAACGGGACTCGTGACGTGGACGCCGCAGGTCTCCGAC
>CAYMRB010000219.1:7025-16312 GCA_964392615.1 uncultured Planctomycetia bacterium | reverse complement strand
CCGCGCTGCTGTCTCTCGTCTGCGTCGTGGGAACCGGCTTCATCGTCGCCACCAATACCTGGGAGAGCTGGGGCGCCATCGCTCTGATCGGGATCCTGTGCTACGCGGTCGGTACGGTGACGGTCGTCAGCGCCCTGGGCGTGCTCTTCGGGCTGATCGGCCTCGCCAGGCACGAGCGGCGACGACGCATCGTTTCGGTCGCAGCCGTTCTGAACGTCGTGTTGCTCGTCGTGCCGTGGTTGCTCGTGTTGGCGATGCTCATGACGTGACCCGATGCCAGAAGGACGGGGACTCCGGTGGCGACGAACGACTACGCCAAGCTCGTCGGGTTCGACGATGCCTCGGACGAAGGGATCTACTACAGAGAGAGCGGCGTGGCCGTCTATCCGCAGAACGCGTTCGCGGCGGGCCGCGCGCGGCCTGGAGAGCGTCACGACCTCGCCTTCGTGTTCACGGGGACGGAACTCGTCGACGTGTACTACCAGGGTGAGCACGTCGGCCAGGGATCGCTGCAGCGCGGCACCCCCCCGACGAGCCTGACGCTGTTCCGCGACGACGGACAGACGTCGCGCTCGGAGACGCTCGTCGGCGTCGTCGAGGCGGTCCGCATCTCGAGCGTGGATCGTTCGGCCGCGGAGATCGCCGCCACGGCGGGTCGAGTGAAGTCGATGGCGCCCCTGCTGCAAGACGCTCTGCCGCCCGCACTACCCGAAGGGCCCGGCTCGTTTCCCCGCGTACCGATGATCGAGGACATCGACGTCGAGGGCAGCGAGGCCATTCGGACCGAACGCTCGATCCGGCTGAGCACGGTCGAGTTCTGAAGCGGTCGATCGAACCGCCGAACTCTCACTCCACCGTCGGCACGGCCGGCCGCTCGCCACGCAGCTCGCGCGCTTGGTCCTCCGCCCCGTAGCTGCCGTAGAAGACCGCGTTGCAGTCGATCCATGCCGCGATCCGGCGCAGCTCGCTCGCGCTCAGCTGCACGCCCTCGTGTCCGGTGCGCAGCAACTCGATCAAGCGACTGCCGCGCGCGCCGTAGAGGCCGCCGGGCGGCGTCCGCTCGATGCGGTTGCGCATGCCGAAGCGCGGCACGAGCGCCTCGGCCGCGTTGCGCGGGTTCGTTCCGGGCCCGTTGAAGTTCCGATCGCCGCACAGCGCCCAGTACGATCGCGAGAAGCCCCGGTGCGGATGGCCTCGCAGGTCGACGCGGCCGTCCGTTCGCTCGCCGCCGTGACAGCGAACGCAGTGCTCGTCGAGGAGCGGCTGCACGAAGCGCGGATACGAAAACGGCACGCCGCCGAGCTCGCCGGGATCGATTCGCGACGGCGGCCGGCGGAACGCGACGCGCTCGCCGACGTTGCCGGGCGGCGTCAACGGTCTCTCGTGACACCCGATGCACGTGACGCGCTCGCCGGGCTGCACATACGTCAGCGTCCGCATGGTCTGATACGCGAGGCCGTCGGTGTCGAGCGCCTGAAACAGGACCGGCTTGTGCGCCGGCACGAGGAACCGCGCCGAGCCGTCGGCCTCGACCGGCACCGTGCCGAGAATCATGCGGGCGTTCTCCTCGCCCGCGAGCCCGATTGCCGGACGGTTCGCGAGCGGCGTCGTCTTCGGGAAGAGCTGGATGATCCGCAACGCGTCGATCGTCCCGCGCGGCACGTCGCCGAGCCCGTCGTACACGTCGACGAGCAACATCTCGCCGGTCGGCTCCGGGTCCTCGGCGGTCACATCGGGTAGCTCGCTCGCCACGGCGGGAGGCATCGGCCGCGCGCGCAGCGGGCACGGGTTCGTGCTGCCGATCGTCGGATCGCGATAGATCAGCTCGCGCGTACCGAACACGTCGATCAGGTAGAGCCCCAGCGCCGCGGGACCGTTCGCGCCGGGCTCCCAGACGAGGCGCTCGGGACTGTACGAGACGAGAAAATGCTTCTCGGACAGCGGCCACGGCGCGGAGTAGTACTCGCGGATGTCGCGGCTCTCGGCCTCGGGGAACGGAACCTCCGGCGTGACGCGCGTGATCGCCTCGTGCCCGTCGACGGCGATCGACGGGTCGAGGATGACGATGGAACCCGCCGTGATCGAGTGGTGCGCGGACGCCGTGAACACGACCTTCCCCGTGCCCGGAATCGGCTGCGGCTGGAACGTGCAGTGCGGCGACGGTGTCGCGTTGCCCCACACGGCGATCGGATTCGTGCCGTCCGGCCGCGCGGCCCAGAGGTTCTGATGCGTCACCGCATCGCGGTCGATGTAGTCCCAGCGGCTGTAGAGGATCAGACCGTTCTCGGACACCGTCGGAAACCACTCGTTCGTGTCGTGGAACGACAGCGTCCGCAGGTCGCTGCCGTCGCGCTCGACGCGGTGCAGCGTGTACACGTCCCACCGCGGGCTGAACTGCGCGCCGAAGCACCGCGAGTAGCCACGACGACGGGTCGAGCAGAACGCGAGGCCGCCGTCCGGCAGATACGTCGGCATGAGATCGTCGAACGGGCCGTCGGTGATCTGCCGCAGCTCCGTGCCGTCGACGTTCACCTCCCACAGGTGATAGAAGCGTCCGCCGCGCGCGTTGTCGACATCGCCCGGCGCCAGGCCGCCACTCGCGCACTCGACCCACGAGAACACGATGCGTCGCCCGTCGTACGACAGCCGCGGCTCGAGCACGCTGCCGCGCGTGAGCCGCCCGTCGAGGATGTCGCGACACGCCAGCGAGTACCCGGGTCGCTCGAGGACGAACAGTCCGCCTCCCGGCCGCGCACGCCATCCGTAGTACTGCATCACGAGGTGGCTGTACGACGTCGGCACGCGCTTCGCGAACAGGAGCGCGCCGAAGTCCATCAGCGGATTCGCCAACGCGACGCGGCGGCCGAGCCAGCGGATGCGGCGATAGAGCGTGCGCGCCGCGGGCAAGTCGACCGTCGCGGTCCGAGCACGGTCCTCCCATCGCGCGAGCCGACCGTTCTCGGCGCTGAGAAACGCCGGGCCGTGCTCGTCGCGCAAGTCGTCGAGCAACGCGCGAATGCGCTTCAAATGCCTGTCGCTTGCGGCACGATACGAGTCGACGGTCGCCGCGATCCGGTCCTGACGCCGCCAGTCAGCTTCGACCATCGCGCGCAGATCGAAGGCCGTGCGCGCGCTGTGCGGAGAATCTTCGACGTCCCGTGCGGACGTTTCGAGCTGCGCGCGCAACGTCGCGAAGCGGCCAGCGGCGAGCTCGACGTCGAGCGCGCGGCGCAGGTCGATCGTCCCCGCAAGCCAGGAACCTCCGCACGTCCCTACGACGACGCGCGGCAACGACCGCTCCGCACCGGGCTCGAGCGCGATAGGCCGGCCCGCGGCACCGACGCGCAGACGGGCGATCAGCGTTTCGGCGGGGCTGTCCGATCCTGACCATGCGCCCCGGTCGATACGAAACGCCCACTCCGTCGCCGGATCGATCGCGAGGTACGCGCTACCCTCGTCCGACGGCTGTCCGGTCACGAAGAGCGGCAGTGCGTCGCGCGAGGTGGTCGCGATAGTCCGCCCGCCGTCAAGCAGCGACTCGGTGGGCTCGAGGCCCCGCGAGAAGCCGTGCACGCTCGGTGGTGACGCGCCGGGCAGCTCGTTCGCGTCCATGACGTACGACCAATTGTCGGCGCCCTGCTTCTCGGTCGAGAAGCCTTCCGACGCACGACAGCTCTCGCCGTCGGCGAACGTGACGACCGGATCCCAGTACGTCGTGTCGCAGTAGATCTCGCCCCGCTTGTGCACGACGAAGCGCACGCGATCGCCGGCGCGCAGGTCCAGGTCGAGCTGCACGTCGACCCCCTTGTCGTCCGCAGCGTCGATCTCCGCCGTCCACACCGTCTCGAGATTGTGACGCACCTCGAGACGCACGCCGTCGCCGCACTTGGTGTCGGCCTTGCGCGCATTTCCGGTGATCGTCGCGCGTCCAGCGCGCGGCGCGGTGAAGCAGCGGACGGCCGGCGTGTGGATGCCCGGGTGGTGCCAGTTCTTGCCGACCCGCGTCCAGTTCGGTCCGGTCCAGTAGGTCGAGTCGTACCACACGTCGCGACGATACGTCAGAGCGCGATACAGAGAGTCGCCGTCAGGTGTACCGCCGAGAGGCCACACGGCAACGTCGACGCGGCCCAGCTCGACCGTCTCCGCGCCGCGATGGACGAGCGTCGTGTCGACCGCAACGGCGTCAACGCCCGCCAGCCAGGTGTAGCGACGGCGCACGGAGAGACCGCTCACCGAGTCGCTGACGATGAGCTCGTCGTGCGATACGCGATCGACACGCCACCGGGCAGCCTCTCCGGCGCCGGAGACCGAGAAGCCGTGCGGCGAAGCTGCCCAGCGTTCGAGAATGGCGTCAGCGCCGACAACGACGTTCGAAAACGCCACGACTGCGCAAAGTACCAACACCTGTTGCCGCATCACGAGTTCTCCGAGCTGCGCGGTAGGTCGCCACGATCGTACCGCGTCGCGAGGTTCGTCTCGACCCTTCCGGATCGACGGATCAACGTCGCGGTGCAAGAATGCACGGGTTCCCCAAGGACACACGAGGATGACAGGAGGCCGGCATGAGACGCTCAAGACGGTCCTTTCTTTCCCGCTGCGCTGCTCTTGCAGCGACGGGCACTGCCCTCGGCGCTGCACCGCAGGAGAAGCTCCGACCCAAGGTCCCCGTGCCGATCAGGCTCGCCGTGATCGGCACGGGCAGCCGCGGCACGCACCTATTGTCGGTCGCCCTGCGCAGCGGCAAGGTCGACGTGCCGGCTCTGTGCGATATCGACGACGCGCGTCTTCGCCGCGCGGCCCAACGCGTCACGGCGGCCAAGGGATCGAAACCGGAGCCGGCACTCTTCGGCAAGGACGAGGACGACTGGCGCAACCTGCTGGAGATGAAAGGCGTCGACGCCGTCCTCATCGCGACGCCGGTAGGGCTCCACGCGCCCATGGCCGCCGCGGCGCTCCGCGCTGGGAAGCACGTGCTCAGCGAGGTACCGGCAGCGTTCACGATCGAAGGCTGTCGCGACATCGTCCGCGCCGAGAAGGAGAGCGGCCGCCTGTACATGATGGCGGAGAACTGCTGCTACTTCCGCCACGTCCTGGCGATGTCCCAGATGGTGAAGCAGGGCCTCTTCGGCGAGCCGACGTTCGCCGAATGCGCCTACGTGCACAACTGCAACTACCTCCTCTTCGGCGCCGACGATCAGCCGACGTGGCGCGGCCAAGTGCTGGGCAACACCGTCGGCAACGCGTATCCGACACACGCGATCGGCCCCGTTGCGAAGTGGCTCGACGCCGGGCCCGGCAATCGGTTCATCAGCCTGGTCGCGATGATGACCGGACAGAAGTCGCTCCGCGCCTTCCTCGACAAACGGCTGCCGCCGGAGAGCCCGTGGCGCGAGAAGCCGTTCGTCAACGGAGACTCCACGACCGTACTGATTCGCACGGAACGCGGTGTCGTCATCGACGTGCGATACGATGTCTCGTCGCCGCGCCCGCATCCCGACACCACGTACTTCGCCCTGCAAGGCACGAAGGGCTGCTACGAGTCGCGGTGGAACGGCGTCTGGATCGAGGGAAGAACGCAGGGCAACCGGTGGGACGATTTCGCTTCGTACCAAGCCGAGTTCGATCACCCGCTCTGGAAGAAGGGCGCTGCGGACGCCGCAGGGTCGGGCCACGGCGGCGCCGACCACTTCACCGTCAACGCATTCCTCGACGCTCTCGCCGCAGGGGGTCCGTCGCCGATCGGAGCGGCCGAGGCCGCGATGTGGAGCGCGATCACGCCGCTGTCCAGCGAATCGATCCAGGGCGGCAGCGTGCCGGTCGCGTTCCCGAACTTCTTCGCGATGTAGCGCTACGCGCCGGTCATGGCGCGCGTCGCCGCATCGCGCACGTACGCGTCGTCACTCTTGCCGAGCAGCTCGGCGATCGGCGCCGCCGCCTTCTTCTTTCCCGCCGCGACCAGCTTCTCGACGAGGACAAGGCAAGACTTCGTCGCCTGGATCTTCTCCCAGCCGCCGGCTGCATCGGTCGCCTTGGCGACGGCCCCGACGGCGTCCGCGCTGCCGATGAGAGCCAGCGAGCGCACTGCGGCGAGGCGCACGTCCGCGTCGGCGTCCTTCGTCGCGGCGACCAGCGGCGCGATCGAATCGGCATCGCACACGGAGCCAAGCGCCTGAACGATCGCCAGCCGACAGCGTCCCTCTGCGGACGGCAGCGCGGCCCGAAGTTGTCCGGCCGCACCGTCACCGATCGCGACGAGTGCGGCAGCGGCATCGTCGACGAGCTCCGCGTCGCCGAGCAAGCGACCGAGCGTCGCGGCCACCTCCGGCCCGCCGACCGCCTGCAGCTCGCGCACGAGGTACGCTTGTACCTCCTTCGCCGGACTGTCGCCGCCGAGTTGCGACGCGACCGTGTCGACGAACACGCGACGTTGCTTCTCGCGACCGTCGGCGCTGACCCACAGCGCGACGCAGTGAAGCGCGTATCCGGGCTTGTAGTTCGCTTCGCCGTCTCCCGTGCCGTCGCGGATCATTCCGACGAGCTCGAGGAGACTCTGGCGGCCACCGTCGACGATCGCGCTGGCGACCTTCCAGGCGGCCTCGCGCTGCGGTCCGGTGAACTTGCTCTCCTTGCCGGGACGATCGGCGTCGGGGAGCTCGGCGATGAGATCGGCTATCTTCTTCGGCATCTCACGGTCCTTTCTCGGTCGAGTCCTTGTTCGATCGCGCTCAGAGGTGCCACGGGGCCCGCATCGGCTGGTGGACGAGGCGGTTGGCCTCGTCGTCGCCGATGACCACCTCCTTGTCCGGGTCGAACCGGATCTCCCGCCCGACGCGGAACGAGACGTTCGCGAGATGCATGATGCACGCGGTGCGGTGCGCCGCCTCGGCGTTGCCACCGGCGCGCTTGCGCGTCTTCACCGCCTCGCCGAAGCCGACGAGCGGCTCCGGGTCGGGCATCGCCTCGACCTTCTTGCGCGTTGCCTCGTCGAGATCGCCGAGACCGACGTCGCGCGACTTCTTCAAGTCGTACGGCTTGCCCCACTCGCCGCTCTGAATGACGAGCGTGAAGCCGTTCGCGTATTCGAGCTCGGCCCAACCCCACATACCGCACGCGTCGGGGTGCGCCGGTGGCGCATGAGGACGAATCCGCACCGGAGCGGTGTGGTCCAGCCCGAACTGCCACGTGATCGGATCGAGCGCGTGCTGTCCCATATCGCCCAGGCCGCCGCCCTCGTAGTCCCAGTAGCCGCGGTGCGAGCCGCCGAAGCGATGCGGGTGGAACGGCTTCATCGGACTCGGCCCCTGATACATGTCCCAGTCGAGCCAGGGCGGCACGGGGCGCGAGGTCGTGTTGACGAGCCCGCTCCACTGCTTGACCTTGAATCCGTAGTTCTTGATGAGGACGCCCTCGGACTGCTTCAACAGGCCGCTTGTCATCACCTTGCGGCGGTCGAGGTTCCTGCGGTCATTGCGGACGCTGAAACGGCCGTAGGTGCCGACCTGGAAGATGCGGCCATAGCGCTTCTCGGCATCCGCGACGGCGCGTCCCTCCGCGACGAAGCGCGTCATCGGCTTCTCGCAGACGACGTCCTTGCCGGACTCCATCGCTGCGATCGAGATCAACGCGTGCCAGTTCGGCGGCGTCGCGATGGCGACGACATCGATGTCCTTGCGATCCAGCACACGGCGGAAATCGGTGTATCGCGTCTTGTTGTCGACCTTGCCGACCCACTTGACGTCGCACAGCGCGAGCTTGACGACGTCGAGCTTGTGACGCCTCGTCAGATCGCTGAACGTCCCCGGGCCCCGTCCACCGACGCCGATCAGCGCCCCGCCGAACGTGTCGCTGGGAGGAGCGCCGTGCGGTCCTCCGAGCACGTTCGGCTTCGCGATCGTCACCGCGGCCATTCCCGCTGCGGCGCTCTTCAAGAACCGCCGGCGCGTGCACAGTCTGTTGCGTTCTGCCATGGGCCTACCTCGCCGTCTTCGATCTCGTTCGTAACCGCGCGAATACTCCACGATTGCCGGTCATTCTGCGTCGACGGCATTCGAGAGGACAAGCGGATTCGGGACGAGTCGAGCGACGACGCGATGAGGGGGATTGCAAACGCCGGCCGTCGCAACGAACATGGCGGCGTTCTGACCATGGCCGTCATGCGACGCCGTGCTCGTGACACTGCCGGCGGGCGATTCCTTGCCGCTCGACGTCCGACTCCTACTTCCGACGAGGTGCCCCATGCGCCACCGCAGAACTTCCCCGACGACCATCCTTCTCTCGGCCGCCCTCTTCTCGCTCGCGATCGGGTCGCTTTCCTGCCGAGTGCGCAGCGTCGTCGATCCGACCGCGGTCGGCTTGCAGCCCGCTGGTCTCGATGCAGTGCGTGCACGACTGCAGGAGCTCGTCGATGAGAAGAAGATCGCCGGAGCCGTCGGTCTCATCTCGCGCGGCGGCAAGACCGCGTGGATCGAGGCGGTCGGCCTGCAGGACATCGAGGACGGGACGCCGATGCGCACGGACACGATCTTCCGCATCTGCTCGATGACGAAACCGATCACGAGCGTCGGAGTGCTGATGCTCGTCGAGGACGGCAAGATCTCGCTCCACGACCCCGTGAGCCGTTTCATCCCGGAGTTCGACGGCGTCAAGGTCGTCGTGAAGAAGACGGTCGATGCCGATGGCGACAAGGACGACGGCGCGGAGAGTGACCCGTACGAGCTGGTCGTTGCCGCGCAGCCGATCACGATCACTCACCTGCTGACGCACACGTCCGGGCTGAGCTACGGATTCCTCGGCGACCCGTACCTGACGCCGCTCTACGCCGACGCGGGCGTATCGGACGGACTGACCGAGACGCCAGGAACGATCGGCGACAATGCCCGCAAGCTGGCGCGACTGCCGCTCGCCTTCCAGCCCGGCGCGAAGTGGCAATACAGCCTCGCGACCGATGTCCTCGGACGAGTGATCGAGGTCGCCTCGGGCCGAACGCTCGACGAGTTCTTCAGCGAGCGTATCTTCAAGCCGCTCGGCATGCGCGATACGCACTTTCGGCTGCCCGCGTCGAAGCTGCCCCGGCTCGCCGAGGTCTACACGCAGGCGGAAGACGGCACGATCACCGAGCTGCCCGGCGGCACCGTGCAGACCGGCAGCGCTGTGCATTCGAAGAGCTATCCGTATGCCGAGGGCAATGCGTTCTATTCCGGCGGCGCCGGCCTCGTGTCGACCGTCGAGGACTACGCGCGCTTCCTCGCCATGCTCCTCGGCGACGGCCAGGTCGATGGCGTGCGACT
>CAYMRB010000219.1:0-7013 GCA_964392615.1 uncultured Planctomycetia bacterium | reverse complement strand
CCATCGCGAACATGACGCGGAACCACTGCGCTGAATACGACGGGCTCTTCGAGAACCACGGCGACGGCTTCGGACTCGGCGTCGGAGTCGTCACGAAGGAGTTCGAAGACAAGGGGCTCGGATCGGTCGGCACGTTCTCGTGGGGCGGCTTCTACTACACGTACTTCTGGGTCGACCCGCAGCAGGAGCTCATCGGCGTCGTGATGGCGCAGCTCTACCCGTGGGAGGGCGTCACGATGTGGGACGACTACCGGAAGCTGACGTACGAGGCCGTCGGCTCCACCGCGTCGAATTGACGCCTGATCAGAGGATCAGGAGCATACCGACTCCGCGCATTCCAGCGCGTCGTCCGTCGGATCGACACCGCACTCGGCCGGGCCCGGAGGCGGCGGCGGCGGCAAGCCCTGGAACAGGAAGCCGAATACCGCGATCGCGTCGGAGAGATCGATCACGCCCGAGTCGTTCGCGTCCGCGGCGTCTTCGCAAGCGAACGGCACGTCGCCGAGGAAGAGACGATTGAAGATCCGGATGCCGTCGGAGATGTCGACGGCGCCATCGTTGTTGGAGTCGCCGCGAAGAAGCTCCGGCTCCTCGGGCACTCCGACGCGGAGGTTGTCCCAGATCACGTGCTCAGCCTATGCCCTACTTCTTCCGCCGCACCGGCCACTCGGCGCCGACGCGTTCGGCCCACGTCCGCCACTTCGCCTCGAGCGCCACGACCTTCTTCGGCTGCCGTCGCGACAGGTCGTCGAGCTCCGTGCGATCAGCTGCGAGATCGTAGAGCTCCCACGGCTTGCGATGCGCGCGGACGAGCTTCCAGTTGCCGACCCGGATGGCGGCGTTGCCCTGATGCTCGAAGTAGATCTCGCGCTCGCCGAGCGACTCGCCCCGCAACGCGGGCGCGAGGCTCTTCCCCGCGACGGGCGTCACGTCGTTGTCACCGCGGCTCGTCGGATACGAAGCGCCGGCGAGGTCGAGACAGGTCGGCAGCAGATCGATCACGTGTCCGACTTCCTGCGTCCACGACCCGTTCAGCCGCGTCGGAATCCCGCGCGGCCAATGCGCGACGAGCGGCGTCGCGATGCCGCCCTCGTGCACGTACGACTTGTACTTGCGAAACGGCGTATCGCACATGTTCGCGCCGGCGACGCCGAAGCTGACGTACGACGCGGGCGTGCCGGTCTTCGCCTTCGGATCGCCACGGCTCGCGTTCACGAAACCGGTCGGCCCGCCCTCGGCGCTCGCGCCGTTGTCGGTCAGGAACAGAATCAGCGTGTTGTCGAGCTCGCCGAGCTCGCGCAGCTTCGCGACGACGCGCCCGACGCCCGCGTCGATCAGGTGCACCATCGCGGCGTGGAGCGCCATGCGGAGATTCATCTCCGCCTTGTTCTTGACCGACGTCCAATCGGGCGTCTTCGGGTCGAGCGGCGCGAGCTTCGTACCGGCAGGGAACAGGCCCATCCGCACCTGACGCTCGAAGCGCTTCTCGCGATGAGGCTGCCAACCGTCGCCATATCGATCGAGGAACTTCGCTGTGACCGCGGCCGGCGCCTGCAGCGGCCAGTGCGGCGCGGTATAGGCGAGATAGAGGAATACCGGCTTCTTCGCCTTGACGCCTTCGTCGATGAACCGAACGGCGTAGTCGGTGAACGCGGTCGTCGTGTACCAGCCATCGGGGATGTCGATCGCGGTGTCGTCGACCACGAGGTGCCGACCGGGCAGCGTGCGATAGTGATGTCCCCCGCCCTCCGGAATGCCGTAGAAGCGATCGAACCCGCGCTGGCGCGGCCAGTGCTCGGGCTTCGATCCGACATGCCACTTGCCGCTGATCGCTGTGAAGTAGCCCGCCGGATTCAGAGCTTCCGCGATCGTCACGCAGCGGTCGTTGAGATAGCCCTGATACGAAGGGCGCCCCCGATTCTGCGTCATGTGGCCGATGCCGGCCTGGTGCTGATACAGCCCGGTGAGCAGCGCGGCACGGGTCGGGCAGCAGCGTCCGGTGTTGTAGAACTGCGTGAAGCGCAGACCGTTCTGCGCCAATCGGTCGAGATGCGGCGTCTCGATCTCCGCGCCGTAGCAGCCAAGATCGCTGAACCCCATGTCGTCGACCATGATGATGACGATATTGGGCTTCTCAGCGGCCACGACTGTCGTCGTGACGACGGCGAAGACACACGCCCAGACGCAGGTCGCGAAGCTGGATTGCAGCGGAGACCGCATCGCGTTCCCCCTCATGGCTGGAGTTCGCCGGTCAGGAATCGCAGCGCTTCACGTACACGAAGTACGCACCGCGCACCTTGCCGTTCGCAAGGGTCATCCAGGTCTGACAACGCGCCGGACCGGCTGGCAAGCGGCACTCGAACGTCACGCTGGTGGCGTCCGCGGGCACGTCTTGCGTCACGTCGACGCCGCCGACTTTCAGCCGCGCCTTCTTCGCCTCGAGCTTGCCGTCAACGTGCTCGGGCCAGCGGCGTAGCACGAACTCGTACCTGCCGGCCGTCGCGACTTGGAGCGCGTGGAAGCCGACGCCGATGTGGCCCTTGCGCACGTGATTCTGGTGCCACGGCGACAGCCTCTGACTCTCGACGTGCCAGTCGTGCGGATGCAGCAGCGCGCGCTTCTCCGCGTCCGATCCGATTCCGATGCGGACGAAGTCATCGAAGGCCGTCGACAGGCTCGTCCACCACTTCTCGTACTCGCCGCGCAATCGCTTGACGACGTCGGGATGGGCCGACGCGAGGTCGTTCGTCTGGCCGGGGTCCTTCTCGATGTCGAACAGCTCCTTGCCGTTGACGAGGCGCCACCGCTCGGTCATCACCGCGCACTTGCGCCACTTCTGGGGATACGGAACGCGCTGCGAGTGAACGAGCAGCGTGCGGTCACGCAGCGCCTTGCGATCACCGCGCAGGATCGGCACGAGGCTCGTCCCGTCGAGCGGCGGACCGGCCGGGCGCCGAATGCCGCTGAGGTCGGCGAGCGTCGGTAGGACGTCGACGTGGGCGGTCAGCTGATTGACATCACGCCCCCCGCCGAGACCGCCCTTCGGCCATCGGATGAAGAACGGCACGCGGTGGCCACCGTCGTACTCCGACCCCTTCCCGGCGCGCATGCCGGCGTTGAAGCCCTTCCACTTCGCCCTCTTGCCACCGCGCCAGCCCGCCGCCGAGCCATTGTCGGTCATGAACACGAGGATGGTGTTCGCGGCCAGGCCGAGCTCGTCGAGCTTCGCCGTCAGCCGCCCCATGTTCTCGTCGATGTTCGTGATCATGCCATAGAAGTTCGCCATCGGCTGACCGACGCCTTTGTCGACGTACGGCTGCGAGTACTTCTCGGCGACGGTGTACGGACCGTGCGGCGCGTTGGTCGACAGGTAGACGAAGAACGGCCGCTCACGATGCTTCTCGATGAACGCGAGCGCGCTGTCGAACCACACGTCCGTGCAGTAGCCCTCGACCTTCTCCGCGACGCCGTTTCGGAAGTACGTGTCGTCGAAGTAGTCGTTGTCCCAGTAGTCGGGCCCTTGGCCGACACCGCCCCCGCCGTGGCAGAAGACCTCGTCGAAGCCCTGGTCTTGCGGGCGCAGCGGCCAGTTCTCGCCGAGGTGCCACTTGCCGTACATGCCGGTACGGTACCCGCCTGCACGGAACAGCTCGCCGATGGTCACCTCGTTCGTGTCCATCAGCGATCGGCCCATGATCGTGTGCCACACGCCGGTGCGAGTCGAATAGCGTCCCGACATCAGCGCCGACCGAGTTGGCGAGCAGGTCGGGTCGACATGGAAGTCGGTCAAGCGGACGCTCTCCGCATGAAGCCGATCGAGATTCGGCGTGCGAATCATCGCGTTGCCGTGCGCCGCGACGTCGCCGTAGCCCTGGTCATCGGTGATGACGAGCACGACGTTCGGCCCGCGCGCGGCGAGCGCCGGCACGGAGACAACGGACAGCCCGAGAACCGTGGCTGAGATCGCGACAGAAAGTACCCGCCTCATCGCACCCTCTCCTTCGTGTACCAGTCAGAGTCCGTCCGCCGCGATCGAAACCTCGAGCGGCTGCTATTCTTCGGCGACGACCTTGTCGTAGAACTTGACGAGGTGGTTCCGGTCCTCGCTGGCGAGGAACTCGATCGCATGCCGCGGGTGGAGGTTGAGGTGACCGGTGATGTTGTACGGCACGAGCGCACCCCACTCGAGACTCTCTCGCAGCGGATGGATGTAGTCCTGCAGAAACTGGATGACCGGCCGCAGATCGAACTTCGGGTTGCGAAGCAGACCCAGCAGGAGCTCCATGGGACAATTCCCCGCGCCGCGGCCGAGGCCGCCCATCGTCGCGTCGGCGCGATTAGCGCCGAGGTCGATCGACTCGATCGTGTTCGCGAACGCGAGCTGCAGGTTGTTGTGCGCGTGGATGCCGATCTCCTTGCCGGTCCCCTCCAGCGCCTTGGTGTACTGCTCGTAGAGCAGGTGGATATGCGCGCGGTGCAAGTGACCGAAGCTGTCGACGATGACCATCGTCTTCGCCGGCGTCGACCGAATGGCGTCGAGCACGACGTCGATCTCGATCTCCGTGATATTCGAGACCGCCATGAGGTTCGCGCACGTTTCGTAGCCTTGGTTGTGCGCGTGCTCGATCATCTGGACGGCCTCGTCGACCTGATGCGCGTAGAACGCGACGCGAATCATGCCGAGAACGCTCTGCTCGCGGGGAACGATCTTGTCCTTCCAATCGCTCTTTCCCGCGTCGGCCATGGCACTGAGCACGAGGCCGGTGCGCTCCTCATCGTGATCGCCGACGACACGCTCGAGGTCCTCCTCGTCGCAGAATCGCCAGGGACCGAACTCCGCGCGCGGGAAGATGCGATCGGAGTTCTTGTAGCCGATCTCCATCGCGTCTATCCCGGCGGCCACGCACGTGTCGTAGACCGCACGAACGAACTCATCCGAGAACTTGTGGGCGTTGATGAGGCCGCCGTCGCGAATCGTGCAATCGAGGACGCGCAATTCGGGGCGGTGCGTGATCCAGGGAGCCTTGTCCGTCATGTCGGGGCCGTATCTGTTGGGGACAGCGCAGGGACGATCCATCGTCGTCCAACGTCAGAATCGACACTTTATGCGTCCGAGCGCTGCCTCGAAAAGCAGATTCCGGTATTCCGAGTCCGATCCGCGTCAACTCGCGGGCTCGGAGATGATCTCGAGGGCTGTCCCGAGGCGGCCGACCGACTCCTTCCGCTTCTCCAGCACCGCGACGAGATTGTGCCTCACGGTCTCGGTCAAGAGGACGCGCGCACGGCCGAGAGCAGCCCGAATGGCGGCTCGCTCGCTCTTCTTCTCGTCGCTCTCACCGCTCGCGGCCGTGAGAGGCTCGCGCGCGGCACCGTCGAGCCGCGCCTGCACGCCGTTGTGAAAGCGACGCAACGCGTGGAGCCCGCCGATAACCCGCTCGGCCCGCAATGCCGTCAGCTCGTCCGGCGACTTCGTCTCGTCCTCCGCGACGGGCGTCGCGTAATCGCTCAGGCGCACGACTTCCTCGTCGAGCGCGCTCTCAAGAGCCTCGCCGTCGAGCTTCGCCTCGATCGCGGCCTCACGCTTCCACGCGCTCTCGATCTCGTCGCGGAGCGCCTTGATCGTGTCGACGAGCAGCTTCTCGTCCTCGACCGTGCGCGTGCGATAGACCTTCTTGGCTGACACGAGCTGCTGGCCGCGAATCGAGCTCTTCGCTGCGCCATCCTCTCGTCGTGTCTCGGTCTTCGCACCCGTATCATCGATCGCGTCAGCCGCGCTGTCCTTGGCGCCTTCCTTCGACCGGGACAGCGTCCTTCCGAGAAGGTCCGCGTCGAGCTGCGGCCCCATCGCGAAGAGCGCCAGGCTACGGGCGGATTCGATGATGTCCTTCGGGTCGGACGAGTAATTCTTGACGTACCAGTTGCCTATGTCGTCCTTCGCGACGACGTAGTTCGTATCCCCGGCCCCCGCGACGCGAACTCGATTGATGTTCTGCCAGAACTGCTTGTCGATCTCCTGGATCGTCGGCAGGTCCTTGTTGCCCGGCTCGAACCAGCGTTCGGCGAGCGGAATCTGACGCCGGCCGTGCTGAAAGAGCATGTTCTCCCAGCCCAGCGGCGCGGCGCGCTGCAGCGTTGTCGTGGGGAAGCTCGTACGCAGATAGGACATCGCCGGCCGGATGTAGACGAAGCCGGATCGGTGTTCGTACGCGGCCTCGAGCGACTCGGCGATGCGTTTTGCCTGGGCGCTCTCGCGACCGCCGACGCGGGTCGCCTGCAGGTACTCGAGCTGTAGCGCATCGATCAGACGGTCGAGCACATCCTTCGCCGTCGGCCGGTCGTAGTGCACGAACTGAGAGTCGTCGAAGAGCGGAATCTCCGCGGGCGGAGGCAGCAGCCCGAAGCCCGCGAGCGCGTTCGTGGCAGCTTGCTTCTCCGCCGTGTGCTTCGCGGCATCGCGCTGCTTCTTGATGCACGCGCTGAACTCGTCCCAGACTTCGCGTCGAGAGGCGTGCGCCCGACGCTTCTTCAGCGTCGAAGCCACCTTCGTTCGAACCTTCTTCGCCGCTGCAACTGCGCTGGACAGGTGTTGCGCACGCGTCGTCTTCTTCGCCTGCTCCGCGAGCGCCTTCTTCAGTTCCGCCGCCGTACTGTCGACGCGTTTTGCGAGCTCGTCGTTCTTCGTGCTGGCGGCCTTCAAGGCGTTCTTCCGCTCAGCGACCTGTTTCTGCGCGCCCGTCAGCTTGACGCGAGCATCGGCTCGTTCCGCATCCACCCGCGCGAGGATGCGCTGCCAGGTATCCTTCTTCTTGGCTCTCGGAGCATCCGGGAGCTCCTTCGCGAGCGCTTCCGTGTAGCGACGTGCCGCTTCCATCCGCTTGCGAACGATCGCGGTCGTTTCACGGCTCTCGGCACTCAGACGGCCCGAAGCCGCTTTCAGAGCCTTCTCGACGTCCCGCGCGACATCGGCCGGCGCGTCGGACGTGTCGCTCGAGGCGAACGGCTCGGCGATCTCC
>CAYMRB010000218.1:0-16318 GCA_964392615.1 uncultured Planctomycetia bacterium | reverse complement strand
CAAATGCGGTTCGGGCTGGACCCGGCGGCGATTGACGTGTGCCAGATCGTGTTCGAACCGCCTCCTTCCGCTATCGCCCAGACCCACCCTCCGCCGGCCACGCTGAAGTCCGGCGCGCTATTCCAACCGCCCGACGGGGCCGCGTTCGTCACGAGCCAGCTATTGTCGGTGCGAATATCGAATGTGCGCGCGTAGCGATCCGGTGCCTGAGCGTGCACGAAGAGCGGCGTGAGCGTCAGGCTGACAAGCCACACCGCGGTGGCGACGACGCGTGGCGCGCGACTGAGATCTTTCATCGTCTGCTACCCCCGAGCGATTTCATCAGCCCCTTCGACGTTACTCGGCGGCGACTCGCAGCGCAAGCCACGGGAGGCGATCGAGACTGTTGACTTCCCACCTCCGCGCCGCGACGCTGAAATGCGGTCGCAAACAGGAAGGAAGGCAAGCCATGACGAATCGCAGATCTCTCGCGTCGCTACTCTGTCTCGCCCTCGTGGTCGCTATGCCGTCGTCGTCCCTGTTCGCTGAGGACAAGGACGACGCAGCGCCCATCCTGTGCCGCGGCAACTACCACTCCGAGGAGGATGCGGTCCGTCAACTCGCGCGCATGGCCTCGACCTACTCGAACCTCGACGAGTGGAAGGAGCGGGCGCAGAAGGTACGCCGACAGATCCTCGTCGGCGCGAAGCTCGACCCGCTTCCTGCGCGCACGCCGCTGCGCCCCGTGATTCACAAGCGACGGGAGTACGACGGCTACTCGGTCGAGTCGGCTGCGTTCGAGGCGCGCCCCGGGTTCTTCGTCTACGGCAATCTCTATCGTCCGCGCGGCAAGAAGGGGCCCCACGCGGGCGTCTTGTGCCCGCACGGCCACGCGCGAGGACCGCGAGGTGGTCGACTGCGACCGGATCAGCAACACCGCTGCGCAACGCTCGCTCGAATGGGCGCGGTCGTGTTCTCGTATGACATGGTCGGCTTCGGGGACTCGGAGCACCACGGCTGGGCCCACCGCCACGCGCAAGCGCTCACGCTGCAGACCTGGAGTAGCATCCGCGCCCTGGACTTCTTGCAGTCGCTCCCTGATGTCGACGATGACCGCATCGGCGTGACGGGCTGCTCTGGCGGCGGCACACAGACGTTCCTGCTCACCGCGGTCGACGATCGCGTCCGCGTCGCGGTGCCCGTCGTCATGGTCTCCGCGCACTTCTTCGGCGGTTGCCATTGCGAGAGCGGCATGCCGATCCACAAGACGGCGAAGCTCGAGACGAACAACGCCGAGTTCGCCGCGCTCGCCGCACCGCGCCCGCTGCTGCTCGTGTCGGTCGGCGGCGACTGGACGAAGAACACGCCACGCGTCGAGTATCCGTACATCCGCAACGTGTACGGCTTGTATGGAAAGGCCTCGAGCGTCGAGAACGCGCACTTCCCCGGCCACAAGCACGGCTACCAATACCTCAAGCGCCAGGTGATGTACCCGTTCATGGTCCGACACCTCGGCCTGGATCCACGCGGCGTCCTCAACGCGGAGACGGAGCTCTTCGACGAAAGCGGCACGGTCCTCGAGTCGATCGAGCAGATGCGGGTCTTCGACGCGTCTCATCCGCTGCCGCCCCACAGCCTGAAGCCCGGCTCGAAGGTGGAGTTCTGAGCGGAGCGATCGAGCTCTGCGTCGCTACGTCGCCTGTCGAATCACCGCTTCGATCCGCCCGTCCCAGTCCTCCGCCTGTGTGCTTAGCGCTCCTCGATTTCCACCTGCCCGAGGGCACGGGAGCCCTCGCGATTCGTGCACCGCTAACGTTCGGAGATCCACACCGACGATCTCGCGTCGGCGCGATTCGCTCGGGCGTAGTACGGAATCGCCGTGAACGGTGAACCGTCTGCCCACTTGCCGCGAATCACCAGAACACCGCCTAGCAGAGCCCCACGCCACTCGGTGGTCAGTTCGGCCGACGGGTCGAGACGCCCCCCGATGTCCTGGTCGACGCTCTCGACCGCGTAGACCAGCGGACCGTAGCGAAGAGCTACCTGCCCACGCGTCGCTGCGACCTTGTCGATGGCCCGAACGCGCTGGATCCGCATCGGCAGCGTCAGCTCGACGCGGTCACCGGTCTTCCACGTGCGAGAGATCACCGCGTACCCGTTCTCCACCCGAGGAGTGACCGTCGCGCCGTTGACCGCGACACGAGCGACACCGTTCGCGTCGGGCGTGCTCGCGTAGATCTCGCTGACGCTCCGGTCGGGCACGCGAAGCGCGATGTCGAACTTCCGCTCGACGGCGGGGTTCACCGTGATCGACACGCTTCCGCTCCACGGATAGTCCGTGTCCTGTGCGATCTCGACGTCCGTGCCGGCCACGCCCGGAATCGTCATCTTGCTGCCGACGTAGAGATTGACCCGGATGCCGTCGGGCCCCTTCGCGTAGGTCCACGTGGGCAGCATCAGGAGCACGCGGGGGATGTTCCCGATACAGCACGGACACCCGTGCCACGGATACCGCATGCGGCCCGTCGCCAGCGGATTCTGGTAGTAGAAGTTCTTCCCCGCGAGGTCGAGCGAGCCGAGTAGGGCGTTGTAGAGCGTCTCCTCGAGCAGATCCGCGTACTTCGCCTCGTGGGTCGCCAGATTGAGCTTCTGTTGGAAGTAGATCTGCCCGCAGCTCGAGCACGACTCGCAATACGCGCCGTGACGCAACGAGTAGTCCGGGCCGAATCCCTCCGATGTCTCGCCGCTGCCGATGCCGCCGGTGACGTAGTACTTCCGGTTGACGATGTTGTCCCACAACGACGCGACCGCGCTCTGGTAGTCGATATCGCCGGTCTCCATGGCGACGTCCGCCATGCCGGCGTACGAGTAGCTCGCCCGCACCGCGTGCCCCACCGCCTCGTACTGCTGCACGGCCGGCGCGTGGCTCTGATCGTACTCGTGCCCGCCGTCGCGGCAGTCGAGCAGGAACTTCGACAACGCGATGTAGCGGTCCCCTCGACCGCCGCCCTCGACCGTGTTCACGAAGCGCCCGAATCGAACCAGCGCGATTTCCATCGCCTGGTGCCCGTCGTACCACCTCTTCTTCGGCGGCGGACCGATGTGACGATCCCAGCAGTCCGCGAGCCTCTTGGCCGCGTCGTAGAGCCGCGCGTCCTTCTTGTCCGTCACGAGGTAGTGCGCGATAGCCGCCTCGAGGAGATACCCGGCGACGTATCCCTCGTGCGCATGCCGATGCCCCGGCGTCCACCGCTCGCGGTCCGTCAGCGTGAACGCCGTCTGGATGTACCCGTCGGGCTCTTGTGCGGCGAGGATCTTCGGAATCCAGTCGTCGAGCGTCGCCCGCATCTTCTTCTGAGACGCAGCGATCTCCTCATCGCCCCCGGCGTCGACCATCAGCGCGACGCAGATCGATTCGATCGTGTTGTAGACCCAGGCGTTCGAGAAGACATAGCCCCGATGGCCCTTGTGCGGCTTGCCGGCCAACTTGGCCGCGGTATCGATGAAGTTGTTGATACCGCCCTCGCGCAGGTTCGGGTCGGAGATTCGCTCGATGCAGTGCGGGATCCAGTTGGCGATGATCGCCTTCACCCGATGGTTCCACAGCGGGCTGTCGATCGAGTAGGCGACGGTATCGATCGGATCGAGGTGGTCGGTGGGCGGCGGAGACACGACCCGGACCCGCAGCCCCGAAGACGAGCTCAACTCACCGACGCGAGCCGTCAGCTCGACGACGTAGTCGCCTGCCGCAGAGAACGTCGCCGTCGTTTTCACAGCGTTCGCGTCGGCGAACGAGACACTGCCCGGACCCGACGCGCGGCGCCAGGTCGTCGTCGTCTGATTGCCGTCCTCGCGCTTGAGCACTTTGATCGCGCCGTCGAGATACGTCTTGCCTCCGAGCACGACGACGCGGTCGACTCCCGCTCTCACCTGTGGCGGGAAGTTCGGCGATTTCCCCGAATCGCAGACCTTCCACTCGAGTAGGCCCGTGGAGAAGTTGCCGTTCGAGTCGATCTCCAGCCGCAGCTTCGCCGTGCGCACCTCGTCGAACGTCGTCGTGTTGTAGCGACTCTCCTCGACGCCGAGCCCCTTCGCGTTCGGCACGGCGACGAAGCCCTTGCCGTCCCAGTACAGCAAGCGGCACGCCTTTGGAATGCGGACGCCGCGGTGATCGTTCCACCAATACACCTCGATTCGATTCGTGCTGATCGGCTGCGCCCAGTCGTACTGCACCCACTGCGTTCCGCGTCGGGGCCAGTTCCCGTACGAGCGTCGGCTGCGATCCTGCGAGTTGCGCGGATCGAAGCCGTCGTTGAGCGCGGCGAGCGTCGTGTCGCCGGACACGTACGAGCTCGACGGCGTCGCGACGGGCTCGATGGGGTCGCAGTCCTGTCCCGCGAGCTGCGCAGCGGACAGGGCGAGCGCAGTACACACAGCGACGAGCAGCAGCGGGGAAACCTTCATGGGACGCCCTCTTCTTGTGCCTGGTGGATCTCACCCGTCACCGTCAGCCGAGACGCCGTTGAAGTCAAGAGGCCGGGTCACCGTTGCGGTGGTGCGGCCTCTCCTCGTCCGTGGCCCCCCTGCCAGCCCGTTGAAGACAGCTACGGACACGGCGGGTACGACAGGCAGTCGAGCCGGTCCGCGGTCGGGTCGACACCGCAGTCCGGATAGGGCGCACTCGGCGGCGGCTCGCCGAGGAACAGGTGGCCGAGCAAGCGCACGGCGTCGGAGATGTCCACCGCCGCGTCGTCGTTGAAGTCGGCCGAGTCGTCGCAGTCGATGACGACGCCGCCGACGAACAAGCCGATGAGAATGTGGATCGAGTCGGAGATGTCGATGTTGCCGTCGACGTTCGCATCGCCGCGGCGGAACGTCTCGGCAACGGTCACGCTGCCGCTGGTGAGCGCGGCAACGATTCGCGCGCCGCCGAAGGCGCTGATCTCGTTGCGAAACAGGCCCTGCGGCGTGTCATGGTTCGCGATCAGATCGATGTCGATCACGGTGCCGGACTCCGCGTCGGGCGCGATCACGCCGACGATGTTCGCCGCGAGCACGGGCTCGCCCTCAGCGCGCCAACCGAGCGCATTCGCGCCGATCAGGTCGATCAGGTATCCGAACATCAACACGCCTTCGGCGCCGAACTCGCGCGTCGCGACATATGACGTGCTGACCCGGTCTTCCTCGAACGGCGTGCCGCGGTAGAAGATGTCGTAGAACTCGTCGCGACTCGGGAAGTCATCGGCGTTCGCGACCGGACGGAACAGAGCGGGATCGTAGCGCGCGATGAGTTGCACACCGTTGAACTCGCTGCTCGGAGTCACCCACACGGGCACGGCCACGGCCTCGCCCGGCGCGCCTCGAACCGCGCCGAGTCGCACCTCATCGTCGCCGACCACCGGCGGCACGGCCTCGTACTCGCGGCACTCGAGATCGTCCTCCGTCGGATCCTCCCCGACATCGGGGAACGGCGGCGCAATCGTAGCGACCGGATCGGCGGAGTAGATCGTCACCAGCACCGTGATGAGATCGACGAGGTCGACCGAGCCGTCGTCGTCCGCATCCGCCGTGTCGAGGCAGCCGAGGAACGGATCGCAGAACAGCAAGCAGCTCCAGAAGCTGGCGTCGGCGATCGACACCTGCCCGTCGGAGTTTACGTCGCCACGCAGAAACGGCGCGTCGGCACGACACGGCGAGCCGAAACTCAGGAGCGCCAGAGCGAGCACGACGCCGATCGAGGAAGCCGCAGAGCACGACATGGCCGATCCCTCCGAACGAGTGGTCGCGTTGGCTGGCGATAGCTGTCCAGTATCAGTCGATCACCGTGCGATGCAACGAAAACGCCGTCCGGCGCGTCCGGCTATTCCTCGCCCGGACCGACGAGGATCTTCTCCCACAGAGCGAACCGCGCCGGCGAGAGCTCCCGTAGCGCCGCGAGCGGCTCCTCGCCTTGATCCATGCAGACGGCGTAGACCTGAGCGAACTCCGCGAGATCCTCGTGGCGCACCTTGTCCCCGTAGGCCGACACGGATGTCCCGTCCGCCTCGATAGCCTTCCCCCAGTCGTCCAGGACCCCCTTGTGCTTGGACCTGTACACCTGCTCCAGCGTGTGCCCCGCCTCGTGGGCGATGACGAGGGCGTCGGCAACCGGGATGATGTTGATGTATCCTTGCCCGCCGTGGGCGCGAGCTCCGCCCAGTTCGGCGTAGACCGCGATGCCGTCCTCGCCGTCATCGGACACCGCCACGCAGGCTCGCATATAGGGTCCGGGCAGCCTCTCGAGCTTCGCGATCAACCGGTCGAGCTCGACACCTGTCGCATCCTGGATCGTCAGCTTGAACCGGTACTTCTCCTCGGTCGCCGCCCACCCCTTCTCCGCTGAGAAGCGATGCTCCGCACACGTCGCGATCCATCGTTTCCCCGCGACGCCCCCGTTGCGCATCTTGACGGGCTCGGGGCCGGAAACCACCTCGACCTTCGTCTGGCTCGATCGGCCGAACAGACCGTAGAGGGGCTTGAAACGGTCCTTCATCCGCGCGCCGCCCTTCGCCGAAACCGCCCGGTCGGTACGCGCTCGGATGTCGTAGACGAACAGGTAGGCGTTGTGACGAATGTAGAGACGCCCGCCGCAAACGACCGGATGCGAGCGCGACGTCGTATTGGCCAGCTTCGGGAGGCCGAACCGGCCGCTCAGCACGTGGGCGTCCGGCGTCGCCTTGACCAACCCCATCACGCGCCGCGAGCTCAGTGTGTAGAGCATGCCGTCCGCGTAAGTCAGCGATCCCTTGCCGACGCCCTTCTCGGCATACTTCATCGCGCCGGTCTTCCAGTCGAGGCAGATCCACTTCCCGTGGTTGAACCGATGGCTCGAGCCGTAGAGGTTGCCGTCGACCAAGATCACGCCGCCGTGGTGGTTGTCGAGCTCCCTCGACCCCCAGACCTTTGTCGCGGTCACGTTGTCGTCGTTGACCTCGAGCTTCACCATCACGGAGCCGGTCGTGCCGTACCCCGAGCTGATGAACACCTGTCCGTCGTGGTAGACCGGCGACGCGACGTTGGCCTCGTGCTCCGTCTCGTGCGGAAACCGGAAGAGCAGCTTGCCCGTGTCGGCGTGGACACCGATCAACGCTTTGGCGGTCATCGTCAGGATGATGCGCAGCCCCTGATACTCGACGAGAATCGGCGAGGCGTAGCTGGCGAGGTCGCCGTCGGCACTCGCCGACTTCCAGACCGTCTCGCCGGTCATCTTGTTCAACGCGACGACGGCGGTGTTCGGCCCGCAGGGGGAGCAGATCACGCGGTCGCCATCGATCAGCAAGGACTCGGACAACGCCCAGCGAATGTTCTCGCTGCCGAACTTCTCGAGGATGTTGAGCCCCCAGATCTTCTTGCCCGTCTTGGCCTTCAGACAGAACACGTCGCCGATGGGGCTCTTGTGATACAGCCGGTCACCATCGATCGTCGGAGTCGCGCGCGAGCCGGCCATGTGCTTCTCGTAGCCGTCGTACTCGTCGAACTTCCAGCGGACGTTCCCGTCGAGATCGAGGGCCGTGATGACCATCTTCTTGTCGATGTTTCCGCCGGTGTAGACGGTCGAGTGAGCAATCGACACGGTGGAGTAGCCGAAGCCCAGATTCTCGGCCGTCCACAGCAGCTTCGGTCCCTCGGGAGGCCACTCCCTCAACAGGCCGGTCTCGTCGGAGAGATTGTCCCCCTTCGGGCCATGGAAACGGGGCCAGGTACTCTCGTCAGCTCGCAGAAGGCTGCTCTGCAAGACGCACGCGAGTGTCCACACGAGGCACGAGGTCAGCAGAGTGCGCGGGCTCGACATCTTGTTTCTCCATTACCGACGGCGCCAGATCGCAGGCTCATTGTAGCGACTTCGGCCGCTCAGCGAGTGTCCGTACCGCCGCCCTCGGCCCTTGCGCGGGTGCCGGCTCTCTCTCCTAATGGAGGTTTGCGAAGTCCGTTCGATCACTCTTCTCTTCTCGAGATTCCGAACATGAAGCACGGAAAGCACCTCTCGCGGCGTCGGTTCCTCGCCGCAGCCTCCAGCGCGATCGCTGCGCCCCTCCTCGTCCCGTCGAGCGTCCTCGGCCTCGGCCCAGCGGTCGCCCCGAACGACCGGATCGTCATCGGCACGATCGGTCAGGGCGGAATGGGGCGCGGCAACACGCGCGGGTTCATGCGCAATGGGGACGCGCAGGTCGTCGCCGTCTGCGACGTTGATGAGCAGCACCTCGCTCGAGGCGCTTCAGACGTCAACAAGCACTACAAGAACGACGATTGCGCGAAGTACAAGGACTACCGCGACCTGATCGCGCACAAAGACCTCGACGCGGTCTGTATCGCGACGCCGGATCACTGGCACGCGCTGGCCGCCGTCGCCGCCGCCAACGCGAAGAAGGCGATCTACTGCCAGAAGCCGATGGCGCACACCTTCGCCGAGGGTCAAGCCATGGTCGCGGCGGTCAAGAAGAACGGGGTGATCTTCCAGGTCGGCAGCCAGCAGCGATCGCACGACAACTTCCGCCGTGCCGCGCAGCTGATTCGAAACGGTGTCATAGGCAAGGTGAAGCACGTCGAGGTCGGACTGCCGACGGGACACCGACAGCACAAGGGGAGCACGGCCCCGCAGGATCCGCCGGCGCACGCCGACTACGACTTCTGGTGTGGACCGTCGCCCAAGCTGCCGTTCCACAAGGACAGGTTCCACTGGAACTGGCGCTGGCATCTGTCGTACGGCGGCGGCCAGCTGATGGACTGGATCGGCCACCACAACGACATCGCCCACTGGGGCCTCGATATGGATCGTTCCGGTCCCGTCGAGGTGCAGGCGGCCGGCTTCGAGTACGCGGCGGACCGCACGGTCTGGGACTCCGCGTGGAAGTACGAGGTCCGGTGCAAGTACGCGACCGGCACGACGTCGAGCATTTCGAACCGCTACGAACGCGGCTGCAAGTGGATCGGCGAGGACGGCTGGGTGTTCGTCGCCCGCGGCAAGTTCCGCGCGTCGAGCCCCGAGTGGACGAAGAACGGCTTCAACCCGGGCCCGGTCAAGGTCTACCACTCGCCCGAACACCACCGCAACTTCCTCGACGGCATCAAGACCGGCAAGGAGTGCATCTGCCCGGCCGAGACGGGCCACCGCTCGATCACGCCCGGTCACCTCGGCCTCGTCAGCGAGGCGCTCGGCGGTCGCGAGCTCCGCTTCGACCCGAAGACCGAGACGATCGTCGGCGACGCGGACGCGGACAAGCTCCTGAAGAAGGTCGACTACCGCAAGCCTTGGAAGCTCTGAGAAAACGGGGGTCTGTGGCTGTCGCCGCAGGCCCCCTTAGTGCCGCCTTTCACAAATATCTGTGCATTCGAGCGGCATCTCCGCCCGCTGGCTTCGTTGCGCTCAGTCGACTACGCGCCTCCGGCTTCTCGCCGAGGGTTTCGCTCTTGGCGTTTGCGGTCGGCTGTGCGTTGGCGGCCGGCTGCTCCGGCCCGCCCACGAGTCCCGGGGGCGGTACGGTGCAGGATGATGACGAGCGCTCTCGCGCCTCGTTCTACGATCCCGACGTCGTTCAGACCGTCGAGCTCGACATCGCCCCGTCGGATGTCGAGCGTATGCTCGCCGCGCTTCCCGAACGCGTCTACGTGCCGGGGACGTTTCGGTGGAATGGCCGCGAGGTTCAGAACGTCGGCATTCGATTCAAGGGCGATAGCTCGTCTCGCCCCGAGCAGCGGCACAAGCGGAGCTTTCTCGTCAAGTTCTCGGAGTACGTCGCGGGCCAGCGGTTCTTGGGGCTGCGCCGCGTCGCTCTCGACAACGGCGTGCAGTTCGGCAGCTTGTTCAGCGAACGATTGATCACCGATGCGCTGCGTGACGTCGGCGTCCGCGCGCCGCGAACGAGTTATGCTCGGGTGTCACTGAACGGCGAGTACCAGGGCGTCTACGTCAACGTCGAGCGCATCGATCGAGCGTATCTCAGGCACCGCTTCGACGACGCTGACGGCGCGCTGTACAAGGTGCATCGCGGCGGCCCCGGCGCCGACCTGCGCTTCGTCGGCGACGAACCGCTCCTCTACAGCAAGGCCTTCGAGCCGAAGGGGGCGGACGAATCGGTGGCGCCGATCGCCGACCTGATTCGCGGGCTGCATCGCGTGCCGCAGGAAGAGTTCGCCGCGCGGTTCGGCGCGGTGTTCGATCTCGACTCCTTCATCTCCTCGATGGCCGTGCTGATGCTGTCCGGCGCGTTCGATCAGTACACCGGCTGGGGCCCGCACAACTACTACCTCTACCGATCGTCGGCTACAGGGCGCTGGTTCTACCTGCCATGGGACCTCGACGTCGGCTTCGCCCAAGAGGCCTTCGGCCGCATCGCGGTCATCGACGATTGGCACGCCGCGTGGCCGGTCCCGGCGCCGCCGCGGCCGTTGCTCGAACGTATCGTCGCCGACGACGAGCTTCTCGCGCTCTACCGCCAACGCGTCGACCGACTGCTCGAAACGTCCTTCCGGCCGGAGGCTCTCGAAAAGAGGCTCGACACGCTGTTCGCGCAGATCGCGCCACACCTCGCCGAAGACCCGTTTCCGCATCGGCGAGCCACGGTGCCTGGCGACACAGACTACGAATCGATCGTGCAGTCGATGAAGGCGTTCATGCATCGACGCTACGAGACCGCCCGCGCGCAAATCGACTCTCCCGGGCCGCGTCCCGATTTCGCCGCACGAGGGAAGCGCGGACACGGCCCTGGGCGCCGCGGCGATCCGCGCGAGCAACCGCGACCGGGATCACCGTCGGCCGACGCGCCGAGCGATCTGTGCGTCGTCGAACGTGGCGCACGACGCATCCGCCTGGAGTGGAAGGACAACGCGACCGACGAGGGCGCGTTCATCGTCCAGCGCTGCACCGGCGCCGATTGCGACGGATTCCGAAACGCCGTCGGGCTTCCCGGGCCGAACCAAACCGCGGCAACGGACACGAACGTCGAGCCGGCCGCGACATACCGCTACCGCGTGTTCGCGCTCCGGCCGACGCCGTCCGGCCCGCGAGGCACCGGCGTGTCGAACGTCGTCACGGTCGGTCCGTATCACGACGCGTCCGAGAGCGCGCCGGAGAAGGAATAACCTCTGACATCTAGCTCACCATGCCAGCAAGACCACTCGTCCGCATCCTCACGCTCGGAACTCTCGCCGCGCTCGTCGCGGGTCCGCTTCACGCCGTCGAGAATCGCCAGGCGAACGTCGTCGTGATTCTGGCCGACGATCTCGGCTACGGAGACGTCGGCGTCCACGGCTGCCGCGACATCGCCACGCCGAACATCGATCGCCTCGCAGCCACCGGCGTCCGCTGCTCGAGCGGCTACGCGGCACACTCGTTCTGCAGCCCGATGCGAGCCTCGTTGATGACGGGGCGCTACCAGCATCGCTTCGGCTACGAGCGCAATATGCCGTACGACCCGCACAACAACCACCTGGGCCTCCCCCGCAGCGAGAAGACGATCGCGACGCGCTTGCGCGCTGCGGGTCGGGCCACCGGCGCGGTCGGCAAGTGGCACCTCGGCGCGGCGAAGCCGTTTCATCCGCTGCAGCGCGGATTCGACTTCTTCTACGGCTTCCGCGGCGGCGGGCACGACTACTTCTCGGTCGACCTGCTCCGTCCGATGGGCGAGGGCTACTTCGTGCCGCTCGAACGCGACGGCAAGCCGGAGGTCTTGACCGAGTACCTGACGACGTCGCTGTCGCGCAGCGCGATCGGATTCATCGACGCGAATCGCGACAAGCCGTTCTTCCTGTACGTGGCGTACAACGCGCCGCACACGCCGCTGCAAGCGCCGAAGGAGTACCTCGACGCGGCCATGCGCTCGAGCCCTTCACCGAAAGGCTCGAAGAAGGCGAGAAAGGCCGGACCGACGAAGCGCCAGAAGTACGTCGCGATGGTCCGCGCGATGGACGACGGCGTCGGCGAGATCCTGCGCAGCCTCGAGCGCGCGTCGCTGCGCGACAAGACGCTCATCTTCTTCCTCAGCGACAACGGCGGCCCGGAACCCCATAACGCCTCGGACAACGGGCCTCTCCGCGGTACGAAGGGCAAGGTGTTCGAGGGCGGCATCCGCGTGCCGTTCATCGCGTCGTGGCCCGGCGTGCTGCCGCAGGGGACCGTGTATCCCCACCCGGTCATCTCGCACGACATCTCGTGCACCGCGCTCGCGGTCGCCGGCATCGACGTGGCGGCGAACGAGCGCCTCGACGGTGTGTCGCTGCTGCCATATCTGAAGGGCGAAGAGAAGGGACCGCCCCACGAAGCGCTCTACTGGCGCCAGGAGAACGGCGCGGCCTGGGCGGTCCGTTCCGGCGCGCTGAAGCTCGTCCAGGCCGGCCCCCGAGAGAAGCCGGCCCTCTACGACCTCGACGCCGACATCGGCGAGACGACGGACCTGGCGGCACCGCGCCCCGACGACGTCGAACGGCTGACGGCGCTCTGGAACCGCTGGAACCAGGGCAACCGTCCGCCGTTCTTTCCGTCGTACCGCGCGTACCACCAGACGATGGACGCGTACTACCGCGAGATCACGGGGCAGCCGCCGCGCGCGACGGGCAAGTGATCCTCAGCGGATGTCCTCGTCCGGCAGCGCCTTCTTGACGCCCTCGTCGAGCGGCATCTCATCCGGCAGCGCGTCCGTCTCGCGCATCAGGCGCTCGAGCTCGGCGCTGAGCTCCTTGACCTGGTCGGCGTACTGCGGCTGCGCGATCAGATTGCTTCGCTCGCCCGGATCGGCCTTCAGGTCGTAGAGCTCTGCCATATGGCGATCCGGACCGCCGTCGCCGTGCGGGTAGTGGACGTACTTCCAGCGGTCCGTTCGCACGCCGCGGACGTTCGGCGTGTACGGGAACTGCTTCTCGTAGTTGTACTCGTAGTACCAGCTCTTGCGCCACTGCGTCGACTCGCCGCTGAGAATCCCCTTCCACGAGCGGCCGTGGATGTTCTCGAGCGGCGCGGCACCGCAGATTTCCAGAATGCTCGGCGCGAGATCGATGTTCAGCACCTGCTGCTCGACGACCGTCCCCGGCTTCGCGAGAGGTGGATAGCGCACGAGCATGGGCACGCGAATGCTCTCCTCGTGCATCGTGCGCTTGTCGCTCATGCCGTGCTCGCCGAGGAAGAAGCCGTTGTCGCCCGCGAACACGATGACGGTGTCGTCGAGGATACCCTTCTCCGACAGCGCGTCGTACAGGCGACCGAGGCTGTCGTCGATGCTCAGCATCGTCGCCGTGTACGAGCGAACGAAGCGATCGAAGTGCACCACGCCCTCGGGGCTCGTGTCGGGGAAGTCCTTGCGATAGCCATAGATCGGCCCGTAGATGCCGTGCCACGTATCGATGCGCTCACGCACCCAGGCGGGCTTCGTATCGAGGGCGAACGCGCTCTCGGGATAGCCGATCGGGACCTCGTCGAATACGGTCGTGTACTTCTCTTCCGGCGTGAACGGCGTGTGCGGCGCCTTGTGTCCCAGGATCATGAGGAACGGCTGCTCGTCACTGCGTCCCTTCAGCCAGTCGATCGCCATGTCCGTGACGACGTTGGTGTAGTAGCCGGGGACGACGCGCTGCTCGCCGTTGACGTTGAACTCGGTGTCCTGGTACTTCCCCTGCCCCTTGTGCGACACCCAATAGTCGAAGCCGGGCCGCTTCGCGTCGCTCGCTTCGCCCATGTGCCACTTGCCGACGTACGCGGTCTCGTAGCCCGCCTCCTGCAACCGCCGCGGGAAGCTCGCGAGATCCGTCGGGTAGTCGGTGAAGTTGTTCACGACCCCGTGCGTGTGCGCGTAGAGACCGGACAGGAACGACGCGCGGCTCGGCGAGCACAGCGACGTCGTGACGAACATGTTCGCGAACCGCGCGCCCTCGCTCGCGAGGCGATCCATGTTCGGCGTGCGCAGGAACGGGTGCCCCGCGCAGGACATCTGGTCCCAGCGCTGGTCGTCGGTCAGCACGAAGACGACGTTCGGCCGGCGTACCGCAGCCTTACCGGCCTCCGAGCCTTCGGATTCGGGAGACGTGCAGGCGCAGAAGACGACAGGCAGCAGGGCGACGAGCCACAGGGCGGTCAGTATTCTCATCACGGTCGCGGGCCTCGCATGGTTGTCAACGGTCGGCTGAACCAGCGGGACATGCTACCGCGGAGACGGCGTGGAGGGTACCTCCCACCCTGCGACGGGAGATCGAGGGATCGCCCCTCTCACAGGCTCGGAGGAACGCCGCCCGCCTTCTTATACGGATCCTCGGAGTACGTCGTGTGCGGATGCTCGAGCCTCAGGTGAGGCGGGCGCCCTGCCCCGTAGCAGTTCACCCCGGGGAAGTAGTCAGCGTACTTGTTCACCTGATCGTTCACCGGGAGGACGTAGAAGTACTCGCTTCCGTTCCTGCCGTTCGCTGAGCAGTCGAACACCGACTTGCTCTCGACGTAGAGGCTCAGATCGCACGATTTCTTTCCGCCCCCCAGCCCGGCCTTGTCGATCCACCCCTGTGGGAACTCCCGCCCCTTCTCGTCTTCCCACTTTGTAATCGCCAGCTCGATCGCGCGGAGGTTCGCGATACAAGATGCCCGATCGGCCGAGTCTCGCATCGACGAGATTCGCGGTATCGCCAGTGCGAGCAGGATGAAGACGACGAGCACCACGAGGAAGACCTCGATCAGACTGAAGGCCCCGAGCCTCTGCTCCCCGGGGCCGGTGAAACGGAACGCCATGGCGTGGTCTCCTTCGAATCCCTCGCGCGACGACACCCTCCCACCGACGCAAGACTCGACGCGGTGGCGCCGTTCTCGGTCGCCGTCATGGGCAACAGCACTACCAGCGCCGCGGGTTTCTTCCGAAAAGCGAACTCCGAGGCGAGCCTGTGGCAGGCCAGCCACACTCACACAGCCCGAGTGTCGACCGAATGGCGCCGTCTCCTTGAGCGCTCGCCGGCGGTGCAGACCTCGGCGCGGCGGTTCGCGGTTTTGGCGCGACTCGCGCCGAACGGTCCGGATAGACTCGTATGCGGGTTCGGATCTCATCGAACGACACGCGAGAGGACCTGCCATGCCTGCGCGCATTCTGCTATTCGCCGTTCTCCACGTTGCGGTGTTCGTCGCCACCGCTCGAGCCGAGGACTGCAACGGCAATGGCACCGACGACGCGACGGAGGTCGCCGACGGATCGACGCCGGATTGCAACGTGAACGGCATCCCCGACGCGTGCGACATCGAGCAGACGCGCAACGGGCCATTCGTCGAGCGAGAGCGACTCAGCCCGCGCCACGCACACCGGATCGAGGTCGCCGATCTCGACGGTGACGGAGACGACGACGCGGTTCTCGTCGGACGCGGAATCGACGTCGTTCTCAATCGCGGCGACGGCACGTTCGACGATCCCGTCGAGCTCGTCTTCGAAGAGCGTTTCGTCGGAGGTGCGCGCGCAGCCGATCTGAACGGCGATGGGCACCTCGACCTCCTCGCCTCGAACCGTTCCCGTCCGGAATACGCGGTCTTGCTCGGCGACGGCAGTGGCGCTCTCGGCGCGCCGACCTACGCCGAATGGAGCATCGCGATCTGGGACTCGATGCTGATCGGCGATGCCGACGGTGACGGCGATATCGACGTCGTCACCTATTCGGGCAACCGCCTGGCGCTGCTCCGCAATCGCGGCGACGGCACGTTCGACGATGAGCCGCTTGACGAACTCGCGGGTGCTGGCGCCAGCTCGGCCGTCCTCGTCGATCTGGACGGTGACGACCGCCCCGATCTGGTCGCAGCGACCCGAGACGACCACCTGGTCACGCTCCGCAACAGCGGCGACGGCACGTTCGGTCCCGAAGAGAGATTGCCGACACAGGAGGATCCGTACTGGCTCCAGGCCGCCGATTTCGACGCCGACGGTGACACCGACCTCCTCGTCGCGCATCCGCGGTCGTGGGGCGGCGACGAATTCTCGCTGTTCCACAACGACGGCGGAACGCTCGCGCTCAGCCAGCGGATTCCGTGCCCGCAGCATATCGAGAATCCGCGCGTCGGCGATATCGACGGCGACGGCGACATCGACATCGTGGTCGCGGGAGCGCGCTCCAACGACCGTCGTCCCGATCCCTACGTGCTGATCATCGAGAACACGGGATCGGAGGTCTTCCGACCGGCGCCCGATTGGATCGATGCGCCGCCGCGAGTCGACATCGCTCTGCGCGTCGTGCCGTTTCGCCCTGCGCCGCCGGAAGAGGACGAGACCGGCGCGCTGGATCTTCTGGTCGCGTACGACCAGTTGACTCCGTACGTCCTGCGCCGCCGCCCGCTGAGCCGAGACTGCAACGGCAA
>CAYMRB010000217.1:0-16336 GCA_964392615.1 uncultured Planctomycetia bacterium | reverse complement strand
GCCGTCGAGAAGTACGAGTATCGTCGCGGGTTCAAATTCTCGACCTACGCCACATGGTGGATTCGCCAGGCGATCACGCGCTCGGTCGCGGACCAGGCGCGGACGATTCGCATTCCGGTCCACATGATCGAGAGGATGAGCCAGGTCCGCAACGCGATCAAGCAGCTCACCCAGACGATCGGTCGCGAGCCGACGATCAAGGAGATCGCGCATCAGCTCGACATCAGCGAGGACGAGACGCGCAGGGTCGTCAAGATGTCCCGGCACCCGATCTCTCTGGATCGCCCCATCGGCGACTCGGACGACGGGCTCTTCGGAGATCTCCTCGAAGACAAGGGCGCAGTATCGCCGGTCCGCTCGGCGACCCACGCGATGCTCAAGGAGAGGCTGAGCCAGGTTCTCGACACGCTCAACTATCGCGAGCGCGAGATCATCAAGCTGCGCTTCGGCCTGGGCGACGGGAACACCTACACCCTCGAAGAGGTCGGGAAGATCTTCAAGGTGACGCGTGAGCGGGTTCGGCAGATCGAGGCGAAGTCTCTCTGCAAGCTCCAGCATCCGCGCCGCAGTCGCATGCTCGAGGGCTTCCTCGACACGCTGTAGTCTCCCGGGAGTGCGGGGCAGAAGGGCCCGTTCGATCAGCGAGACGCGATCGACCGGGCTCTCGCGTGCAGAAATGTTTCTGTTTCATCGCGATTCAACACGATCGGCTACCTTGCTTGTCGATGCCGCGAGGACGATTCCCGCGGCGACGCCCTGGCAGAAGCCCGCGCACGTGGGCACGCGTCACGAGCAGCAAGGAAGGAACCATGAAGCCGATCATCAAGACGACCGGTGACTACGACCCGTCGTCGTTGAAGAACTTTCCCCTCCTCTCGGCGTTCGGGACGACCGTCCTGGCGGGAGCGCCCTTCAGCGGCTCGAGTGCGGAGGGATTCCAGCGGGCCCTGCTCGCTATCCGCGCCATCATCGAGAGCGCATGCGCCGATTTCGTCCGGCTGTACGGATTGCACCACATGCACACGACGATCGGGTCAGCCGTCCGATCGAACTACGAGCAGCCCGGAAAGGCCGCCGACACGGTCCTTTCTCGCCAGGGCGAGGACAGCGACGACGAGCAGGGGCTCGGTGCCATCGATCAGCTGCTGGACATCCTGCAGAGCTCCGGCTGTCGCCGCTTCACAGCCGTGTTCGACCGGCTCTGTGTGAACGGTCGAGGCGAGATCGTGCTGCTCGGTCAGGCCACGGGATCGTCCGCAGCGCGGTTGAAGCAGCTGCGAACGGATCTCAAGGCCGTCCTGAACATCCGCTCGTGCGATGAGACCGAGGCGGTCCACATCGCGGTCGGGTACATCAAAGAGCCGCTCCCCCGCACGATGATGGACCAGCTCGAGGCCGAGTTGAAGAGCTGCTCGGAGGAGCCGACGGTCGACGTCGACGCGGTCCGCATCGTGCACTACGCTCACCGCAGCGTTCGCGTTGCCGCTTCGGTCGAGGTGCCGTTGGCGAGGAAGGCTCCTTGCTCGGCGGCCGATGTTCACAGTCTTCTCGTGGCGGGAGCGCCGTGCGTGCAGCTCGACCTGAGGCGATGCCTGCAGGCCTGGGCCGCGGAGAAGCTCGACCTGGCGCGCCGAGTCGACCCGACGGTCGATGTCGCGAGGCGAAAGACGCAGCTCGCCGCGGCCGCCTCGAAGGTCCTGTCGCTGCCCGCGGGCTTCGTCGAGCGGTGCTTGCTCTCCGACGACCTCTGAAGCGAGCGCGTAGCGCGCCCTACTCCGCCGCGCCGTACGCGACCAACCGCTTGTTCGCGAGCACGGCGATGAGGCCGCGCGCGTCCGCGGCGACCGATCGGATCGGCGTCTGCGTTTCCGTGGCCCAGAGGGGCGTCAGGCTCTCGCCGTCGAGCACGAGCAGGCCGTGCCGCTCGCGGTGGACGACCGCCAGCGCGCCACCGATCGCGACGAGCTCTTCCGGCTCCAGCGGCATCGAGCGCTGGCCGAGAACCTTGCCGGTCGCCGGGTGGATCGTCGCCAGCTTGCGGCGTGCGCTCCACACGTAGACCAAGCCTCCCAGGGCGTCGCGCACGACGCGATCTCCGGCCTTCAGCACCGCCGCCTTGAAGCGGTCCTCGCCCGTGGTGACGTCGAGGAAGTGGAGCCGCCGGTCCGTCGACAGGACGACGATCGCTTCTCCGACGCGTTCCGGCGAGCCCTCGATCGCTCCCAGCTCGCGTTCCCACGCGCGCTTGCGCGTGGCGACCCGGAACACCGCGACCTTCCCCTGCGCCGTCGCGACCGCGATGCGCTGGTCATCGACCCGCTCGAGATACGTCGGACGTCCGCCGACGTCCATCCTGCCGGCCACTTCGAGGTTCGTCGCGTCGACGAGCAAGATCTCCTGCCGCACCGTGCCGAGCGCCAGCAGCTTGCCACTGCCGGTCACGACGAGCGCCGTCGTCGGCACGCCGAGCCCGTCGTTCGGAAGTGAGCGTTGCGCTACGCGCTTGAGCCTTCCCTGCCGCACGCTCGTCGACAGGCGTACGATCATGCCGTCGTTCCAGACCGTGTAGATCCCGTCGTCCGTGCGGACTGGATCGCCCTGCAACTCGTGCAGCGCGTTGCGTGTGTAGTGACCCACCGCATCGCTGTTGTCGAGGTCGCGGATCTCGAGCACGCCGTCGCCGTACGCGAGGATGGCCTCACGGCCAATCTTCAGCGGCGCGCGCGTCGGCTGGGCTCGCAGTGGGACCTCGGCCTGCGGCTCGCGGAGCAGCAGGAACAGATTGTAGACCCCATCATCCTCCGTCAGCGTCGTTCGCAGCGGGAAGTGATCCGGGTAGGTCAGCTCCAGCGCTCTCTGCTCTCCCGGTATCAAGTGGATGACGACGGGGGTCTTGCCGACGATGCCCTCCATGCTGTCGTAGCGCTCGAGATCGACGACATCGGCGCCGGCCGGACGCGACTCGACCAAGACAGGCAGCTCGAGGTCGGTCGCGTACTGCGACTGCGGGAACTCCTTCAGCAGGCGCTGATAGATTCGGAACGCCTTGCGCGGCTCGCCCGCTTTCTCGAGCGCTTGTGCATCGCGGAAGTACGCGGCCGATGATCCCCGCACGCGATCGAGCCCGGCGATCACTTCGCGAGCTTGCGACGTCCAGCGATCCGCCGGCTCGAGCGTCAGCAACGGCGTCAGGATTTCCTCGACCCTGGCGCGCTCTCCCTCGACGACATAGAGCTGGGCGTCCTCGAGTATCGAGTCCTTGGCTTGCTCTCGCGTCGCCTCCAGCGTGCGAACACGAAGCTCACACTTGCCCGCGAGCTCCTCCGCGCGCGACGAGAAGAAGCTGACCGGGAACAGCTGCACGAAGCGCCGGCAGCGCCCCGCAAGCCGGCGCCAGCGAATCTCCTTCTCGCTCGGCACGATCCGCGCCCGGACCAGCTCGACGTCGCTCGAGTCGGTCGCGTCTCCCGCCGCGTCTCCCGCCGCGTCTCCCGCCGCGTCGTCTGCTGCCCTGTCGGGCGACGCCGCGACGGCGACCTTTTCCTGCTCCAAGCTCGCCCAGCTGAAGTAGCTCCACGCCTGGTACGCCAGCAGCCCGAACGCGAGCACGATCGGAATCATCACCTTGCGTCGCGAGCCCGTCCGCTTCTCGCGAAGCCCGAGCCGCAGCCTCAAGCTCTTGCGCAGGCGGACGAGATCATCCGTCCGCGGCCCCAGGCGCAGCAGCTTCTCGACGACTTCGAGGGCTCTTTCGTGCTCGTTCTTCTCGAGATGCCGCGAGGCGAGCTCGCTCAGGAGCTTCTTCGCCGTCTCGACGTCACGGTTGTCCAGGTACGCGTTGATCAGCCGCTTCTTGAAGCCGACGTGGTGGGGGAGCTTCTCGAGAACGATCGCGTAGGCCTTGATCGCCGCGCTGGGATTGCCGGCCTCTTTCGCTCGGGCCGCGATGCTCTCGCACTGCTCCGCCAGCTCCTTCAGCTGTGCGGAGCGAGTCCGGATGCCGACGAGCTTCTCGAAGACCGTCCAGTCCTCCGGGCACACGCGCAGCGCGTTTTCGAGGAGCTGCGCCCCCTGCGCGTGGTCGCCATGGAGGATCTGCTCCTCCGCGGCTTCCGAGTAGATCCGCGTGATCTTGTCGCTGATCAGCTGCTCCTGCGGCTTCAGCGTCCTGGCGCGGTGGTATGCCTTGATCGCGTTCGCCGCCTTGCCCATCCGGTAGAGCGCGTCGCCGACGAAGTTGAACTGGACGACGGCCTCGTCGATCTCGCCGAGCTTCTCGTGGAGAATCGCGAGGCGCTCTCGAGCCGCCAGCTCGTCGACGCCGTACTTCACCGCGCTCTTGAATGCGGGCAGGTGCTGGCGGCACTCATCGACCGTCAGCTTGCTGGTCGAGATGCCGCGCAGCTCCGGCAGCGCCGTCTTCTTGAGGAAGCCTCGATCGAGACAGCTGACGATCAAATCGAGCGTGAAGTGTTCGAAGAACCGTGTCGCCTCGAGAATCGTGCGCAGGTCGCGGAAGCCGTCCACGAGGCCGAGCAGTCGCTGCAGCGCGAAGTCTTCCGGATGCTGCTGCTTGTACGCCATGCCCTTTTCGGTCAGGACGAACACTTCCTCGTGCGACGGAAGGACCGCCCGCAACCGCTCGCGGGCGCGAAGGCGCTCCTCGAAGCTCGCGATGAGGTTGTGAAGCGCGACCGGCGTGCTCGAGGCCATGCCGTCGGCGGCGATGAGCTTCTCCGGAACCCTGCCCTCCTGGAACGTGAACGAGCCCTTGCAGCGCAGGAGGAGATCGAGAATCTCCTCGTACACGTGCGCGACGGCCAGGCGCTCGAGACTCTCCGGGTCGTCGAGCAATCCGTGTTCGTGCAAGACCTGAGGCAGCATCGTGGTCTTCAGGTCGTCGCTCGACAGCGTCGACTCGAGCCGCTCCGGCGACAGATGGCGAGCGAGCAGGCCAGAGCACCCGAGGCTCGGCATGTCGACGCGCCCCGAGTAGGTGTCGCCACAGAGGTAGATGACCTCCTGCTCGAAGAACACCTCGCGGAAGCCGTTCGTCTTGCCCAAGACGAGCGTGCCCACGCTGCGCTTCTTGTCCTGCAAACGTAGAAAATCGAGCAGCTGCATGCGTTCCCCGAGTTCAGCCGTTCCGGCGATCGCCCCCAGCTGCCGCTTCGCCCATCGGCCCTTGGGGGCCACGGCGTGGAAGAGGGGGGATGATCCTTCGAAGGATAGAACATCGTGCCAGGTCGTCAAACCCGAGCGGTGTTCCCTTTCTCCGCTCGAGAGAGGCTGTAGAATGACGGAACTCGACCTGTCGAGCCACACTGCCCACGAATCCCCGGAGACAGTCGAATGAAGAGCCGCAGCACCGCGGGAGCGACGTACGGATATCGGACGGCCCTCGTGTGCGTCGTGATCTTGGCAGCTGCCACCGTGGCGAACAACGCCGCCGCCGGCGACCCGCCGCCGAAGGGCTGGGCGAAGACCGAGAGCGCCCTGAAAGCCGCGGTCCTCCAGAAGAACTTCGACGCGGCTGTCGGCTACGTGACCGACCTCGCCCGAACGAACGACGAGCGCGGTGCCGAGGCGATTATCAAGTACGCGATGGGCGGGAAGGACTGGGGCCTGGATCGGCACGCCGGCGGCAGCGTTGCCGGAATGACCGACCCGAAGGTCCGGAAGTTCGTCTACGACACGGTCGCGAAGGGGAAGCAGCTGACCTCGACCGTTATCCTCCTCGCCGTCTGCGCTCGCTGGAGCAAGGACGATCCGAAGGCGCTCGACGCGATCCATGCCGCGCTCAAGAACCGGCGGCACAAATCGGTCGTCTTCGCCGCGCTGCGCTGGATTCGAGAGCTCAAACGCCCCGACGACTCGGTCGAGCCGTTGATCGATGCTCTCGCCATCTACGAGCGCAAGTCTCGCGGTCGCGTCTATTGGGACCTGCGCCACGCCCTCGAGGATCTTACCGGGCAGGATTTCCAGATCGCCGACCTGTGGCGCGATTACTGGAAGGCGCACAAGGAGGGGCGGGCCCCGAAGAAGAGAAAGGAGCCGAAGGGCAAGCGCCGCACGGCGCTCTACAAGCCTCCGAGCTTCTTCTCGGTCTCCGTCGATTCCGACCGCGTGCTGTTCATCATCGACATCTCGCACAGCATGACGATCCCGGACACGGTGATCAAGGAGCCCGATCGCGGCTCTTCGAAGAAGAAGGGGCGTACTTCCGTCGGCGGCCCAGGAGGCACTGCAGCGCCGACGCAGGAGAACGTCATGCGCATCACGCGCGTGCAGAAGGAGCTGATCCAGACGCTGCGCGGCCTGCCGGCTCACGTGCGGTTCGGGATCCTGAGCTTCAACCACGAGATGGCGTACTACGGCTCGGCGGGCTTGCTGACCTACGCGTCGCAGGACGAGATCGAACGCGCCGTGAGCTGGGTGGGGGCGCTGAAGCCGAACGGCGCGACGCGGACCGACACCGCGCTGCTCGAGAGCTTCAAGTTCGGCGACATCGATACGATCTGCCTGCTGACCGACGGCGCGCCGAAGACGGTGAAGAACGAGAAGATCCCCCCGGCTCGCGTGCTCGGCATCGCCAAGTATCAGAACCGCTTCCGCAAGTGCCGCATCCACACGATCGGCTTCGCGCAGGCCGGCCAGACGATGAAGCAGCTGTGCCTCGACCTGGCGCGCCAGAACGACGGCAAGTGCGTGCTGCTGGACTAGGAGGCTGTCCAAGAAACCCTCGTCAGGACCGAGGCCGACAGGCCGAGCCAGCTTCGCCTCTGGAGGCCTCGCCACACTTCGCGAGCTTGGCCTCCCGGTCTCGCTGAGAAGAGGGACTACCACAGAGTCACAGAGATCACAGAGGAGAAGGCGGAGAAGATTCAGAGGACCCGTCTTCGGATTCCGTCCTTGAGAAGTGGGACGTTGAAGTTGATGAGCAATCCCAGCTTCCAGCGGCCCAGTTTCATGTACGTCAGGAGTCGAGCCTCGTGGACCGGCTCGATCTTGGTGACGGCCTTGATCTCGACGACGACCGACGCTTCCACCAGCAGGTCGATACGATAGCCGCATTCCAGCTCGATCCCCTTGTATTCGAGGGGCACCGGTCGCTGACGCTGGAAGGACACGCCGCGAAGTTCCAGATCCCGGCACAAGATTCCATGACGCGTCCTCTGGGTCCTTCTCTGTGATCTCTGTGACTCTGTGGTGAATCCTTCTTCCTCTTCTCTTCGATTGCCAATTCCGGCGCGGCCACATCGCCACGACGTCATCGATTCGCTATCCTGCGAGGCATGAAGAGGACCGCGAAGAGATTCAGACCGTGGGACGTGGATCAGGCCTGGCTGCTTCCTCCGAGCGTGCACGAGCTCGTTCCGCAGGGACATCTGGCGCATTTCGTCCGGGATACGGTGCGCGAGCAGCTGGATATCTCGGATATCTACGCCGCGTACAGCGACGATGAGCGCGGCCGCCCGCCGTACAACCCGACGATGATGGTCGCGCTGCTGCTGTACGCATATTCCTCGGGGGTCTACTCGTCGCGCAAGATCGCTACGGCCTGCGAGATTCGAGTCGACTTCATGGCCGTCACGGCCATGGAGAAGCCCGACTTCCGCACGATCGCGGTGTTTCGTAAGACCCACCTGGAGGCGCTCGCCGGGCTGTTCGCGAGCCGGAACGCGGGTGCGAGCGATGTGGGCAAAGCTGAAACGAGCCGGCCACGACAGTCGGTACCGACTGCGCAAGATCGTCGTCGAGCCGGTATTCGGCCACATCAAGGCAGCACGAGGTTTCCGCCAGTTCCTGCTGCGAGGGGAAGAGAACGTCGGCTTCGAGTTCTCGATCGTCTCGACAGCACACAACCTCAACAAGCTGTTCGTCGCGGTAGGGAGCGGATGAGGGACCGGATGGGGCTCAGCACGGTCCGAACGCGGCCCCGACGGCCACACGGTGCCCGGAACGCGATGCTGGCTCCCGCGTCGTCAGGCCTTGCGATCGAGATGCGCTGCGATCCCAGGTCGATCGTCGGGTCCTGATGGAGCCCTGGAGAGCTCTCAGCCTTTCCTGGACGGGCTCCTAGCGCTAGCCGCCGTCTTGCCGGGCCCAGCGGCTATTCTCTGATCCGTCTCCGTCGACCGCGCTACTCACACGGCGCGTGGCTCTCGCACGTCAGGCCGTCGGCCGTCAGGTCGAGGCCGCAATCGGGATAGGGAGATCCCGGTCGCACCGCGTCGAGGAAGAGGAAGTTCAGGATGTAGACGGCATCCGTCAGGTTCACGGAGCTCTCGTCATCTACATCGGCGCTCTTCTGGCACGGGAGGTCCACAGGCGTTCCGAGGAACAGGTAGCCGAGGATGGAGATCGCGTCACTGATGTCCATCTCGCCGTCCACGTTGGCATCGCCACGGACGAAACGAGCGGGGGGGCCACTCGGGGTCACGAGGACCGAGCTGATGGCATCCGCCTCCGGGCGCACGAGTGCCAGGTCTCGGTGACCGGCCCCGTTCAGATCACCGATCGCGATGTCGGACGACTCACCCAGCAAGGTCACGCCCGTCGGGTCTTCGAACCCTCCGGCGCCGTCTCCGACGATGACGTACGCCCCCGTCCCGCTCATGCCCACCGCGACGTCGAGGTCGTCATCGTCGTCGATCAAGGCCAGGGCCAGGCAGGTGGGGGGACTGTCGAGCGCGACGGAACCGCCCGCCGCGGCGCCGCCGGCTCCGTCGGAGAGAAGGGCGCGTATCTGACCTGGCTGCTCCGGCGACGCGTAGGCGACGAGGAAATCAGCCGCTCCGTCTCCGTCCAGATCGCCGGTCTTGATATCGATCGCGCCCTCACCCACCGCGATCGGGTCCGGCGGGGAGTTGAAGGAGGGCTGCTCGGAGCTCTGAGCGTTCAACGCCAGCCGGATCTGCCCCGTCGTCGGCTCGAGCAGCGCCAGATCGAGCCACCCGTCCTCGTCGTAGTCTCCCACCGCAAACCGAGCGGCGGTGTCGACTCCGTCCAGGGCGATCGCGACGGGGAGCCCGAATTCGCCTTCGTCGCCGGGGAGGACGTGGAGCGTGCGACTGAGCTCGAGGTTGGCCCCCGAGGTCCCGACGCTGAGGACCGCCAGGTCGATCACGCCGTCTCGATTGAAATCGCCCTTCTCGATTTGTACCGGCGTGGGGCCGGTCAGGATCTGTTCCGTTTCAGCGAAAGTGCCGGTCTCGCTCCCCATGACCATGGAGAGATAGTATCGACCGTTTCACCCACACGCGCCGTTGATGCCGGCGATATCCGGCAGCCCGTCTCCGTTGAAGTCGTCCACGACGAGATCGATCGGCTCGAGGTACATGCGGCCCCTCGCGATCTCCTCGCCGAAAGACCCGTCGCCCACTCCGCGGTAGCACGCGAACGCCGCCTCCAGCCGTCCGACCACGACTGCATCGAGTACGGCATCACCGTCGATATCGGCGAGCTCGATGGCTTCGGGGGCGAACACGGTATCGAGACGCTCGAGCGGAGGGAGAAGCTGCAATTCCGACTGCGCCGAGGCTGCCATGGGCAGCGCGAGGAAGGCAGATAGCAAAGCGAGACCACGGATTCTCATGGTCGAACCTCATTGTTGATGGACGGGGACGCTCCATCCTCCCGGTCCCGCGGGATAGATGCAATGGACGCCTCGGAAGTACGGGTTTCTTTCGGCCGGCTGCTAGCGCTTCGCCTCGCCTTCGCTGCTGCCGCGGTTCTTGCGCCGCGCCTTTCGGCGGCCCTTCGTCGTGTCTCCCGGCCGCTTCTTCCAGCGCTTGCTTCCGCCGGTGATCGGCTCGGCCATCGGCTCGAGCCACGCGTCGTAGGCCGCGGTCAGCGCCGCGACCTTGTCCGGATGCTCGGAGGCGACGTCGACCGCCTCCGCCGGGTCCTTCCCCAGATGGGTCAGCCGGCGCTGATTCCGGATGACGTGCAGCTTCCAGTCGCCGCGTCGCACGGCCCACTCGCCGCTGTCGCCGCCCTCGCTCCAGTAGAGGGTCTCGTGGTGCGTCGATGCCGTGCCGGTGAGGAGCGGCAGGAGGCTCTTGCCGTCAAAGGTTGCCGTATCGCGTGGGAGCTTCCCGACGGCGTCGAGCACGGTCGGCAGGATGTCGAGCGACACGACCGGCGTGTCGATCGTGCGCCCGCCTTCGAATCGGGCGGGCCAGCTGACGATGAACGGCGTGCGGATGCCGCCCTCGTACAGGCTGCTCTTGAATCCGCGCAACGGCGCGTTGTTCGCTTGCATCGCGGCCGCACCGCCGTTGTCCGTCAGCAGGAACACGATCGCGTTGTCGAATCGGCCCTCCTTCTTCAGCTTCGCGACGACGGCTCCGACGCCCGCGTCGAGATGCTCGAGCATCGCCATCAGGATGACGCGCCGCTCGGACAGTTTCGGATACTTGCGGCGGTACCGCTCGATGGTCGCGCGTGGCGCCTGGGCCGGCGCGTGCACCGCGTTGTACGCGAGGTAGAGAAAGAACGGACGCGATTTGTGGCGATCGATGAACGCCACGGCCTCTTCGGTCAGCCGGTCGGTCAGATAGCCCTTGTCGTCGATGCGTTTCGTACCTCGATAGATCGGGCCGAGGAACTTGCCCGTCGCGTCCTTGCGCAGATCGAAGTAGTCGTGCCCACCGCGGCCCATGAACTTGTAGCACTCGTCGAATCCTCGGCGCAGCGCGTGCCACTTGAGCTCGGGGTAGTCCGCGTCGAGCCCGAGGTGCCACTTGCCGATCGCCGCCGAGACGTACGCGTCCGGAAGGAACGACGGGAAGAGGGGAATCGTCGGATCGAAACCGCGGCCGCCGTCGCCGGCGGAGTACACGCCCACGCGCTGCTGGTAGCGGCCGAGCATCAGGCCGGCGCGCGTCGGCGAGCACACCGAGCCGCTCGTGTACGCTTGCGCGAACACGATGCCGTGCTTGGCGAACGCGTCCATGTGCGGCGTCGAGACTTCCTTCGGGTGATGCGGGTTGAGGCTGATGTCCGCGTAGCCCTGATCGTCGGTCACGATCACGACCACCGCGGGCAAGTCGGCCGCTGCGATCGCTGTCGAGCCGATCGCGATCGCGAACGCGAAGGCAGGGACGAGCACTCGGAACAGCAGCCCGTCGACCAGCGCTCTCTCCGCGGCGCTGTCCGATCTGCATGCCGGCGGGTAGGATGGAGGCCCACCAAGGAGCCCCAGCCGGGTCGAGAGGGTCATGATGCGTCTACCACTCCTCGCTGCTTTGTCGTTCGCGTTCGGCACATCGATGGCCGGAGCCCAGGAGCCGAGCGCCCTCGGCATCAACTTCTACCACAGCGGCGGTGTGCTCGTGGATACCGAGTGGGCCGGCTCCGTCCGCCTGCCGCGCTGGAACAACGTGCTCGTTCCCGGCGGGCCGGGGGCGATCACCGGCTCGCCCGGCTTCGGCCCGATCGCGCTCTCCGACTTCGAGGGGCGCGCTGCGGGCGCGGTGACCTCGACGGTCGCTTCGTACTACAACGGTGACTCCGGCACGACCGTCGCGTCTGCCGACGGCCTCCTGATGAGCGAGTACGTCAGCTGGGACCCACCGGGCGACGGTGTCGCGCCCGACGACGAGGGCCGCATGCGGATCAGCGGACTCGGGGAGGCCTTCACGACGTCCGGCTACGACGTGTTCGTGTACTGCGATGCCGACGTGAACAATCGCACGTTCACCGTCACGGTGGGCGGCCGGAGCGTCGTTGGCGCCGACAGCTCGACCTTCGACGGCGAGTTTCGACGCGCCGCGGGTGTCGGGTCCGACGCGAACCTCTTCGTCTTCGAGGATCTCGACGCGTCCGAGTTCACTCTCGACGTGGCTTCGAGCACCGGTCGTGCGGCGGTCAACGGTCTGCAGATCATCGCCAACGGCTTCGTCGCGCCAGAGGAGCCGGGCCCACCCGATCCGCCGCCGCCGGGAGACGGCCCGAACATCGTCCTGTTCGTCGTCGACGACATGGGCTGGCAGGACACGTCGGTACCCTTCCACACCGAACGCACGCCGCTCAACGCGCTCTACAACACGCCGCACATGGCGTCGCTCGCCGCGCGCGGCATGCGTTTCACGCAGGCCTATGCATCGAGCCCGGTTTGCTCGCCGTCGCGCGTCAGCATGATCACCGGCATGAACCCGGCGCGCACTCGCGTCACCGACTGGGTCGGGCACGGCGAGAGCGCGGTCGGTGCGCTGCGCTCGGCGGTCTGGCAGCAGTCCGGTCTCCAGCCGAACTCGGGCTTCGCGACGCTGCCGCGCCTGCTGCATGATGCCGGCTACCGTACGATTCACGTCGGCAAGGCGCACTTCGGACACGGCGCCGGAGCCGCTCCGACGCGTCATGGTTTCGACGTCAACATCGGCGGCAGCGGCGTCGGCAGCCCGCGCGGTCAAGGCGCGGCCGGACGCTACTTCGGACCCTTCGGCGCCGAGCATCCGAGCATGGAGTCGCACGGGCAGGGCGCGTACATCACGAACGCGCTGACGACCGAGGCCGCCGCCGCGATTCGCGCCGCGCACGCCGACGGCTATCCGTTCTTCCTCCACCTGTCGCACTACGCCGTGCACACGCCGCTCGGCGGGCAAGGCGATCCGGCGTACGTCGGCAACTACGCCGACCGGCCGAATCCGGAGGACGACTACGCGGCCATGCTCGAGTCGATGGATGAGAGCCTCGGCGATGTGGTGGGGACCGTGCTGAATCTCGGGCTCGAGGACGACACGCTCATCGTCTTCGTTTCGGATCACGGCGGCCTGTCGGCGAGCGCGCGCGCCAACACCGCCGATCCCGACGATCCGTGGCAGCGACACCACCACAATGCGCCGCTGGCGAGCGGCAAGGGATCGGCTCTCGAGGGAGGCGTTCGCATTCCGCTGATCTTCGGCTGGGCTGGCCAGACGCTGACCGGTCCGACGGTACAGCCCGACCTCTTGCCGATTCCGGCCGGCGTACATTGTGACGTCCCCGTGCGCGTCGAGGACCTGTTCCCGACCCTGCTCGCAGTCGCCGGCGTCGAAGGGCCGCCGGCCGAGACGATCGACGGCGTCGATCTGGCGGGGCTGCTCGCAGGCGACCGTTCGCTCGCACGCCCGCGCCCGATGACATGGCATTATCCGCACAAATGGGGCGGCAACGGTCCCGGCATCCAGCCGTTCAGCTCGATCCGCATCGACGATTGGAAGGCGATCTACTACTACGCGACGCGCACCTGGACTCTCTACGATCTCGCGAGCGACCTGTCCGAGACGACGGACCTGGCCGCGTCGCAGCCCGAGGTCGTACGCGTCCTCGCGGAGGCGCTCATCGATTCGTTCGACGAGGTCGACGCGACGCTCCCGAGGCTGCGGCCGGGGGAGAGCTTGACCTTCGAGCTGACCGGAACGTCGTACTCGGACGGGGAGCGTTCCGAGCATGACGGCGACACGATCGCGTTGAACGAGGGCGACGAGGTGCCGATCGTCGTGCAGGACTTCTCGCGACTGCTGTTGCCGCCGCCGAACGTCCTCGCCACGACGGCTGGCGCGACGAGCCTTCGCGTGACGTGGGACGCGCCGACTCTCGGCAGGACACCGACGGGGTTCCACGTCTATCGCACCGCTCCGGCGCCGAGGGCGCGACTCACCGGTGAGCCGATCGACGGGCTCGAGTTCGTCGTCGACGGGCTCGATCCGAATGCGCTCGCCTGTGTCGTCGTGACGTCGCTCGGTGCGGAGGGCGAGGAGAGCCGCGATTCGGAGCGCGCGTGCGCGGTCGTCGGTGCCGCGCCGTCGATCAGCGTCAATCTGTTCAAGAGCGACGCGGTGCCCGTCGCGGACTTCACGGTTCGCGGGGCCGACGTCGCGGGCATCGCCGCCGTGGGGGGGCCGCACTGGAACAACGTCGCGTTCGACCCGGCCGGGCCCTTCCAGATGGTCGTGCCGCTTCGCGACGATCGCGGCGACGCGAGCGCGGCGACGCTGCGCTCGACGCTCGGCTCCGCCTACGTCGGCAATTCCGGTGTCGACTTCGCGGCGGTTCCTCAGAGCGGCGATCGCGACATGATGGCGTCGTACATCAGCTGGGACGTGCCGGACGACGGCGTCGGGCCGAACGACCAGGGCACGATCGCGATCTCGGGGCTCGGCGAGGAGTTCACGGCGGAAGGCTACGATCTCTTCATCTACGCCGATGCCGACCGCAACGATCGCACGTTCCGCATGACCGTCGCCGGACGCACGGTGACGCTGGTCGACAACGCGACCTTCGCGGGTGAGTTCAATCTGGCCGGCAGCGGCGTCAACGAGAACGTCGCCGTCTTCGCCGATCTCGACGCGTCGTCGTTCGAGATTCGCATGGACTCGAGCACCGGCCGCGGCGCGGTGAACGGTCTGCAGATCATCGCTCGCGGCGAGGCGCCCACCGCGCAACCGCAGCAGCCCGGCGACTGCAACCAGGACGGTCGCGTCGACCTCTCCGACGGCGTGTGCCTGTTGAACTATCTGTTCCTGGGCGTCGCCGAGCTGCCGTGCGACGACGAGGGCGGCACGATGCTCACCGACTGGAACGGCTCGGCTCGCAGCGATCTCAGCGACGCGGTCGCGCTGTTGAACTACCTGTTCACGGGAGGGCCGCCCCACGCGCTCGGCCGCGCATGCGTGGAGATCGAGGGCTGTCCGCGCGGGCCGGGCTGCTGAGCCGGGCCGCGCCCGTCAGGGCATGAACGCCTCGAACAGCACCTTCGACAGGACTCGGCCGCCGAAGAACAGCGCCGTCCACACGATGATCCACAGCGGCAGCGTCAGAATCTGACGCGCGAGACCGACGGCCGACTCCTCCGGCTCCGCCGTCGCGGTGACGCGCGGTGCAGGATCGCTGCGCGCCGGGCGGCCGTTGCCGTCGCGTACGGTCGTGCGCGGGGGGCGTGGGGCAGGCTTCGCCGTCGGTCGCGGCGAGGCGGTGCGGGCCGCGGGCGTGGAGGCTTCCAGATCGCGCGACGCCAGGGCCGGCGACGTGTCGACCGAGTCCAGGATGCCGAGGATCTCGCCGCGATGCGTCGGACGGTCCGCCGGCTCCTTCGCGAGCAGGCTGTCGAGCAGCCGCGAAATCTCGTCGGGCAGATCGACCTCGACGAGGCTCGCGGACGCGGGCGCCAGGCTCTGGTGGTTCGCGAGGATCTGCCTCGTTCCACCCGCGCCCATCGGCGGCGATCCGGTCAGCAGGTGGTACCCGAACGCGCCGAGACCGTACGCGCTCGCCGCCGCGTCGAGCGGTCCCTCGAGAGGCTGGCCGTCGCCGAGCTCCGGAGCCAGGTACGGCACGTACGCGTCGAGGTGCGGCAGGTTGCCCCCCCATCCGCTCGCGAGCGCGGCCAGGTCGACCGCCGCGATCGACGTCTGCACGTATCCCTCGTCGTCCATCCACAGCCGCACCTGATGGGTGGAAAACGCCGCGCGCAGCCACGGGTGCTCGTCGCGTGCGAGCAGTGCGTCGGCCACCTGACGGAAGACCGCGAGCCGCACTGGCAGATCCTCGCGCAGCAGTGACTCGAGGCGCGTCGACAGCAGCTCGCCCGATCCGCTGCGCACGATGACGTACGGCAGCTTGGCATCGACGTCGCCGTGGACGAACGCATCGATCCGACCATGCTGCAGGCTGCTGACCGCGCCGCTGCCTTCGTCACCGTCGATCGCGCGGCGTAGCGCATCGAGGGTCTCCGGCGTCAGCGTGCGCCCGGCGGCGAGCTGCTCGACTCGCACCTCGCGATCGAACGCTGCCTGGTACGCCTTCGTGACGATGACGCTGCTCTCCTCGCGCAGGCATTCGAGCGGGCGCGTGCCGAAGACCTCGCGCTCCGGAGGCGGCGCGAACTCGTCGGGGTGGAACGTCAGCAGCGTGTTGCCGATCTGTATCGGCGTCTCGGCTTCGAGCCGCGCCTTATCGACCGGCTTGCCGCGCACCAGCGTGCCGTTCGACGAGCCGAGGTCCTGCACGACCCAGCTGCCGAACGCGAGGAGGATACGCGCGTGCTTGCGGGACGCGCGATCGTCGTCGAGCTGCGCGTCGCATTCTTCGCCCCGACCGAATGTCGTCGGCTGCCGACCGGAATACACCGCATACGCGGCGCCGGAGGCCTTGCCCTTTCTTACGCGAACGATGGCCATGGCCATGATTATACCGGCACGGGCGGGCCGGGGGGAGTCGGGACCGAGGGCTTCGAACAGCCCATCCCCGACGCCGATTCCGACTCCGCTTCCGAGTCCGACTCCGACGCCGACGCCGACTCCGACTCCGACTCCGAGTCCGAGTCCGACTCCGACTCCGACGCCGACGC
>CAYMRB010000216.1:0-16364 GCA_964392615.1 uncultured Planctomycetia bacterium | reverse complement strand
GGTGACGTTCCGGACACGAATCCGGCGAACGACTCCGTCACGATCGACAACGCGCGCGGGGCATCCGCCATGTTCGCGCGCGGCGATCCGAACGCGGATTCCGCGTCGGACATCTCGGATGCCGTGGCGATCCTGAACTACCTCTTCCTGTCGCGAGCCGACGCGATCGGCTGCCTCGATGCGGCCGACCTCGACGATAGCGGGACGGTCGTGATCACCGACGCGATCTACCTCCTCGAGCGTCTCTTCCTCGGCGGTCCCGCTCCGGCCGAACCGATCGGTCGCTGCGGCTTCGATTCGACTCCGGATGCGCTCGTCTGCGGCTACTACGCGCCGTGTGATATCTACGATTGCTCCGACGGTTGCGACGACCTGTGCGACGAGGAGGCGGCGTCCATCGCGGAAGCGATGCGGGCCTTGATCGACGACGCCGCGCCCTGGTCTTGCAGCGTCGTGCTGCGCCTTGACGATTTCTCGCGCAGCGTCGTCGGTTGGCAGGTTTTCTGCGGTGAGGACACGGGCGTGACCGAAAGCGTCGCGCGCGAGCACGCGCGTGCGGACGCCGGATTCGCCAGCAGGGCGATCAACCCTCCCGATCCCGACGACGTGTACGTGTTCTACATCGGCCCCGGCGACTTCGGCGACCTCGCCGTTGTCAGCGCACGCACGGGGCAGACTCTCTTCGGCGGCACGATGATCTGGGGGGGGATCGGTGGCATCACGTATCCGGCCTCCTGGCGGGCGGCGGATACCGTCGGCGCCGGATGTCGACCGTTTCCCTGGACGGGCGATCTTCCCGTTTCGAGCTACGAAGGGTCTCGGCCGCTCGGCGACGAGGATGTACACCGCGCGCTCGACGCGCTGGGAACGACGGCGGCTTCTGCGGCGATGGAGTCGATCGGCTCGGTCTACGACGTCGTCGTGCTGCGCTACATTCCGACGGTCTTCGATTTGCGCACCTACGAGTGGATCGTCATCGTCAACGGAGGCGGAGGCGAATAGCGACGCGCGCTCAACGCTTCGCCAATCGCCGTGCGAGCTGTGCCGCGTACAGATTGCACGGCTCGAACGTCTCCGCCGCGCCGAGCGGCTCGAACCACTTGCCGTCGCGATCCGTGATCGGTTGCGCGTCGCTCCGCACACCGACGAGGTTCATCACGTCCGGACCGAAGCCGCGCGGCCACGACTGCGGCCGTCGCGAACGCACGCACCAGAACGTCTCCCACGCGCCGCTATGGCGTCCGAGCCTCGCACCGCCGCCCGAGCGGAACATCTGGCTGCCCTCGCCGAGGTCGAGGTCGGTGAACAGATTGGCGTGGTTCGCGTGGCAGTGGTGGTCGAGCGAGAGATCGACGCCTCTGCCCCGCGCGATCACGTTGCCGACGGAGCCGCCTGTCATCGTGATGTCGTGGACGAACCGCGTGCGAATGTCGAAGTCGGTCAGCAGGTTGTCCGGTCCCGACAGCGTGAACCCGTGGTGGCCGGTCGAGTGACGGCCGCGGTCACGATCGCGCTCCGATTCGATGACGACATCGCGGACCGTGTTGTTGGCTCCGCTGAGGAAGATGCCGCTGTCGGCGTTGCGGATGTGCAGATCTCGGACCCAGCAATTGCGCACGCCACCGAGCGCGACCGCGTTGTAGCCGAGCTCGGTGAAGTGGCCGCGGTACGGCGTCACGGGGAAGTCGAATCCGAGCCCCTCGATGCCGACCTCCTCGACGCTGCTCGCCGAGGGTGAGATCGTCGGTGTCCATTCCAGGCGCAGCTCGGTGCGCAGCGGCCGGTCGACGGACACGCGCTTGGACTTCGGATCGACTCTCGTGATCCGGCAGACGAAGTCGGAGCGCGCTCGCCGGCCGAGGTTGTCGATGGCGCCCGGGTCGTTCGCGTAGAGATGGCGCGCCAGGCTCTGCTCGGCGGTGTCGCGAACGCGCACGACGATCTCGTCGCCGACCGCGATCTTCTTGCAGCTCGATACCCGCAAGCTCCGTGCGCCGCGTTTCGCGGGTGCGTCAACCGTCGCGAGGCGCTCATTCGACGGAGAGCCCCGTACGACGATGAAGCCGCCGGACCACGAGTAGTTCGACGTGCGCCGGCCCGACGTCGTCGCGCCCCAGTTCGGTCGGATCTCGTTGAGCGGGGTCGGCATCACGAGGATCGATCGCTTCGAGCCCGCGCCGCGCAGCACGACGCCGCGCGCGCGGATCTCCAGCCGATCGCGCAGCACGTAGCGCCCGGCCGGCACCGAGATGACCTTGCCGCCGGCATCGCCCGCGGCACGAATCGCACGGCGGAACGCGTCGGTGTCGTCGGCCTTGCCGTCGCCTCGAGCGCCGAAGTCGGCGACGACATCGAATCCCGGATCGGCCTTCGCGTTCGGAATCTCGCGCTCGCCGCGGCAGTAGCCGGCGTACGAGAAGTCCGGCAGGCGGCTGTCGGCCCGCCAAAGTTCGCCGCCCTTCCCCCAGAGCTTCGAGCGCTTCGTCGCGTCGGCGCGCGCGGGTCCGAGAGACAGCGTCGTCGCGGCGAAGAGACCGCAGAGAGTCAGGAGGAATCGAGCGTGGTGCATCATGGAATGTCAGTCAAGGTCGGGAGGGGTGGAAAGTCAACTCCCTGCGCCCCGTCGGGTGCACCCGCGGTCCTGCGACGCTTGCGTCGGCAGCAGTGCGGAGTCGGCGTCGGAGTCGGCGTCGGAGTCGGAGTCGGAGTCGGAGTCGGAGTCGGCGTCGGAGTCGGAGTCGGCGTCGGAGTCCCTGTCCGAGCCCCTGTCCGAATCCGAGCCCGACGCCTTCGCCGCGCGCATGGCGTCGATCTCCTTCGCCCGGTCCTTCAGGGCCTGCGTCTCGTCCAGAAGCCGTCGCCCGGCTTCGAGCGCCGCGTCGAGCGCTTGCGCGGCCTCGCGATCCGCGGCGAGGTCCTTGGCACCGTCGGGATCGAGCGCGTCGAGCCCGGCGTTGACGCGGTCTTGCTCAGCCGCGAGGTTCTTGGCGTCTTGGAGGGCCGCGTCGAGCGCTTCGCGGTCGCGCTTCTCGGCGTCGCCGTCGAGCTCGTTCGCCTTCTTGCCGTCGAGGAGGGCCTTGCCGAGCTCGGCGAGGCCGGCGATCTCCTTGGCGAGCTCGCCGAGATCCTTGATCGCTTCCTGGGACCGGGCGACGTCGCGCGTGCGGCGATGGAGGTCGCGCTGCTTGCCGACGATCTGGCCGATCGCGTCGACGGCCTCACGGATTTCGCGGATCTCCTCGCCGGGCTCGGGCTCGGCGAAGCGGTCGGTCTCGAGAAGCGCGATGATCTGATCGATCGTCTCGAGCGCGGTCTTCTGGCGCGAGAGCGCGACGAGGAACTCGCGGTTCTCGAGAAGACCCTCGATGTCCTTCAGCGTCTCGCTGAGACGCTGCGTGCGGATCCGTTGCGCCCCCTCACGCAGCTTGGCCGCGTCTTCCGGCTTCGACGCCTCGAGACGATCAGCGACCTTCTCCATCTGCGTCGAGACGCTCTCGAGCACCTCGCGGAGATACGATTGGTCGCGGTGCAGCCGCTCCCTGGAAACCTTCGTCCCCCGCTCGGCGGTGCCGTCCTGAGCCAGACCGACCGCGCCGAAGCCGACGAGACAGACGAGCGCGAGTCGCCACGTGTTCGTCAAGATCGAGGTCAGCGTCATGGTCCTGCCTCCTTCGAGGTGCCCGTGCCCGCCGCGTTGCGGGTCGCGTCGCGGATGGCCTGCTGTTTTGCGCGAAGATCGCGCAGCTGCTGGATCACCGCGTTGATGTCACCGTAATGGGTCAAGGTGCTGACGATCGCATCGAGCTCCTGTTCGATACGTAGCTGACGCGAGCCGATCGGCGCCAGCCGCGTCGGATCTTGCGGACTCTGACCGGCATCCCGGCGGACCGCATCCAGATCGGACACGACCTGCGGCGATCGGTTCTCGGCGAGGTCGCGCAGCTGGTCCTGCACACCGCCCAGCCACTCCTTCCAATCATCGTCCCCCACCTTGTTCTCGGCCATCTTCGTCAGCAGCTGCTCGATCTCGTCGACCTGCCGCTGGACGCCATCGCCGATCCGGCCCTGATCCTGGCGGTGCCGCGACAGCTTCTGCCCTTCGTCCGCCGAGATCTTTCCCTGGATCGTCGCGCGATCCTGGAACGACTCGAGCTCCCGGCGCACGGTTTCCTGCCGCACCTGGAGCTGGCGGACGATGTCCCGGATCACCATCGTCTGATCGACGAGGGTTTGCTCCAACTCCTCGGGATCGACGATCTCGAGGAGGTGGACCTGCGACTCGCCGATGTGACCCACCTCGCGCTCGCCTCCCCCGGTCGCCTCCGGGAGGCGATGCCCGGTAACGCCGAAGTCCTCGGCGAGCGCGAAGAACTCGAACCGCGCCCCGGGTGCGGGCGGCGCGCCGCCGGTGGCGATGTCCGGAATGCCCAGCACGTATCTCACCTCCGGTGGCTTGCCTTGCGCCTCCCTCGGCGTCGCGGCGTCCAGCTCGGGGAGCGGAATCGACATGCGCACCGGCGTGTCGCTTCCGGGCGCGAAATACGTGCCCTCGATGACCGCACGACGCACGCCGAAATCGTCCTCGACGTGAACGGCGATCGGCACGTCCGCCTGCGGCGTCACGTCCTCGGTCATGCGCGCGGGCTCGAGGATCCGCACGATCGGCTTGCGATCCTCGATCGCCTGAATCCGGAATCGCTGCGGCTGCTCGCTGCGGAATCCGGAGCGCCCCTGGAATTGGAAGTAGTAGTGGCCACTGGCGTCGACGGTGAACTCACCCGAAAAGTGCCGCCCCTCGCGCAGCTCGAGCTGGACCGCTCCGGCCGCGGGCCACGGCTTGCCGGCCGCGATTCCGGTATCGACAGAGGGCCCGCGCGTCGCGGCCTCGTCGTCGTCGTGACGTCGCAGCACGAGCCACGCGGCGTCGATGTCGATGTTGGCCGACATGTCGAAGCGCACTCGCGTCCCCGTCGGCACCTTCAGGTTGCCGTGCTGCTGTACGCGCTCGGAGTCGTCCTGTCCGGTGTAGTACGGGAAGCGGTAGCGAATCTCGATCGACTGCATGTCGATACGCGGACGCAACCGCACGTCGACATCGAACGGCCCGATCCGATCGTCGCCGCCGACGACGTAGAAGCGGAACGGCCGGCTCACATTGCGGAACTCGTGCACGCACAGATCGTACGACCGCGTGCGCACGCCGACGCCGAGGGCGCGCAGCGTCCGCGCGAGCTCCTCGGCCTGCGGCGCCCGCAGCCCCCGCGCGATACGGCCCGCCCCCTTGTCGAGCGAGCGCTCGGCGTCGGGTTCAGTCTGACCGTAGGCCGCGAGCGACGACGTGACGACCGTGCGTTCGACGCTGTCCGGAAGATCGTCGACAAGCACGTCCCAGCTGGCGCCTTCGTGGACGTTCATCGCGTCGGCGCGCGGTGCGTCGTCCCCGAACTCCCACTCGACGACGACCGACGACGGTCGACCTCGAACGATGCGGACTGCCAACGGCAGACTGTCACCCGTCGCGACGACGAGCGGCGTTGTCGGCTCGAGCTCGAGGTGCGTGCCCTTCGGCCAACGATCTGCGCTCAGGAGCACGTTGCGGCGCAGCCAGATGCCGAAGAGGTCGGAGCGCAACACCGCACCGCCCACGACGACCGACGCTGCGACCGCGAGCACGATGAGGTTCCGCTTCAACGCGGCCATGCCGAACACGCGGCGCGGCTCGATCGACGCCGCCTTCGCCTCGACCTCCTGCACCACCGACGCGAGGAGCTCGTTCGAGGTCCAGCGGCCTCCGAAGCTGTCCGCTCGGGAGAGCTGGATCGCGGTGATCAGCGATTGATGCAGATCGGGATGCCGCTCCTCGATGAGGACGGCAAGCTCCTCGTCCGACATGCGATGCGCAACCGGCGCGACGAGCCGGCGCGCGGCGAGAACGATGAACGCGATCGAACCGGCGACGATGAAGAGCCCGCGAACCCCGACCGGCAACGCGAGACTCGCGTCCAGCGCGAACGACGCGATGGACGCGATCAGCACCCACATCGCGAGGCGCACGAGGCCGTCCCACAAGCACGCCGTCCGCACCGCGCGGCGCAGTCGATCGAGGACCGCCAGGTTACGGCGTGGCACCGGACGAGCAGCCGTCGCTGCACCGCCGCGGGGCAGGTCTGGAGAACGCTGAGGTCGGAACGCCGATGATGCCAAGGCTCAGTTTTCCGTGATCGGCAGGTACTGGTTCGGCAGCTGCAGAATGATCGTCGCCATCGCGGTGGCGTAGTTCGCGCCGACGAGGTCGCGCCACGCGCCGCTGCGCGGATCCTGCAGCACCAGCAGATCGCGCCGGATGTACTCGTACCAACGACGCCAATAGTCGCCGCCGGCCTGGAACGCGGCCTGTACCGCGTAGTATTGTCCGTAGTAGTAGTCGAAGTGATTCCGCGCGTCGACCGGCCGCGGCCGGGACGCCTCGAGGAACCGCAATCCGCTGCGGATCTCGTGAGCGTCGTACTCGCCCGCGCCGTAGAGCGTCGTCACTCCCGCCGCCGTCAGCGCGAACGACACGCGGCTGCTTCGAATGCGCTGAAAGGTCCCGCCGATCTGGTACGTGAACGCGCCCAGCTCCGACACGAAGCTCCGCTTCACGTAGTCGACGGCTCGCTGGATCGTCTCGCGCGGGACGAAGATACCGGCATTGCGCGCGGCGCGCAGCGCCATCACCTGGCATACGGTGATCGACATATCGGAGTCGGCCACGCCCGGCCGGTAGCGCCAGCCTCCCTCCTCGTTCTGCGCGGTGACGATCAGCCGGATCGCCCGCTTGAGCGTCTCCATGACGCGCTCGTTGTCCGCGTAGAATCCGGTGCCGTACGCCTCGGCGAGAAACAGCGTCGCGAACGCGTGGCTGTACATGCGGCTGCCGTTGCGGCTGACGAAGCCGTTCGCGAGCGTCGCCTCCATGACGTACTCGAGCGCTCGTTCGAGGACTTCGCAATACGTGATCCGCCGACCGGCGCGATTCACGACGCCTGAGGAGCCCTGCCCCGGCAACGCGCCGTGCGAGAGAAACGCGATGCCGGCGAGCGCGGTGACGCCGACATGCGGCGCGACCGTGCCCTTGTACGTCATGTGCACCTTCCGCCCGACGCGATCGGTCCACGAGCCGTCCGGGTTCTGATTTCGAGCGAGGAACTGCAAGCCCTTCTCGATCGCCGCGGCCGTCTCGTGGTCGATGGTCACGCGGCGCTCACGGCGCGACCCGTTCTGCGCGCGCAGCGGGCCGCAGAGCACGACGCACGACATGCCGGCGGCGAGAAAGGCCGCCGCCAACGCGCGATTTCGCATCGAGTCCTCCCGAGGTGCCACCCTGCGCGAGTGTCCGTACACGCCGATTCTACCCGCGAGTCTCGCCGGAACCGTGCGGAAATAGCTCATCGCAACGGCCCCCCGAATGCCGTGATCAGGCGGCGCCCGACCACGATGACGAGGCCGCCCGCGATCCGGACGCGCCCCGCGTACTCGTAGCCGTCACGCGACGGCGGCCACGCGTCGATCAGCGAATGGCGCGTGGCGAGATCGAGCCCGATCAGCGTCAGCCCGGATTCGGTCGCAGCCAGCACGCCGCGCCGCGTCAGCAGGCCAGCGGCCGGGATCTCGTCGAGAACGCCCGGATAGCGCGCCACGACACGCTCGGCCTCGGGCACCGCGTCGACCGGCACGTCGTCGAGGTCCCGCTCGAGCTGCGCTCGGTCGTCGAGATCGAGCTCGCCGGACGGCCGGAGCGTCGAAAGATCGAGCGCTGCGACGCCGGCGTCGCCCGTGAAGTAGCGCTTGTCCCGATGATGGCCGAGACGGGCGCGCAGGGCGCCATCGGGGTTGTCGTACCACCACAGCAGGCGACCGGCGGCGGCGGGACCGGCCGGTCCCGTTCCGGTGTCGATCGCGTAGAGAGCCTCCGAGTCCTTGGGCGCGACGATGAGCTGGTGGCCGACGAAGACCGGCGGATGGAGCCCCCACACCAGCGACCGCTTCCTCGCGCGGAAGAGCGCTGTCGGATCCGGGGAGACGTAGTCGTAGGCGGTCGCCCACAGGAGATCGCCCGTTCCCGCGTCGAGAGCCGCGACCGTGCCTAGGTTCGACTGGTAGTAGACCGTGCCCTCCCGCTCGACGAGGAACGACGCGAACGGCTCACGCGCGAGCTCGCCGAACATCGTCTGCTCCATCTGAGCGGAGCCGACCGGCGTCTCCCACACGGTCTCGCCCGTGCGCAGATCGAGACCGCGAACGACACCGTCGACGTATCCCTCCTCGCGCCAGCCTCCGGCGATGACGAGGTCGCCGTAGACGATCGGCGCCGAGGTGTAGCTGATGTCCACCGGCACCTGATTCGGTCCGAACGGATCGCGCTGCGCGGTTCGGCGCAGGTCGCGCGTGCGCCACAGAAACGCTCCGCTGCGCTCGTCATACGCCACCAGCGACCGCATGAACAGCGGCACCGTGATGTCGTAGCCCATGTAGTGCTGATACCGCACCCGTGTCGACACCCAATGCGTCAGCAGGACGCGCTGCGGCAGGCCGTTGGTCCACCCCTCGCTCTCGTGATCGCTACGATCCCACATCACCACCGTGTAGAGCGGCGAATCGCTGTCCTCGGCCAGGCTGTCGAAGCCTCGCAAGAGGGGCGGCGGCTTGCGGATCTCCTGCAGGATCTTGCCAGCCCCGGGACGCCCGTCGAGACGGTAGAGCGACCGCACCCCCGAGAGGAAGATCGAGTCGCCGAACGCGAGCGGCACGAACGGGAAGTCGATGCCACGGTCGTCGTAGACCCGCCCCGGATGCTGGCGACGACCGGTGATCAAATCCCGCGGCAATCGCACGTCGTCCGACCAGCCGAAACTCTCCCACGAGCGCTCGAGCAGGCCGCCCGGAAGCCCGGGCCGTCGCGGCGCGCGGGCGAAGTCGATTGTCTCTATGCGCGCGATCCGCGCGCGCAGCGCTCGGCCGTCGTCGGCCGCCGCGGCGGCAAGCTCGTCGACGAGGGCCTCGTGATATGCGTCCCAGAGATCGCGGCGCCCGCTGCGGCGGGTCGCGAGCAGAAGCTTCGCGCCGATGCGTGCGCGATCCGCCGCGTCGAGGTACGCGCGGCTGAACGGCAAGCTTCCCGCGTCCGACCACGGGAAGCCGAGCAGCCAATCGTAGCCGGTTCGCGCCGCGTGGAAGCGCCCGGCCTCGAACGCTCGATCCGCGAGCAGCTCGCGCGCGCCGAGCCCCGCATCGGTGAGCGGATAGAGGCGGGCGACGTCCTCGAGCGCCTCGTCGCCGCGCCGCGCGGAGACGCTCGCCGCGGCCGCGCCGTAGCGCGATCGATACGCGTCGAGCACGGCGATCGGCAATCGCATCAAGATCGCCTCGGCGGCCGTCGACACGCCCAGGTACCGCCGGCTGATGTCGCGGTGACGCTCGGGCTCGTCGTCGACCCGCTCGAGAAGCTTGCTCGGGTCGGCGCCGCCCTCGATCGCGCGCTGCAGCTCGGCGATATCGATGGGTCGCGGCTTCGGGGCCGCGTCGAGGACCGACAGCGAACCGAGCCGCTCGCGCAGCTCGTCGACCGTGCCGCCGAGATCCCGCGGCATCCGGACGACCTGTCCGCGGCCCTCGGCGAGCGCGCGAGTCAGAGTCTCGAGAGCTTCGCGATGACGCCCGGCTTCAACGTCGCGCAGCGCGGCGAGGAACCGCTCTCTCCATCCCCCGGTAGCCGCCGGGACGAGCGCGTGCTCCGCGCGCGACGGACGGGGCGCGGCGCCGAGGACAGCGCACGCGAGCACGACCACTGCAACACCGCCGCGGTAGGAGCGCGGCGGCGAACAGCTCTGCCGGGGCGGCAGAAGAGTCGTGAGGTCGTGTTTCACAGCAGTCTGACCAACTTGCGCAGGATCCACTCCACCGCCAGCACCACGGTCACCAAGACCGCGACCCACCACTCGTCCCACAAATCGTCGTTCTCCACGAGGCCGGCTTCCGCGCGGGTGCTTCCCTCGAGGCGATCGACGACCGTCATGACGTTCGCCAGGCCGACGTACTGGCCGCCGGATGCCGCCGCGATCTCGCGCAGCAGCTTGCGGTCGAGCCGCGTATCGCGCGACTCGAGCGCGGGAACCTCGACGTTGAACGACGCGAACGCGGCGCGCTCCGTCTCGGTTCCGAGCCACAGATCGTGGCGACCGCGTCGGCTCGCGTGGATCGTGCCTTCGTAGATACCGGGGCCCTTGACCTCGTTCAGCGTCACCTCGATCTGCTCGGGCGCGTCGGCCTCGCGCCCCTGGATCTGATGGAAGACGGTGATGGAGCGCTCCGTCGACGGCTTCATGCTGACGTCGTACACGGTGCATGACACGCGAACCGCCTCGCCGATCGCGTACGTCTCCTTGTCGGTCGTGATCTGGAAGCGCGGCGTGTCGCCCAGCAGCCTTCCCGTCGCGACGAACCGGCAGACCTGGCCCCAGAAACGGTAGAAATACAGGTTGTCGACGCCGGCGCGCCAGCGCCAGGTATTGTCGACCGCACTGAAGAACGTCTTCCCCTTGCCGTAGTTCATGAAGGCGAAGACCGTGAGGCCCTTCATGTCGTCGCCACTCTTGCGCTCCGGATGGCGAGCCAGAGCCACGGCGCCGGCCTTGACCCGCTTCGTCTCCGCGAACCAGTAGAAGCCGGGAAGGTGCTCGAAGAACTGCTCGTCGTCGTTCTGCCACAGCCGGTCGTTGCGATCCCGGTCGTTGTCGAGCCGCATCACCGGATGCTCGCGACCGACAGCGGTCAACCGTACGTTGAACGAGCTCGTGATCGGACCGGCACGCAGCGGGTCGCTGCGGGCCTCGGAGAGCTCCACCGGCAGGAGCGGGTAGAGCTCGGTGTGGACGTACTCGGACGGGTTCGAGTGCGGACCGGCCAGGAACACGAGCCCGCCGCCCTCGAGGACGAACTCCTTCAGGAGCTCGATCGTCGCCGCGCCGAGGTGCTCGTCGGGCAACACGTCACCGAGGATGATCACGTGATTGCGGAAGATCTCCTCGCGCGTGCGCGGGAACGATCTGAGCGGCAACACGCCCGGTGAGCTGTCCTGCGTGAAGCCGGGATCGGCGGAGAACAGGAAGATCCGGCTCTCCATCGTCTTGTCGCGAATCAGCGCGTTCTTCAGGTAGCGGTACTCCCAGCGCGGCAGGAAGTCCGCGTAGATCAGACGGATCTTCTGATCGAGAACCGTGATCGTCTTCGAGACCGAGTTGTTGTCCCAGAAGACCTCGCCGTCGAGCTCCTCGGCCTTGACGGTCACCGTGTACCTGCCGGGACGCCGCGGCTGATACTCGAGGCGCGCCGTCTGCCTCTTGCCGCCGGGCTCGATCTTGACGCTCTCCGTGTCGACGGGCGTCGAATCGAACGACAGCTCGAGCTGCAAATCCTCGTCGTCGAAGCCTTCCGCGACGAACGACACATCGAACGGAACGGTGTCGTCGACGAGCACGACGTCGTTGACATCGAGCTGCACCATGCGGACGTCCTTGGGGTCGTCCGGATTCCCGACGCCGACGGAGAAGATCGGCGTGCCGCGCTCACCGAGTCGCCGCGCGACGTCGACGGATGAGATCGAGTCGGCGTTCTGTTGCCCGTCGCTGAACAGGAGGATGCCCGAGACCCTCTCCTGACGTCGTCCGAAGCCCGCGCCGAGAACGCTCGCGACGCCATCGCGGAGGCCCTCTGCGATGCGCGTCTCCTGCACACGCGGATCGTCGCGCACGGTCGAATACGCCGGCAGGTCGAAGTCGACGGCCTCCGCCGCCCCGTCGTCGCCCGCAGCAGCATCGGAAGGGGGCGACTCGCCGTCGCGCAGGCGGCCGGCGGAGCCGATCGACTGGATCGACTTCGCGAACGTCGCGACCGAGACCTTCCCCTTGTCCCGCAATTTCTCGATGAGCCCGAGCTCCCGATCCCGGAGCAGACGGCGAACGAGATCGTACCGCGTCGTCGACTCGACGCCTTCGACCGATGTACTGAGCGTTTCCGCCAGCTGACGCGGCCTCTCGCGGTCGGCGTAGCGATCGGCGAGATCCATGCTCAACGAGTCGTCGACCAGGACGAGGATCGTCGAGTCGGTACGTTCGAACGTCGTCTTGTGGCGCACCGGCTGCGCGAGCATCAGCAGGGCGAGGCCGATCGCGCCGCAGCGCAGCGCACCCAGCGCCCAACGCCATGCGGATCCGCCGATCGGATTCTCGCGCCGGTAGAAGAAGCCGACGAACCCGCAGACGAGCGGCAGGATCACGAGCACGACTACCCATGCCGCAGGCATGCGGAGCCAACGCAGGGACTCCTCCACCTCGGTGATGGCGGCCGCGCCGTCCTCCTGAGCGAGGATGGCCGCAGCGAGATCGAAGCAGCTCGCAAGCGCGTCCATCAGCGGGTCCTCCGTCCGAAGATCTGCGCCAACGCAGTCTCGAGCAACATCAGAAGGATCGCCGCCCCGAGGCAGAAAGGCCAGTATTCGACGCCGCGAAGCTGCTCTTTCTCGCGCTCCAGGCGCCGCAGCCGAGCGGAGAAGTCGGCCTCGACGGGCCGCACGCCGAAGGCGAGCTCGAAGTCATCAGTGGTCATGCCGGCGAGGTCGCTCTCGGCGTTGTCGACGTTGACCGCGAAGTACTGCTCGCTCCGCGTAGTGGCCACGGCTGCGTCCTCCGCGGCACCATCGCCCGTGTCGGCCTCCCCGGGGTCGGTCTCGCCGGGGTCCGCCGCGTCGACGCGCGCCGCACCGCGGTTCAGCTCGAGCCGGTACAGGCCCGGCACGGTCGTGTCGTCGTAGGTCACGCGGAAGCGCCGCTCCTTCGCGATCTCGCGCATCGGACGGCGGAACGTGCGGAGCGAGCTCACGTCGCCCGCGCCGGCCGACGACAGCGGCGGCGCGTGCAGGAGCACCTCGGCGGCGAACTCCGAGCTCTCGTAGATGCGCTCGAACGGCTCGCCGACGCGCAGGTTGTCCGTGCGGTGCCGGAATCCGACGAGGTACGCGATCGCCTCGTGCAGGAACACGACGTAGTCGCGCCAGACCGGCAGCTCGTTCCACCCCTGATCGGCGGTCGACGTGAACCACATCACGCGGCCGCGGCCGAACGGGTTGTCGAACACGGCCGGGCTCTTGTCGAGGTCGGAAAACTGGCAGACGACTCGGACCGGCGACTCCGCATCGGGTCGCTCCACGAGGAAATAGCGGTAGAACGGTACGAGAGATCGCTGCAGGGTCGTGGTTTCCTTGTGCTCCTCGAAGTACCGCGCCACGGGATGGGCCCGATCGACGAACTCCAGGTACACGGGGAAGTCATCGTCGCCGCGCACTTCCTTCAGACGCAGTGGCAGGAGTCCGACGCCGTCGCCTGCCGAAGCGTCCCCGTCGGGAGGCGACGCTTCCGCGGCCGCGCGGTAGAACGTCGAGTTGTAAATCTCCGGTCGCACGTTCGGGCCGAGAAACACGATGAGCGCACCGCCCTCGGCGACGTAGCGTTCGAGCCCGGCGAGCTCGCGCTTCGGGATTTCCGCGACGTTCGCGAGGACGACGACCGAATACCGCTTCCACGGCACATCGGACAGGAAATCCGCGGTTTGGTTCACCGGCAGGAAGGGCGTGACGCGGCCCGTGAGCGCGCCCATCGAGTCGTCCCGCGGCTCGAGCGCGACCTGCAGGTAGAACGTCTCGCGCTCCAGCGCGCGGATCGCCGGATCGCCGTCGACGAGGAGGATCTCGACCTCGTCCTCGACTCGCGTGGCGAGATATCGCCGGTTGTCGACGACCAGCCCGTCACTGCGCACCTCGGCGACGATCGAATGATACCCGGGCTCGTCGAAGCGAAACGGCAGCATGCGCGTCGCCGACGAGCCGGCCGGAACGCGGATCACCTCGCCGAGGTTCGCCTCCCCCGGAATCGCGCCGTCCCCGACCGGCGGATCGACGCGCACGCTGAGGTCGATACCGCTCGCGTCTCGCGTGCCGAAGTTGTGTACCGTCACACGGATTTCGACTGGCACGCCGGTCGACACGATCTCCGGCGTCAGCGACAGCTCGGTCACTGCGACGTTGACGTCGATGTCCGTCGTCGCCAGCCGCGCGACCCGGAACTCGAAGCCGCGGTCACGCATCGCCTGGAGCGTGTCCTTGATCTCGGGAGATACCGGCTCGCCTTCGCGTAGCCAGTCCTTGCGCTGCAGGTCGCTGAAGAACACGACATTGCACGGCTCCGGCTCGCCGGTGGGCGACGCGAACTCCGCGGACAGCTCGTCGAGCAGGCGCAGGGTCGGCACCATGCGCACCGAGCGGTGCGAGATCTCGAGGTCGCGGACCTCGCGCGCGATGCGGCGCTGCGTTTCGGGGCTCAACGGACTGCGGCCGACGAGCACGCGAGGCTCCCAAGCCATCGTCATGACCGCGACGCGGTCGCCCTTCTGCAGCATCTCCTCGACGAGCTCGATCGTCGTCTCACGAGCGCCCTCGAACAGGCTGCGCGGCCCATCGCGGTAGTCCATGCTGTAGGACGTGTCGAGGACGAAGATCCAGTTCTGACCGCCCTGCGACCCGATGAACGCTCCGCGATGGAGTACCGGCCGGGCCAACGCGAGCGCCAGCAGGAGGAGAATCGCGCAACGGATCAGGAGGAGCAGCAGATTCTCGATCTGCAGACGGCGCTGACTACGCTTGAGCGCGCGCAGCAGGAACTCCACGGCCGCCCACTTGCGACGTCGATAGCGATGCCGATTGATCAGATAGATGATGATCGGGACCGCGACGAGCGCAGCGAGCCCGAGGAGGTGGGCGTTGACGAAGAATTGGGACAGGAACCCCATCACGTACGCTGACTCCCGGACCGTTTCGCGAGATACGACGACAACGCGACGTCGAGCTTCTCCGTCGTGTCGAGCGACACGTAGTCGAACCGATTGTCGCGGCAGGAACGCCGCAGGCGCTCGAGGAACGCGTGCAGCTCGGCTAGGTACCCGTCGCGCAACTGCCGCGGGTTCGCGAGGACGTCCGGCGCCCCCTCGAGCCCCTCGAACAGCGTCGTCGACTGGAACGGGAACCGCAGCTCGTCGTGGTCGAGAACGTGGAAGACGATGACCTCGTGGTTGCGATATCGCAAGTGCTCGAGGCCGTGCTCGATGGACGTCGGATCATCGAGCATGTCGGAGATGATGACGACCAGCCCCTTCTTCTTGATCCGGCCGGCGAACTCGTGAAGGATCGTGCCGAGGTCGGTCTTTTCGCGTTCGGGAACGCGATCGACGACGTCGAGCAGACCCTGTAGCCGCGACAGGGTCGAGCTCGCCGACACGAACTCGCGCACACGGTCGTCGAAGACCGCGAGGCCGACGGCATCCTTCTGCCGAATCAGCAAGTACGCGATCGACGCCGCGACCATCGCGGCATAGTCGTACTTCGAGACGTCCTTCGATGCGTAGGACATCGACTCGGACACATCGAGGAGGATGTGCGTCTTGAGGTTCGTCTCCTCCTCGTACTGCTTGATGTAGAAGCGGTCGCTGCGTCCGAAGACCTTCCAGTCGATGTGGCGGACGTCATCGCCGGGGACGTACTCGCGGTGCTCGGCGAACTCGACCGAGTATCCGTGGTACGGACTGCGATGCAGCCCCGAGATGAACCCTTCGACGATCAAGCGCGCCTTCAGCTCGAGCTTCGAGATCTTGCTGACGACGCGAGGGTCTAGAAACTTCGAGACGCTGTCTGTCGGCATCCGTCCCGCTGGCTCTTCAGAGGACGCCCGGCGCGGCGGCGTCCTTCAACCCCTTCGTGTCGTGGACGGGCGTCTCCTCGATCAGCCGCGCGACGATCTTCTCCGGCGTGACGCCTTCGGCCTCGGCGCTGAAGTTCGTCAGAATGCGATGGCGTAGCACCGGGTAGGCGACAGCCTGGACGTCCTCCGCAGCCACGTGCTTGCGTCCGTGCAGAACGGCGCGCGCCTTGCCGCCGAGAATCAGGTATTGGGACGCGCGCGGTCCGGCGCCCCATGCGAGCCAGTCCTTCATGTACTGCGGCGCGTCCGGCTTGGTGATTCGAGTCGCGCGCGTCAGGCGCAGCACGTAGCGGATAATCTCGTCCGACACCGGCACGCGACGAACGACGTCCTGGATGCGCAGGATCTCGTCGCCAGACAGCACCTCGTCGACCACCTCGGTCTGCGGCACCGTCGTGCGGCGCATGATCTCGACCTCCTCGTCCTCCGACGGGTAGTCGACGAGGATGTTGAACATGAAGCGGTCGAGCTGCGCTTCCGGCAGCGGATAGGTGCCCTCCTGCTCGATCGGGTTCTGCGTGG
>CAYMRB010000215.1:0-16400 GCA_964392615.1 uncultured Planctomycetia bacterium | reverse complement strand
ACCTCGGCGCACGGCATCAGCGTGCGCTCGCCATCGATCTCGATCGTCACCGCGGGCAGACCGTCGATCTCGGCGTGCGCGTCCGGATCGATGACGCCGCGGTCGACGAAGCTCTGCCCGCAGACGAGCGCGGCGGCGGCGGCGGCGGGCGCCCACAGGAACGCGTCGCGGCCCGGCGGCGCGTCGTCGCTCGAGTCGAGCTCCTCGAACGGCAAGCTGTCGATCTCGTCGCGACCCTTGCCGTACGGTTGTCGCAGCAGCACGCGAGGAGAGAGGAGACCGAGCCACCGCGCGGCGGGCGACGCGCGCAGCTCGCGCCAGAGCTCGTCGTCGCTCGAATCGACCCGCCAGCTCTCGCACGACGCCGCGTCGCGCTCGAGATCGGCGACGCCGTAGACACTCGGCGCCGCGCCGGCGACGAACGGTCCGCCCGCGCGCGCACCGAGTCGGCCGAACGCCGCGAGCAGCGACACATCCGCCGCGCTCGCGTCGAACGTCCAGAATCCCGCGAGCAGCGACCAGCCGCCCGCGCCCGGCGTCCCGGCGCCCGCATCGACGAGTCGTCGCCACAGCCCCGAGGTCTCGATCGAGTCGTCGTGCGCGGCGAAGTCGGCCGCGGCCTCCTCCTTCGTCACGTCGAGAAGGGCGAGCGACAGGCCCGCGTCGAGATCGAGGTTCGTGACGAGCCATTCGATCGTGCGCCACGCCGCCTCGAGGCAGCGGAGCTCCGGCGCCCGCAGCACCTCGCGCAAGAGCGCGCCGCGCGCCGCGTCGAGCGTGCGCTGCTCGGCCAACGCCGCCGCGGCGCCGGCATCGCTGACGACGTACGGTTCGACGAGGCGGCGGAAGAACGCGTCGAGACCACCGCTAGCGGCGGGCTGCCGAGTCGCCTGCGGCGAGCTTCCGAGGAGGCGCTCGATCGTCGCCGCGTCGTCCTCGCGATCGGCGCCTTCACCGTCGTCGGCACCTTCACTCGCCGTCGTGTCGGCGGCCGCGGCCTCGACACAACGACGCGCAGCCGCGTCGACGGCGTCGGCGAACGCGTCCGGGTGGAAGTCGTCGACACCCGAGAACGCCAGCTCGACGCGCTCGCCGGCTGCGACCTCGACGCCCACCCGCGGCGCCAGGCGCGCGACCACCGCGTCGAGCGTATCGACGTCGACCCGGACGATCGGGCGTTCGGCGAGCGGCGCACGGGCCGCCACATCGAGGCCCGAGAAATCGCCGAGCACGAGGATGCGCATCGCCGGCGGATCGCGTCGTGGCGCCTGTCCCGAGGGGCCGAACGAGAGCTCGAAGTCCATGTCCTCACCTCCGCGAGCGTCGAGGGAAACGATTGCGACACCAGACTGTCATACTCGACCGCCGCCTTTCCAGAACTCCCGGACGGGTAGGAAGAGAAGAATGGGACAGCGGGCTGTCGTGTTAAGGTGTCGTGTTGTCAGGACTCTCGGAAGGGGGGGAGAGGGGCTCTGCCGGTCGCGCGCAAAGTGCTCGATGCTGCCCCATGTCGTGGTATCCTGGCCACTTGGGTGCAGCGAGCACCACCTCTCCGGCTACCGAGATGCCCGTGGGAGTTTTTTCGCGCAGGACGCGGGGTGCCGACCTCGTCCTCTGAGATGACTCGAAATGTTTGCCGAAGACCGTGAGTATGTCGAGCGGGTCCTCTCCGGTGAGACCGAGATCTTCGAGAACCTCGTGCGCAAGTACAACAGTCTCGGTGGCGGGATCGCGTATGGCGTGCTCGGCGACTTCCAGCTCGCTGAAGACGTCGTCCAAGACGCCTTCATCCGAGCGTACAAGTCGCTCGGCACGCTGCGGCATCCGGAGCGCTTCCAGGTCTGGTTCACCGGCATCGTCAAGAAGCGCGCGATCGACGTGCTGCGGCAACTTCGGAGCCCGACGCGGCGCACGGTCAGCCTCGATCGCCCCGCCGGCGCCGGCGACGACTCGGAGCTCGGCGATCTGCTCGCCGCGGACGACGCGTCCGTCGTCGAGAGCTTTCTCCGCGCTGAAGGGCGCCGCAAGGTCCTCGCGGCCGTCTCGGAGCTGTCGGAAACCGATCGGACCGTTATCGTCCTGAAGCACATGGAAGGGTTGTCCTACAAGGAGATCGCGACGTTGACGGGGACCTCGGTCAGCTCGGTCGAGTCCCGCCTCTTCCGCGCTCGCAAGACCCTGCGCCGGAAGCTGCAGCAGCTTCTCGAGCTGGACTCCCGCGAATCATGAGCACCCCGGCCCACGACTGCAGACGAGTACAGGAGACGCTCTGGCGCTATGTCGACCGCGAGCTCTCCGCCCGTCAGATGGCCGAGGTCAGTCGCGAGCTGCGCCGCTGCGAGGATTGTCAGCGCGCTCACGATGCGCTGTCGAAGCAGACGCGACTGCTGCGCGCGGCGTTCGTCGACTCGCCGTGCGGCGAGGGATTCGTCACGCGCTTCCGCACGCGTTTCGAGGACGAAGGCCTTCAGGACCTGTATCCAGTCTACGACGAGACCGTCTTCTTCGAGGAGCTTCGCGATCCCCGCGCGGCGCGGCGACGTCGCTTTCTGGCGGTCGCGGCGATGATCGTGCTGATCCCTGCGATCGTCGGTCTCGGTCTGCTGATCAACCACGAGCGCCGAGCGTCGATCGGCGTCGTGATCGCCCAAGGTCCGGTGGTCGTCGAGGCGAACGGCTCCGAGAGCGCTCTCTCGCTCGGACAGACCGCCGACTTCGCGCCGGGGGCAACGTACCGCGTTCCGGAAGGGGCTCAACTCCAGCTTCTGCTCGGAACTCGCGTGCCGGGCGGGGCGACGGCGGCGACGTTCCGACTCGCCGGACCGGCCGAGTTCACCGTCAAGGATGGCGCTACGGTCGGGTATTTCGACGCCTTCCTGCAGTCGGGGGAGCTCCAGGCATCGGTGTCGGATGAGGCGCCACGTGAGCACTTCGCGATCCACACCCCGCACGCGACCGCCGCGGTCACCGGCACCGAGTTCGATCTGATGGTCGGCGACTCCGCCACGTCCCTCGTGGTCAGCAAGGGCTCGGTCCGGGCCAGCAAGGGCCAACGCAGCGAGGACGTCACTCCGGAGACGGGGCGGGTCTGGATCGGTCCGCGCGGTCAGTTCGCGTTCAGCGACGCCGATCCGTTCGTCGAGACGGCGACCGTCGCGAGCGAGGCCGACGCGTCCGCGTCGGGAGAGACCACGTCGGGGGACGCCGCCTCAGGGAACGCCGCTTCAGGGGACGCTGGCGCCGCGCAGGCATCGCCGACCGGGGTGAAGACCGGGGTGAAGACCGGCACGCCGCTGGATCTCGACCCGCCCGACGGGCTCGACGGGCCGACCCACGGTCGGGGCCGTGCTGAGGACGACGTCCCGGAGAGCTTCGGCCACGACCCGTTGGGTGAGGACAGCGCCGACGACGGCTAGCTGTTGGCGTCCTCGACGCCGCTGTCGAGGCGTTGCCGCGAAGCTACTCGGACGAGCCGTCGGGCGACCGCGTCGTGACACGCACGAGCAGGCCGTCGCGGAAGTAGCAGTACTGCCGGCTGTAGACCCACTGGTCGTATTCGCGATCGTTCAGGATCTCGCGATAGACGCGATCGGGGAAGCCGAGTGCGTGGTACACCTCCTCGGACTTCATGCCCATCGCGATCTCGCCTCGATCGGCGAGGACGCGATACTCGGCGTCCGTGCGGTTTCTGATGATGCGTTGCCCGCTGCGGCGAGCGCCCACCATCGTCTCGAGGAAGTCCTTCTCGCGTAGCGAGACCCAGTGGTCGTGGTACTCCTCGTAGCCCTGGGCGCGCTTGAAGTCCTCGTAGAGCTGCCACTCGCCGCGGAACCGACGACAACGCAGCTCCTTGAACTTGTCGCGAATCCCGCGGGTGCCGGGAAACCGGCGGTCGAGATCCGTGAGGAGCTTCGCCGCGAAGCGCCGATCGCCGCTCACCTTGAGAGATCGCTCGACGAGCGCGACGCGGGACGCGACGTCGTTCGGTGGCAGCCGCCTCTCCGCGACGCGGAACGCCGCTTCGCAGGCTTCGTGGACCGAAGACGTCAGCCTTTCGTCGCCGCTCTCCTCGGCCTGTCGCCGCGCGCGGAGTGCGACTCCGAACAGGAGCTCGCCGGTCGCTCCGGGCCGCGCTGCGAGGCGCCCGGTCTCCTCGGCGAACAGCGTCGCGGAATCGGGAGCCGGCCGCACGGCTTGCACCTCGAAGACGGGGGACTCCCACTGCGACGACGTCCTCTTCGCATCAAGACGCAGATTGGCGTGCCGAGCGGACAGCCGCAGCACGGCACGGCGTACCTCGCGCGAGGCAGCCATGAGGCGTACGGGGCAACCGAAGAGCACGATTTCATCATCCCGCAGCTCGACGTAGCGGCCCGCGATCGACACGCGGTCGCCACGCCGAACGGCCGTGCTGTCGGCGATCTCTTCGAAGCTCGCGCTGCGCAAGCCGGACGCGTTCGAATCGTCGGCGCGCGCGGCGTGGAGTTGCCACGACCCCATGGCCAGCACGAGAGCAGCGGTCACGAGGCGCGGCTGAGTCGTCGAGCGGGGAGTCAATCGAGAATCTCCAGTACCTGCACGGCTCCCGAAGCGGAGGCCACCCACAGCTGCTCGCCGATCACGACCGGCGGCACGTGGATCGACGCGTCGGCCTGCCAACGCCACGCTTCTCGCTGCCGGGCGAGATCCCATGCGCTCACGATGCCGTTCGTGTGCGCAGCGTAGAGCCGATCTCCACGGTACGCCACGCCGCCGATTTCGCCGTCCGCCCCGAGCCGCCACGGCTTCGAGGCCGCTCGCTCATCCAGCCGGACCGCGACGACATCTCCGGTCGCCAGGGCCGCCAGCAGCTGCCCGTCCGCATGGATCAGCGAGTGCACGCCGCGGCTGCCGAGGTCGAGCGACCACACGACGCTCTTCTTGCTCGGGTCGAGAACGTGAAGCTTGCCGTCGTCCGTCGCGACCGCCACGAGGTCGTTGACGCGTATCGGATCGACGACGACCTCGTCGCTCAGTTCGATGACGAACTCCAGCGCGTGCCGCGTCACCGAGTAGCCGTACAGATGGCTGTCGGTGCTTCCCGCGATCGCGAGGTCTCCGGCGAAGAGAGGCGACGCGACGATCTCGTTCTCGGTCGAGAAGCGCCCGAGGCCCTTGCCGCTGCTCGACGCGAGGATGGCCACGTCGCCCTTCAGCGTGGCAACAGCGAGCAACGCGCCGTCTTCGGAGGTGACGGGAGCCGCGAGCGCAGGACCGCGAACCGCCGGAGTGATCCACAGCGGATTGCCGTTTCCGGCCTCGACGGCGGCGACCTCGCCGACGACCGTGGTCAGGTAGATGCGATCGTCCCGCACGTGCAGATCCGAGATCCGGTCGCCGAACCTCCCGACCTTGCGGCTCCAAGCAAGAGCGCGGCGCGCCGGGTCGAACGCGTACAGGTGGCCGTCGCGAGAGGGGAACACCAGCAGGTTGCCGACCGGCGTCAGATCCTGGCGGAACGTACTCGCGAGAACGTACTCCTCGCTCGGCTTTCGTTCGAGCTTGAACTCGAGCTCGTGCTGATCCACGAGCGTCACCGTGCGCTCCATGTCCTCGCAGCCGGACCTGCTGGTGTGGAACACGATTTCGGAGTCGGGCAGGTAGCGGTACACGAACGGCGCCGTACCGATCTTCTCCTCACCGATCGACACCTCGGCTCCAGGCGGGCTGGACGTGATCCGCAGCGGATAGAGGATGTCCTTCGAGATCTTGAGCTCGTGCAGCCGCGCCTGTGCGTCGCGCAGAATCTCGTGCGCCTTCGCGAGCTCGCCGGCCGTCTCATGGCGTTTCGCATCTTCGAAGAGGGAGCGCAGCCCGTCCTCGCGCGCCCTGAGAACCTCTCGTCTCTTCCTCTCGAGGCGGCCCTGCTCGTCCGCCTTCTCGCGCATGTATCCCCGCTCGATATTGGCGATCCGTTCGAGCGCCAAGTTCGCGTCGTGGACTTCGAGGCAGAGGGGATACGTGTGAATGAGCTCCTCGTAGGACTCGCGCGCTCGCGTGAAGTCCTTCGAGCTCATCGAGATCGCCTCCATGCGCTCGGCATGAGCGTAGAGCTCGCGGGCTTTCAGCTCGTAGATAACCGGTACGACGGTGCCCCCGACGAGGAGGATCAGGCCGACTCCCGCGAACGTGAGGCGTCGCTTGCGTCGTTTCTCCAGGCGCTCCTGGAGCGCCACCAGCATGGCGATCTTCTGTCGCGTCTCCGCGCGCGATGGATCGAGGTCCGCGACGATCCGCAGGATCTTGATCTGATCCTTGATCTTCTTCTGCTTCTCGAGCTCGCCAGCGACGTCGTCGTAGTAGGCGATCGCGCGGTCGGTGTCGCCGACTTTCTGAACCAGCGTCGCGACCTGGATCTTCAGGTTCAGGTCGGTCGGGTCGAGCCGTATCAGCGAATCAAGGACGTCCGCAGCGCGTTCGGTTTCGCCGAGATCCTGCAGCTTCGAGGCGAGGAGGTTACCAGCCCACAGGCCGCGCTTGATGTCCTTCAGCTCGATGAACGTCTGCAGCAGCGTCTGGAGGTCCTTGAGCTCGAACTCCGCGTTCGCGGGAAGGCGAGCTGCGACGCCGGCAGATGCTTCCCAATCGCCCTGGTCGGAGTAGAGTCGCAGTGCCTGCGTCCACGCGCGACAGGCTTCCTTCTCCTGGTAGCTCTTCTCGAGCGCGTTCCCCAGGTCGACCCAGAGCCCCGCCTCCTCCGGGCAGCGCTGCGTGGCGTACCGCAGGAACGCGACCGCACGCGTGTACTCCTTCTTGGCCAGGGCCTGCCGGCCCCGCTTCGCGAGCTCCTCGACGGCCAGCGGCTGGATCGTCTCCTGCTCGAGCAGGTTGAAGATCGCCTTGCAGCACTCGAAGCGCGTTCCGAAGTGCGAGCGGCAGATCTCGTGAACCGGAGTCTGACCGTCGACTAGCGGGAGGATGGCCTCCTCGAAGCCTTCGCTCTCCGCTGCCTCGCGGCCCGTCGGTTCGTAGATCTCGTCGTCGGTCTGAATCCAGGAGTTGATGATCCCCCATTCGTCGAGACGCCGCAGTCCCTCCATGATCACGGCGCTGGGGTTGATCGTCATGCCGACCGACTTCTGCAGCGAGTCGAACAGATCGTCGGGGCAGTGGTCGATATCGAACTCGAACTCGCCCTCCGTCCAGAGGAACAGGTCGTAGATCTCCTCCTGAATCTTCTTCTGGAGGGCTCTTATGACCTGGTCCTTGGTGACGTGACCCTCCTGCAGGAGGATCTTGCCGAGCATGACGCCGGTCCGCTCCTGCTTCTCGAGGGCCGACTCGAGCTCGTCGCTCGTCAGGTGGCCGGCGTGGACGAGTAGCTCGCCGATCCGGGGCACCGTCGGCTTGCCGTGCGAGAACAGCTTGATATCGCCGTACACGAAGTACAGCACCATCCTAGCACCATCGACGGCCGTGATGGCGAACGTGCCGGTGTGATGGTTGATGGCGAGCGACTGCAGAAGCTCGCCGAGGCTGAAGCCAGCTAGGTTCCCCTTAAGCATTCTCGTGTGACCCGACCAAACGAGATGGACCCGCTCCCCGACGGACGTCGGAGAAACATACCCCGCCGGTTGCGGTTGATCAAACGGCGCGGCTGGCGTATCGGCCCCGATTCCAAGCGGGTAGGAAGGCGTGTTCGAGTTGCCGGCTTCTGCCGGGCCATCGTAACTTTTTCTCGGGACCGCGAACACGGAACGCGTAGGGCTTGCCGTGTTGTCAGGCCACGCGCACGACGCGGTCCGTGAGGTGATGGATGTCGAAGTTCGACGAGAACCTTTTCGGAAGGATCGCCGTCCTGAGTCACTACCTGACTCAGGAGCAGCTCCAGGACTGCCTGGATTGGCAGCGAACGCAGAGCTCGCGTGTCCACATCGGTCATATCCTGCTCGAGCGAGGTTTCCTGACGAACGATCAGTTCGACCGCATCCTGGAGATCCGGCGCAAGAAGATCCGGAAACTCCTCACGGACCGCGACGAGGCTCGAGAGAGCGAGCGAGAGTTCAGCAACCTCGCATTGCGCGACGGTGCGATCGACCTGGAACAGCTCGAGGCGGCCGTTCTCGAGCAGCAGCACATGCGTCGTCTCAACCTGCGCTTCACTCTCGCCGAGGTTCTGGTGTCGCGTGGCGACTTGACCCGCGAGGACGCGTGGCGGATACAGGCGCGACAGGGGCGGCGCGTACTCGGCTGTCCCGTATGTGACAGTCACTACCGCATCGTCGATTTCCGCGACGGCTGCGAATATTCGTGTCCGCGGTGCGAGCATGAAGCGCTCGTGCCACCGCCGTTTCTCGACTCGATGCTCGTCGATGCCGAGCTGGAGTCGAGTGGAGGAGATTCGGACCGAGCGACCCGCGAAGCGGTCGAGGTCGCCAGGGGCGCGTGATCGAAGGACGGATTCGAGATGTCAACCAGCGAGCCGCAAATCGAGAGAACAGATGCCGAGCTGGCCATGGAGATGCTCAAGCGCAAGCTTGTGAACGAATCCCAGCTCAAGGCGGCGATCGATTACCAGGAGTCGGTCGGTGGCAGGCTCGTCGATATTCTGCTCAAGCTCGGTCTGGTTCAGCAGCAGCCGATGGACGATTTCCTGCGCGCGCTGGAGAGCGGCGAGGACGCGGAATCGTCGGCGTCCGAGGAGCTGGTCATCGACGTCGAGAACCTGATCGTGCACCGCAAGCTCGTCGAGAAGGTTCCTTCCGACGTCGTCGCGGCGAACGAGCTGCTGCTGTTCTTCCCGCCGAAGGGCACGCGTGCGATCCTGATGTCCGCGAAGAAGGACGCCGACGAACGACTTCCGAGTACGCTGGCGAAGCGGCTCGGTGTCGACATCCACCCCGTCGAGCTCGACGACACCGTGCGCGCTCGGTACCTCGATGGCGCGGCCAAGGTGAAGCCGAAGCGCGCAGCGGAACCGCAAGCCCCCGCGGACGACGAGCAGAAGCCGGCCGGCTACGAGGGGCGGCGTCGTCCTCACCCGGAGGGCGAGAAGCCGGTCCTCGAAGCGACCGGTTCGCTCGAGGCGCTCGTCGAGCTGCTCGTCAAGAAGCAGCTGATCACGCACGACGAGCTCGCGGTCGAGATCGAGCTCGTCAAGCGACGCGGCAGCTGATCGCGGTCAGTCGAGCGCCTTCAGTGCGAGCTTCACGAAGGCGTACGTGCCGAGCACGCTAAGAAGAAGGAACGTCACCCAGAGGATCATGCGCACGGAGCGTCGTGCATGGCGGCGCAGGCCGAGCTCGCGGGTGTCACGAAGCTCGCGCAGAATCCCCTCGAGACGCGAGTCGTCGATCGTCGGTGTTTGCTGGGCGAGCTCGCCGTAGCCTGCCCGCAGCAGCGTATCCGCGTGCGTCAAGGCCTCGATCTCCTCGGCGGCGGAGCGGCAGGACGCCAGGTGGCGCGCCAGCTCGTCCGCATCGCCCGCTCCGTTGACGCCGATCTCCGCGTCGTCGGTCGCGGCCGTTCCTGCGATCGCATCGATTCCGAGCTCGTCGACGAGGCTCGGAGTGCGCGGCAGGTCGTTCGCGGGACGGCCGGAAACGCCGTCGGCGCGATCCGCAGAATGACCGTCGGGCAGATCGCGGGGCAGATCGTGGGGAGTGGTCATGGGTTTACGGTCGCCTTTCCCTCGAGGAGGGCTCTGACCTTGCGCAGCGCGCGAAACAGGCGGTTGCGGATCGTGCCCTCCGGCTCGTCGAGGCGTCGGGCGATCTCGCTGTTCGAGTATCCCTCGAGATAGCGCAGCACGAGGACGTTCTGATAGCTATCCGGAATGCGGGGGATCGCGGCCAACACGCGCTCGAGCTCCTCTTGCTGGTCGAGTCGTTTCTGCACGCGTTCGGCGGAGCTCATTCGTCGGTCGACCAGCTCGATTCCCATTCCCTCGAGAGATGATTCGTTGCGCCGCCGCCGTAGGTGGTCGGTGGCCAGGTTCTGTCCGATTCTGAGCAGCCAACCGAGAAAGAGCCGCGGATTCTCGAGCTTGTCGAGAGCGCGAAACGCACGGATGAACGCTTCCTGGGCGATGTCCTCGGCGTCGCGCTCCGAGCCGACCCGGCCGCGGACGCGAACCGTGACGACCGTCCAATAGCGTTCGACCAGGCGTCGATAGGCCGTGTCGACGGCAGTCGGGTCGGAGCCAGAGAGGATCTGCGCGATCAGGATCGCGTCATCTTCTCCTTGCCGCGTGTTTCTCGGTCTGTCCATCGCTTTTCTCGACGCGGCGGGCTTTCTCCTGCAGTTGTCTCCCTCGTTCAGACGATGGTTCAGGTGGAAGCGTTGCGTGCGCGTGCGTCGCGGCGTTTCGGCCGGCTTGCGCCAAGCGTCGCCGGTGCAGTCACAAGCCGGCGCCTCCACGGGCGCCGAGGGACTCTCAAACACTTACCACACGGCATCTTATGCTGCAATCGTGTGGGGAGGATCGAGCGCATGGCAGACGAGGTTCGCCACGACACGAACGACGAGTCTCCGGAGAACGAGCGCGATCTCGGCGCTGAGTCGGATCTGGAGTCGGTCGAGGAAGTAACGGTCGTGTTGCCGGACGACGCGGACGGAGGTCTCGGGCTCGACGTCGTGTTGCCGGTAGCATCCGCCCCGGACTCCTCCGAGCCCCCGGCGCCCGAAGCCGAGGAAGCGGTGCCTGGGCGCGGCGAGGGGCTCAGGGACGAGGTGTCGGCCGACGACGCATTCGGCGGGCCGATCGAGTTCGACGGGGAGGCCGACGAGCCGCCCGCTGAGAGCCCGGAGACCGACGACGAGGCGTCGGACGATTCGCCCAGGGTCCTGGGATTGGACGAGCTGAACGCGACGGTCGTGCTCGATGACGGCGAGATGGCCTCGCTCGGGCTCGGGCCCACCGCCCCCGGGGAGCTCGGCGCGGGGTTGCCGGGGCCCGGCGAGCGTCGCCCGCCCGTAGCGGTCAAGCGACCGGGGGGAAGCCGCGAGCGTCTGCCGACGGTATCCGTCGACAGGCCTCCCGCCTCTCCGCCGCCGCCGCAGGGCGACAGCGAGGAAGCGGACCTCGGCGTCGAGTCGGTCGACGAGGATTTCGACTTCGACGGAGAGGACACCGAGGAGGTGTTCGTCATCCTGCCGGAGACGATGGACGAGGAAATCCCGACCGTCGAGGATATCCCGGTCGTCGAGACCGAAGCGGTCGACGACATCGAGGACTTCATCGAGGGTGGAGTGACGGAGGTCGTCGACGAGTCTCTGCTCGCTTCGATCGAGCCGGAACCAGCCGGCGGCGCGGACGAGGGCTACGACGCGCCGACGGAGTTCGCGTCGGAGGACGACTTCGAGGGACCGACGGAGGTCGGCGCGGACGAGGACTACGAGGGGCCGACGGAGATCGTTGACGACGAGGAGTTCGAGCAGCTCGCGACAGAGCTCGACGACGCTGTCCTCGTCGACGACGACGGCGAGCTCTACGATCGCGACGACGAGTTCGGGGATCTGACGATCGACGTCGCCGCGGAGGGCGAAGTCGTACGGCCGCGGCGAGGGTGGCTCGTCGGCACGTCGGTTGCCGCGGCAGCGGCTGTCGCGTTCTGCGGGTTCTACTTCTGGGACGGCATCTTCGGCTCGGACGAGGCCGCGGCGTCTCAGAGGACGGTCGCGACGAGCACGGAGACACCGGGCGGCACTGCGGGATCGGGCGACGGAACAGCGGCGACGGTCGAGCCGGTCGCTGCTCCAGACGTGCGTGAGGTACTGCGCGAGCGCCTCACGATCGCTCTGAACCGAGGGTTCCAGGTCGAGGTAAACGAATGATGAGCGCGACGAGAGCGAGCCAGGGGCCCGCTCCCGCAGGGCGGGCCGTGGCGGTATTGGCCGTCCTCGGCGGGCTGAGCGCGGTGTGCGCACCGCCGTCGGCGATGGCGGGCAACGTGTTCATGAAGAACGGATACATCATCCAGGGACCGGTCGTCGACCGCGACGAGGAAAGCGTCGTACTCGGCTGGGACCACGGGAAGATGAAGATCCACCGGCGGTTCATCGACCAGGTCGTCTATGACGCCGGCGAGGAGGAGCGTCTGGAGGAGTGGGAGCGCCTGCGCGTGGAGGACGAGCAGGCGGCGCGTGAGGCGTTGGCGGCGTCCACCGCCCGGCGTGGTCAGGAGGGGCTGCCGGCCGACCTCGACGACCTGCTGCAGCGCCTCAACGGACCGGCCCTCGACGGAGTCCTTCTCGACGATGTCGGCCTGTCCGGTGACGGCGGCGGCGCCGTCGACGTGGAGCCCATCGAGGCGTTCCCGCCGGATGCGACCGATGGGGCCATGGACGACGACGATTGGACCGATGGCGCGGTCGAGATCGTCGACGACGGCGATGGCGACGACGACGACGACGACGCGACCGACACGGTGCGTCCGGACGTGAACGTGATTCCGCCGCCGGAGGAGCTTCTGGGGGCGCGAGTCGAGCGCTCCGATGGCGTGTTCTCCATGCGCCAGCCTCGAGGTTGGAAGGTGAGCGAGAACGACGAGCTGTTCGAGATCTTCGGCAACGAGGTCGGAGGAGTCCGTCCGAGCATCAACGTCATCGAGGTCCCGCGTGGCGATCTTTCGGTCGCCCAGGCGTTCGATCTCGTGCTGGCGCGCAATGGCGAAGTGATCGAGGGCTTCGAGATTCTCGCGGAGAGCCGCCGAGAGTTCGCCACGGGAGCGGAGGGCCTCGAGTGCATCGGGCGCGGCTCCGTCGGTGACAAGACGATGACGGTGAGGCAGGTCGCCGTGGCGACCGGCGAGAGCATCGTCGTGCTGTCGGGATTCTCGTCGGGAGACGAGAGCGACCCGAGCTCCGTTCTCATCGATCAGTGCTTCGAAACGGCGGTGTTCGGGAGCGAAGGTGCGGAGACGGAGTCCGGCGATCGCTAGGAATCGACGCCAGACCGTGGCAATCGGAATCGTCCTGGAGTAGTTTGTTCGCGCAATGGTCGACCCGACGCTGAAACGCCGCCGCTACGTACGATGTCTCCTGCTCGCCTGCTTGGGGTTCGCGAGCTGCGGTGTCAGCGGTTGTGCGTCGTTCGGCCCGGATCCGTCGGTCGAGATCGACGCGGGCCTCGTCGCTCGTGCCCGAGCCCGGCTGCAGGCGGATCTTTCCGTTCCCGATTTCGACCTGCCGCCAGAAGACGAGTGGGACGAGACCGATCGGCGGCGGCGGGGCAACATCGGGGAGGCGATCCTCGGCGAGGTGATCGCGATCGTGCCCGGCTTGATCCTTCCGGGGCTCGGACACATGTACGCGGGCGATCGCAGGACCGGCAGCCAGCTGATGCGGGTCGGCGGCACGGGCATCGTGCTGACGGCGCTCGGCGGAGGCGTCGCGCTGGGCGGGTATGCGATCGATCAGGATGACGATCTCCCCAGCGGCCTCGCGTATGGTCTCTACGGGACGGGAGGGCTCGTCGGTGTGATCGGACTCGCGTACTACCTGACCGCCTACATCTACGACGTCGCCGACACGCCGCGAGCTGTCCTCACGGGACGCCCGCCGCGCCGCTCGCCGTTCGTCGAGAGTCTCGACATGTTCGATCACTGACCCTCGCTCGTCGGCGGTCGGGACCGTTGTGGCGGTTGTGGCGGTAGCCGGTCTCGAGTCGCGTGGCCGTGGAGAGCCTCTGCGGTTGTCGTAACTCGGCGAGCAGTCGGATGTTCGGGTTCAGGCGAACAAGCCGCCTGATCCTCTTGACCCGACCCGCACCATCCGTACAATCATTTCATCTGCGCATCACTATCTGCACCAGCGCTCTCGGGTGGTGGTCAGGCTCCATGCGCCGGTCGTCCGTTAGGGTTGGGCCCCGGTTACCATGCGTTGCCGTGAAGCAGAAGGTCGAAGCGCGGAGGCGATCGGGTCGAGTCGTTTGGTGTTGGGTCGAGGAGAAAAAAAAAAGGAAGAGTAGCGATGCGCTTGCGCTGTACCCGTCGAGTCTCGCTTGAGGGCTGTGGGGGTCGAGAGCAAGAGGGTGCGGGGCAAGTAGCTGTCGGGGGATGGGAGCGGTTGTTGGCGGTGGTGGTGTCGTGCTGTTGTGTGCTGGCCGCTTCAACGGCATGGGCGCAGTTCAACGAACCGACCGTGCTGAGCGACGGCACGGGACAGGCCACGGACAGCGTGATCGGTTTCGATGCGGCGAACAACGCCTACATCGTCAGCGTGGTCGGCGGGGAGCTGCGAGTTGATCTCGTCGGCCCGAATCTGCGCACGTCGTTGGCGATCCCGTCGTCCGGCCTCGAGCAGGGCGAGCCGGTGATCGTGAACAGTTCGCGTGGTGAGGCCTTTGTCTGTTTCAGTCAGCGGGACGCGGACGCGGCCGATTCGGGGCGCGATATCTGCCTGACTTACAACGGTGGGGGGCGGTTCGTCGAGCCGGTCCTCCTGTCGGACAACCGCGTCGATGATTTCGCGCCGGATCTTTCGCTGGATGCCGCGGGTGTGCCGCATCTGGCTTGGGCTCGAGCGCTCGGCGAGACGACGCGTATCGTGTACTACGACCACGAAACTCGGGAGAGCCGCGAGGTCGCGGATGGCAGCTACCCGTCGCTCTGGGTGGACATGTCGGGCGTCTCGCACATCGTGTACACGCGCGACAACGACATCTACTACGTGAATGACGCGAGCGGGGATTTCTCGGATGAGGCGCAGATCCTCGCTACGCCGACGGAGCCCGAGTTCAACGTGCAGGTGAGGGGTGGCGAGAACGGGCGGATGTTCTTGTCCTACGAGAGTGGCGGATCGCTTTATGCTACGAAGCGGGAAGCGGGCGCCGATGCTTTCGAGGTGCCATCGCTCATCGATCGGGAAGGCGTGCTCGAGCCGCAGCTTCGCGTGTCGCCGTCGGCGGCGCTGAGCATCGTGTACGCGAAGCAGGGCGACGTCTTCTACGTCTTGGGATTGTCGCCGACAGCGCTGATCGGACCGGTCGCGGTCGGGGAGCCGACCGACCCGGTCGAGGACCGGCCGTCGATGGTCGTCGATCCGAGCGGGATCGTGCACTGCGTGTTCCTGCGCGATGGAGAGGTGTACTATTCGAACAACGCTGCGGACGCCGACGCGGAGTTCGCCGCGGACGTGACGAATGGCGAAGCGCCGCTTGCCGTGCAGTTCACGGACCTGACGGCAGGGAACGTGCAGGCGTGGCGGTGGGACTTCGGGGACGGAACGACCTCGACGGGGCCGACGCCGCGTCATACGTTCGCTGCGCCTGGACGGTATACGGTGACGATGACGGTCTTCACCGCGGATCGAGAGTCCCGCGAGTTGAAGGAGGACTTCATCGTCGTCGAGGAGCCGTCCAACGTGTTGTGGGTGCCGAGCCAGCGCGTGAAGCAGGGTCAGACGGAGATCTGGTGTCCGGTGAAGGCCGAGAACCGCGACCCGATCATGGCGTATCAGGTGCACGGCGTGTACGACACGACGATTCTGTCGTTCGTCGACAGCTCGCTCCACTCGACCGCGACGTCCCACCTGACGCCGGAAGTATACGAGTGCAATATCCTCGAGGAGGAGGGGCAGTTCGAGGTCGGGTGCATTTTCGACTTCGCGCCGCCGTTCGATCTGCGACGGTTGCCGCCGGGTGACGATCACACGCTCGTGAATCTGATCTGCGACATCGAGCCGGACGCGCCGGCGGGAAGTGTCACGAGGATCGACCTGGTCAACGATCGAGACATCAGCGCGATCTTCAACATCTTCACGGTCGACAACGTGTCGGTCCTGCCGACGCTGCGCGGCGGGGTGTTCGAGATTCTGTCGGCGGACAGCCCGGAGCGTCTGTTCCTCCGCGGCGATGTCGACGGCAGTCAGCGCGTCGACATCACGGACGCGATCAGCTTGCTGAACTTCCTGTTCCTCGGCGGCGCCGGACCGGCCTGCCAGGATGCGGCGGATCCGCAGGATGTCGGTCGTATCGACCTGAGCGGCGCGGTCTTCCTGCTGAACTTCCTGTTCCAATCGGGAGGGCTGCCGGCCGTGCCGTATCCGTCGGAGGGGCTCGACCCGACGCCGGACGACCTGGAGACGTGCCTGGACCCTCTGTAATCGCCAATCAATCAGTCAATCAGTCGGTAGCCCGCAACTCGAAGACTCGTAGGGAATGATCGGGCGAGTGATCCTCGAGGTCACCGCCAGCGGGCGAGGAGAGAGAAGGGACGAGCCGTTTCCGCTTCCGAGCGGAGGCGGCTTTGTTTCTTTTTGACGTGCTCCGTCCGACGGCCTAAGATCCCGCAATCGCCCGCGGAACCGCGCGAGCACAGGCGGCAAGAAGAGTCGTCGGGGTGTAGCTCAGCCTGGCAGAGCGCCTGCTTTGGGAGCAGGAGGTCGTCAGTTCGAATCTGGCCACCCCGACCAACACAACA
>CAYMRB010000214.1:0-16470 GCA_964392615.1 uncultured Planctomycetia bacterium | reverse complement strand
GACCGCCGCGCCGCGGATCTGCTCCGGGCTCGCGAAGTCCGGCGTCAGAAAGCGGTCGGCGGTATTCGTCAGAGTCGGGTCGCCGCCGGCGTCCGCGGAGGCGATTTTCGCGATGCCGAAATCGATGAGCTTCACCCTGCCGTCGCGCGTGACGAGGATATTGCGGGGCTTCAGGTCGCGGTGAATCACTCCGTGGCGGTGAGCGTACTCGAGCACCGAGCACACCGATCGGAACAGCGCGAGACGGGCGCCGATATCCAGCTTCGCCTCCTCGCAGTACGCGTCGATCCGCGTGCCCTCCACGTACTCCATGACGAAGTACGGCCGGCCGTCCTCGGTCTCGCCCGCGTCGAGAAGCGTCGCGACGTTCGGGTGCTCGCTGACGGTCGCAAGGAAGCGCATCTCGTCCCGGAAACGCCGCAGGACCACCTCGGTGTCCATGCCACGGTGGATGAGCTTGAGCGCGACGGTGTGCTCGTAGTCGGAGACGCGTCGTGCCAGGTAGACGCTCCCCATGCCTCCGCTGCCGATGCGCGACTCGACGCGGTAGGGGCCGATTCGGCGGCCGATCAGCAGGTCCTGATCGTCCTGGCCGTCCTGGCCGGCACCGCTCGGTCTGTTCTCGCTCGAGATCGAGCCGATCAGGTCTGGCGCGAGGAAGGCCGCCACGTCTTCTCCCTCGTCGTTGTCGAGGAGCTTGTCGAGTTCGGCACACAGCTCGGGGTCTTCGGCGGCTACCTTCGCGAGACGCTCGGATCGCGCCGACGGTGCGAGCTCGACGATCTCGAAGAAGGCCCGCTGGATCTCTTCCCAACGCGCAGGAGTCACGAGCCGCTCTCGACCAGCTGACCGCGCAGCCAGGCCTTGGCCACGCGCCAGTCCTTCTCGACCGTCGACAAGGACACGTCGAGCTGCTCGGCGATTTCGGTCATCTCGAGTCCTCCGAAGAAGCGCAGCGTGACGACGTCGCTCTGCCGTCGGTTCATCTGCTGCAGTTGCTCGAGCTTCTCGTCGAGGTCGATGAGGCGGAATCGCCCCGCGCGCTCGAGGTTGTCGACCACGACATCGAGCGGCACGCGCTTCTGGTCGCCGCCGCGTCGCAGCGCTCCGGACCGCCGGGCATGGTCGACGAGGATGCGACGCATCGCGAGAGCCATCGAGCCGAAGAAGTGGGCACGACCCCGCATGTCCCGCAAGGCATCCGCACGGAAGAACTTCAGCGCCGCCTCGTGGACCAGCGCCGTCGGCTGCAAGGTGTGCGCTGCCCGCTCGCTGCGCATCAGGCTCGCGGCCAGTGCGCGCAGCTCATCGTACGCCAGCTCGATCAGCTTCTCCTTCGCCGCGTCGTCGCCGGAGTCGATCGCCTTCAGCAGCTGCGTCACATCATTTCCGGGTTCGGAATGCATCCGATCCGATCTCCTCGGCACGTCGGCGAGCGAAGCCGCGCGTCGCCCCCCGGCGAAGCGTAGCGGTCGACGCCTTCTTCGGGGCCGGCCGCACCCGGAAGGCGAACCGGCGATTATCCGTGCTGTAGAGGAGAGGTTCAAGGTCGGTCGGCGCGGGGCGTGCACGTACGAGATCGAGGACTTCTGTCGCCTCGAGGTAGGATTTCTAAAGGCGGCACTGAGGAACCCAGGAACCCAGGAAAGGAAGTGGATGTGCCCCTCCCTTCCTGGGTTCGTGGGTTCCTTATAGTTCTTTCCTCTCGGCGGCCTCCGAGCTGGGGCTCCGGGCAACGCCCGGGATAGGTCGATCTGCGCAATCTGAGCAATCTGCGTTCCTCTTCCCGGTCACCCGTGTGCTGAGAGGGTCACTCCGCGATGGCCGCGACGTTGGCCGGGCTGATCGCGACGTCGTAGAGGCGGACCTCGTCGATCCAGCCGCGGAACGCGCCGTAGGTTTGGCTGCAGCAGCCGATCGGAACGGTCGTGCCGCAAGTCCTCGTGCACGGGCCGGAGTAGTACGCGCCGATCGACATCTCGCGGTTCCAGGTCGAGACCGGTCCGAAGATCACCTCGCTGACCGCCAGCTCGCCGTCGCGGTACAGGTCGATCGTCGTCTCGTCCTCGGCCTCGTCGTACGACACCGAAACCGCGAAGTGGTGCCACTCGCGGTTGAAGACCCGCACCGGATCGCGAACCGTCATGGGCTTGCCGAACTCGTCCCGGACGAAGAAGCCCGCGCGACCGTTGAACGATCTCTCGATCGTCAGCCCGAAGACGTCGCGCTCGCCGACGATCCACAGGTCGCCGGTCCCTTCGATATCCCGGTTGACCCACGCCGCGAGGCTGAAGCTGTGTTCCAGATCCTGCCGGCCGAGGTTGATGATCGTGCCCTCGTCGCCGGTGCGGTCGAAGCGGAACGCGGCGTCATCGCCGCGATTGGCCGGCGTCGGCCTCAGCAGAGGACCGCCGGGCTCGGCGAAGCCGTGGCGCTGATGGCCGGAGACATCGGCAACCCGACGGTCGCCCCCGATTCGTTCGAGCTCGTCGAAGGCGTAGTGCGCGTACGGCGCGGTCGTCACCGGCGGATCGTTCGGGTCGAGCGGATCGCTTCCGAGTTCGTCCTCGTCGCCGTCGGAGTGCGAGTCGCCGTCCGTATCCACGAGCCGCGGATCCGTGCCGAGCTCTCGTTCCCGTGAATCGTCCAGTCCGTCCGCGTCGCCGTCGGCGGAGGCGGGGTTTGCGAATGCCGTGTAGGGCTCGCTTCCGTCGATCAGCGTGACGGTCCAGCCGTGGCGCGTCTCCTCGAAGTCGCCGAGTCCATCGTCGTCCGAGTCCGAACGACTGTCGTCCGTGCCGTAGAGGTGCTCCTCGCGGTGACCGAGGCCGTCGCCGTCGCGATCCTCGACGTATACGAGGTGGAACACCTCGCCGGAGCGAACGACGAGCTCGTCGAAATCGTAGAAGTACGGATCATCCTCGAGGCTCTGCGAGTTCGACGACAGCGTCCAGAAGCCGTTGATCTCGGGGTTCGACTCGACGCCGCGGAAGCCCGTCAGCTTGCGGGTCGCATTGCCCGTCGGCTCGCCGGTCGCCGCGTCGACGACCTGGAGCTCGCTGACGGAGTAGTCGACGCCCTCCTCGAGGTGCAGGAACTCCTGGAGCAGCTCGCTCATGCAGACGCCGAGAGCTTCGCTGGGACGGCGCGCCGTTCCGTCAAAGTGCACGTTGGTCGCGACGAGGTGCCGCTCCTGCTCGCGATCCGGGCCGTAGTCGACGATGAGAGTCGCGGTACGCAGCGCCGTGGCATTGTGCACCCAATTGACGAAGAAGGGGACGCCGTCGCTGGGGCGGTGACTGACGTCGAGGTCGAAGCCGGAGACCTGCAGCACGAGGCCGTTCGGATCTCGCAGCAGGGCGAGCGCGTCGTCCAGGGTCAGATCGGCCTCGAAGCTCACGGGGCCCACGGCGTCGTTGGCTTCGCCGCGTCGCCCCATGGCCGGGAGGTCTCCCGAGTAGCTCTGCAGCCCGAGATTCGCGATGACGTCGAACTGGTCGCGGTTCTCGGGGTTGCGCAGGAGCGCCGTGAGGCCGAAGTTGCGCACGCGAAGCGGCACCTCTCCGATGTTGCGCAGCAGCACGCCGACGCGGATCTTGCCACCGACCAGCCGCTGGTCGCTCGTTCGCGCCTCGCTGGTGGCACGTTCGGCGAAGCGGCTCAGAGTCTCGGTCGAGCCGCGACTCCAGCTCACGGACGTCTCGTCGGTCGTCGAGTTGGAGAACGACGCCTCGTAGGACACCGTCGTGTCGCCGAACTTGGGCGGAACGAGCGAGAATTCCTGCTGCGCGCCGAGTGTGTGCGTCGTCGTCTGCTCGACGGAGCGCGTACGCGTGTCCGTCTGGCTCGTTTCGACCGCCAGGCTCGTCTCCTCGCCTTCGGTCATGGTGATCTCTTCCGTCTGCTCCTGCCCGATCTGCTTCTCGAGCCGGATGCTCGGAACGCCGACGAGCTCGACGCGAAGCTGCGGCACGTCGGCGATGAGCGGATTGCTGATCGTCGGAAAGCGCGACGTGAAATCGCGCTCTTCCGTGCGATCGTCGAGTCCGTCCCCGTCCGAGTCGGCGTGCAGCGGTGAGGTGCCGTGGAACTCGGCCTCGTCACAGTCGAGCAGGCCGTCGCCGTCGGTGTCGTCGTCGTCGATGCACTCGAACTGGCCGGCGAGCGTGCAGCCGGATGCCTCAGCGCATCCGGCGAAGGCGAGACAGTCGAGCGCGTCCGCCGTCGCATCCGAGCCGCAGCCGTCGAACGGGGCCGGGGGCTGCGGGCCACCCTGAAAGAGGAAGCCGAGCAGGTAGATACCGTCGGTGACGTCGATCTCGCTCGAGTCGTCGACGTCCGCCGCGTCCTCGCACGAGGGCGGTGTGTCCCCGAGGAAGAGGAAGCCGAAGACGCGAACGGCGTCAGTCAGCTCGTGCGATCCGTTCGCGTCGAGGTCGCCGCGGACGAACTCCGCGGCGGTGAGCGGGGCGCAGAGGATCCAGGCCAGGGCCAGGGCCGTCCAGGGTCGGGAGATCGTGCGTGGCATTCCACCCTCCGGGTTTCAGGGGTCGCGTGGTGCGACTCGTCCGACTGCCGGGCTCGCAGCGAGCCGGCTTCGCATGGGCATGCGCGGCGCGCCCGGGCGACCCGTAAGGGATTCCGAGGTTTTTTCGCCTCCGGAAGGGAGAGCCGGCCCAGCAGCCCGTTGAGAGCGGCATTCCGGCGCGACGGCGGCCATTCTTCAACGGACTGCTAACCGGCGCCGAAACAGCGTCCGAATCGGCGCGCGTCGGCGTTAGACTCTGCGGCGAGGCGTTTGCGGTGATGAGCAGAACGCGCAGTCCGCTCCGGCACAGGAGGTCACGATGCCTTTTACGGTTCAGTTTACGGGCGCCAACGCGATGGAGATGTCCGGGCAGGTCCGCCATGGCCAAGTCGTCATGAGGCCCAACAAGGGCAAATGCCTCGGGCAGTCGCTCGATTGGCTCAAGTTCGGCGGCGACCATGGCCGGGTGCCACGCGGTCAGGACGAGTACGCCGCGTGCACGAAGTGCTCGATCCACCGGGTACAGTTCAGCCACCTGCAGTACTCTGCCCTCAAGAACGGCGGCATGAGCAACGACGACGCGATCCGGGAGATCGTCGCGTCCCCGAATCGCCGCAGCCTCGAGTGGATCGGCGCGGGGAAGAAACGCACCTCGCACTGGTACACGCACCGCTCGACGAAGTTCCTCAACACGGCGCGCGATATCACCAGGGGCGGTGACGGCGGCTATCTACTGCTCAGCGCGACCCACGCGATGGGCGTCTGGATCCAGGATGGCAACGCGGTGTTCTTCGATCCGAACACCGGGCAGTGCAACCCCGTGCCGGTCGCCCAGTTCCCCGAGTGCTACAGTCAGCACGTGACCGCGACGTATACCCAAGGCAGCACGTTCTTCCGAGAGTCGCGGTTTGTGATGGTCTGTACCTGAGGGCCGTCGGCACCGACGGAGCGAGGCCAGAGCAGCCACGGTCGCGGACGGGCTCACTCCTCGGCGGGCGGGCACGCCTCTTCCACCTCGCGCCCCTCGTCCACTAGCGCCGCGACGAACGCGAGCAGGTCGTCCGGCAGGAGCCCCTCGCTCATGGACTGGTCGCACCAGACCGTCGTCTTGCGGAGATTCCAGCCGCCGCCCGTCAACGCGACCGAGAGCTCCGAGACAATCTGGTCGCAGCAGCACTCGGGATTGTCCGTCGGCCTGTAGTCGCGAAGCACGCCGTCCCAGTCGACGCTCTCGGCCGCGTCGAGCAGGAGATCCACCGACGCCTCGTCGAGCTCCATGCTGCACTCTTGGGGGTCGGCAAACGGGCGGTGCACGATCAGGACGTCGTCGGCGAACTGGTAGTCGGTCGCGCCCCTTCCCGTGAAGCCGCCGGAAGTCTCGAGCGCGATCTGGAGGATGACCGGCTCGCCGGCACACGGCTCGTGGGCGTCGCAGCCGAGGTCGTCGTCGGTGGGATCGTTGCCGCAATCGGGGTACGGTGCCAGCGGTGGGGGGCCACCGAGGAACAGGAAGTTGAGCCCGTAGACCGCGTCCGCGATGTCGACGTCGCCGCTGTCGTTCACGTCGGCGGCGTCATCGCATTCGATTCCCCCGGGCTCGAGGAACAGGTGCGACAGGATCAGCACGCTGTCGGTCAGCTCGATCGCGCCGTTGCCGTCGGCGTCTCCGCGCACGAACGGCGCGGCCCCGAGGCGTCCGCTCCACGATACGATCGCGATTCCGAGCGCTGCCGCCAGAAGGATCCCTCGTCCGATGTCCATCATTCGACTCGCCTCCGAGAGTGAAAGCACGGGATCGGTAGGAACCGCTCGCAGACTATTGTCAGCGCTGCCGGCGGCCGTTCCAAGCTTCTCGAGGCGGGACGGGAACCTACTTGCTCCCGAGCCCCTTCATGTACGCTCGGAATTGCTCCTCGAGCTTCCCGAAGCTCACGGCCTCGCCGTCTGCATCCTTGATCGCCTTGCCGAGCGATCCTTCGCGCACTTTGCCTGCGTAGTAGTCGCTGAGGAACTTGACGAAGTCCTCTTTGTAGACCTCGTCGTCGTAGTGCATGAAGAAGTGGGTGAGGGCGCCGGCCATGCAGTAGTTCAAGTGCCGCTGGCTCTGAGCGCTCGCGTCCTTGCCGTGGAACTGGTCGTGGTCGATCCCTGCAAACGATGCTATATCCCACTTGTCGCCGGCCTGCTCGAGATAGCGGCGCGCCGTGACGAGGCTCGGCTCCTTCAGGTTGCCGCCGGGGATCCACCGGCCGTCCTCTTTCTTCCAGGTCTCGAGGTACACCGCGGCGCCCTCGACGACCCAATTGTTGCCCTTGCTGCCGCCGCGCGCTCCCGGCTTCGTCTCGGCAAAGAGCTGGTGCCCGACCTCGTGGTACAGCGTCGAAAGGTCGTCGCGGCCCGTCCAGAAGAACCGGGACAGCCGATCCGCCGAGCTGTAGAAGCCACCCGATCGCAGCAGCAGCGGGTCGTTGCCCTTCTCCTCCTTGACGTGAATCGCGTAGTCGTCGCGGTCCGGGAAGATGACCACGAGGTGCGATAGCTTCGCGGACGGCGTGTTGAAGAGCAGCTTCGCGCCGGCTACCTGGTCGTAGTAGCCGATGAACGTGCGGAAGAACTCGCCGTAGAAGTCCTCGAGGAGCTGTGCGATCTCCCAGGCCTTCTCACGCCCCATATTGGACTTCACGACGAAGTGCTCGCTCTGCACCGTGTACGGCGCGGCGTTGCCTCGACTGCGGACTTCCTTCTCGCGCTCCTTGGCGATCCACTTGCCCTGGTACGGGCGCATCCCCTTCTCGAACTTCGAGCGGTCCTTCTTCGCGAACCAACCCTCGGGAGTGAGGAACTCCTTCTTCCTCTTGTCGTACTCCCACTTCGTGATCCACTCCTTCGTCTTGGTGTCTTTCTTGTACCCGAGGACCTTCCGTGCGTCCCTGTCGTCCGGGCTGACCTCGAGCACGTTGTGCAGCATGTCGAAGGCCTTCGTGAAGAGGCCGAACCTCATGCACGCCTTCGCGAAGTCGAAGAGCCGGCCACCATGAGCCTTGTTGATCGACGTCAACCGCCTCTTCAGGTACGACTGCGCGCTCGCGACCTTCTTCTCGTCCGTGGCCTGCTCGGCCGATGCGAGGCGCTTCTTCAGCGCGCTGAGATAGCGATTCTCGGGGTCGATGCGAAGGACCTTAGCCTCGATCTTCTTCGCCTCGTCGACGAGCCCCTTCTTGGCCACCGACGCGGCGACCTTGCAGAGCTCGTCGCAGTACTTGCTCTGGACTTTGCGGAGTTGACGGAGCGCCGCCTTGTCGAGCGCATCCGAATCGGGCTTGGCCGACTTCTTCGAGCTCCCGCGGCGTCGGCTCTGCGCCGAGACCGGGGCCGACGCGAGAAGGACGGACAGGGCTGCGAGCAGGAGAGGCAAGTGCTTCATGGCTTACGGAATGGTGGGCTCTTCGTTGCGGCTTCGTTTTGTCATCGTCCCGCTGTCGACTTCCTACTTCCTCTTTTTGGAGGACTTGGCGCGCGTGTTCTTGCGCAGGAAGCCGATGACGTCCCTGTTGAACTTCGGCGCCTCTTCGACGAACGGCATGCCGGCGCTTCGCGTGTACACGACCGGTACGCCGCTGAAGTGCTTGGCGATGCCCTTGCCGTCATCGGGCGTGGTTCGCACGTCGTTCTTGCCGGAGCAGATGAGCGTCGGCACACGGCGTTTCGGCTTCGTTTCCCTGTAGCAGTCGAACTCGGGGATGAGCACGCCACCGGGGTGGTTGCGGCGTTTCCCGAACAGCTGGCTGAGCACTCCGTCTCGGTCATCGTAGAAGAACGCGGCCCACGAGCGCCGTTCGATGCACGCCTGTTCGTTCTTCATGCGCGGGTAGAGCTTCTCGTCCTTCTCGTGATTCTGCTCGAGGATGCTCTTACCGGTCTGTGTGTTGACGCGCTGGCTGTAGCCGTAGTACTCGAGCTCGCGATCCTTCTTCGACTTGCCGATGCTGATGCAGCGGTCCACGCCCCTGCCGTACGTCTTATTGCCGGAGTACGGGCAGATCAGGATCATGGCCGCGACCGACTTCGGATACAGCGATGCGTAGCGCATGGCGATCCAGGAGTTCATCCCGCAAGCCATGATCGCGAAGTGCTCCTGCTTCTTCTCCTCGCGCAGGGCCTCGAACGCCTCGACGAGCTTGTCGATCGGATAGTAGGGCATGCCGGTCGCGCCGACATTCTCCAGCCCCTTGAAGCTGTCGATCTTCGGCAGATCGATGTAGATCACCTTGTGATATCGCTCGAGCTCCGAGAGGAACGGGAGCATCGTCTCGCGACTGTAGCCGTAGTACGGCAGGACCAGGATCGGCACGCCCTCGCCGATGCCGCGCTCGGCGGTGTCGAGATCGACGTCCGCCAACCGCGTGCGGCTCTTCTTGAGCTTCTTGCCGAGCTCCTCGGCGGCCTTCTTCGCGTCATCGTCCATCTCGCCGAGCTTGTAGTCGGGATCGTTCTTCGCCGTCTCCCACCACTGGCGCCACGCGCGCGGGTTCGGCCCCCGAAACGCCTGCGTCAGGTCGTTCAGGGTCGCCTCGAGGTATGTCTTGACGACCGGATCCTCTTCCTCGAGGAAGCGCTTCACCAGCGCGTCGACGGCCTCTTCCTTCTTGCGGACGCGCAGGCGCCAGACGACTTCGCGCCGCACGCGCGGATCCTTGTCGTCGAGCGCTTCGTACAGCTCCTTGTAGTACTTCTTGTCGTTCATCTTGGCGAGCGCGGCCGCCATGCCCTGCCGCACCGCCGGGTCGCGGTCCTTGTGCAGGTACTTGACCATGCGGTCGAGAACCTTCTCGGAGAACGCCTTGGCGAGCGCGTCGATCGCGCCTTCGCGGTCGTACCAGGGCTTGCTCTTCAGCACCCAGATGAGTCGCTTCAGGTGGACCGACTCCTCCGGATTGAGGCGCTTCCACGTGTCGTGCCGGATACCGGAGTTCGGCGACCTCAGCGCCGCCTTGATCTCGCCCGACGTCGCGACCTCGTCCTGCGCCGGCAGCGCCGGGGTACACCATGCGGCGCCGGCGACGACCAGCGCGCTCGCGAGAATTCGTGCGCGTCCGTAACTCATTGATCCACCTTGGCTTGGTTGAATCTCGGTCGTTGGTGAGAAGACTGGGAAGGAGGCCCCATTGTAGGCGTGGGCCACGGAGCCGCCGAGGAGTTTTTCGTGTCCGGGAGGCCCGTAATCGGCGCCCACCGCGCCGGACTTCTGCCTTTGCAAGCTCAACTCCGGTGCCGCCGCCGCGACGAGCCGAAGATATGATGGAATCCCATGACGCGCCCGTCCTCCGACTCCTCGAGCTTTTTCGGCCCGTTCGCGCTTGCGCCGATCGCGTGCCTGATCGTCGCGTTCGGTGCGCCGGCAGCGAGCGCACAGGATGAGGTGACGTCTGCTGCGGACGCGGCGATTGCCGCGGAGGCCCACGCGGTCACGTCGCGTCTTCTCGAAGGCTGGCGCTGGCGGTTCTTCGACGACTCGGCCGTCGGGCCGGCGGCCATCACGGCGCTGTGGGTCGACGCGGACGAATCGTTGCTCGCAGCGACGGCGGAAGGCCTCCATCGCTACGACCTGCACCGTTGGGAGGCGCTCGACGTCGGCGGCGTGTCCGATGGAGGAGCGATCGAACGTATCGTCGCATCGCAGGGCGTGGTCTATGGCGCGACGAAGTCCGCGCTCTGGCGTCTCGATGGCGGCGCGCGTTTCGTACGCGTCTTTCCGAGCGACGACATCGATGCCGCCGGGAAGGTCTTTGTCGCGCCCGGCGAGCGCGACGCGTGCTTCATCGTCCATCAGCCGGCCGACGGCGGACGCTCGGAGCACTGGGAGATCCGTGGCCGCCGAATCGAACGGCTCGACCCGGACGTGCGCCTGCCGTCCGGCGACGTCATCGACTACGAGGTCGACGGCGCTGGCGTGCACTGGCTCGCGACCACAGTCGGGCTCCTCCACTTTCGTTCCGCCGAGCAGAAGCGTTGGGATGAGCTCCAGACGTGGGAGCTGCTGCGCGACGAGCTGACCGAGGCGGTCTGCCGGCGGCTGATGGTCTTCGAGAAGCCGGCCCGACCGGCGGGCGACGACGGGCAGGGCGCGACTGCCGCACGCCGCGTCCTGTGGGGGCTGTTCCACCAGCAAGAGGACGAGCAGGACTGGTACCTGGCGCGGCAGGAAGGCGGCATGTGGCACGTGCTCGGTCGGCAGATCCGATCGGGAGCGCGCGTGTGGGTCGAGAGCATCGTGCAGGATCGCGCCCACAACCACTATGCGACGTGTGAGGACGGCAGCCTCTACGTCTTGCCGAACGGTGGTGCGCAATGGCTGCCGCTCAAGTGGCCGGAGGGGAGGTCGCGGCAGCTCTTCGGCGGGCGCCTCGATCCGCAGGGCTGCTTGTGGTTCCGCATGCGCGGCGGCATCGCGATGTGCGACCTCGCGAGCGAGCGCTGGCGTCGCCTGCGCGATGCGCCGGCGATGGAGCACCCCGAGGTGCGCACGCTTCTCGAGGACTCCACCGGCCGTCTGTGGGTCGGCACGACCGATGGCGTCGTGGTGTACTCTCGCTCCGAACCGACCGACGCGTCGAAAACGAGTGCCGGCGAGTGGCGGCTCGAGGACGTGCGGTCGGAGGGGGTCGAGACGCAGCTTCTGGCGATCACCGGTCTCGCCGAGGACACGCAGGGCGACATCTGGGTGTCGAGCGACGAGAAGTTCGAGGGCGCGTTCGTGTTCGATGGCAAGGTCTGGAGCCGTCCACCGTCGAGTGACGCGTTTCGACAGTCGCCGATCCGCCGTATCGTCACGGATCGTCTCGAGGAGCTGTGGTTCCTGCCGGACGCGCCGGAGGGCGCGCGGTCGCGGCGAACGCCGGTCGTCTATCGCCGCTCGGCGCTGACGGGTTATGCGATCGAGTCGGTCGAGGTCGATGGCTATCGAGGGCGACCGAAGTTCAACGACCTCGTGCGCGCACCGGAAGACGAGTTCTGGATCGCGACGCACGGCGGACTGCTCGAGTGCACGCTCGAACGCGACCGGCTGGTCGTGCATCGCGTCCTGACCGAGCGCGAGGGATTGCACGCGAAGCCGTGGGCGTTGGCGTACGGTCCGGACCGGGCGATCTGGGTCTCGTACTGGGCGTCCGGTAGCGGCGTCAGTCGGATCAAGGGAGACGATGTGCGGACGTACGGCGTCGAGGACGGGCTCGGCAGCGGTCACGTTCTGACGATCGTCTCGGACGGGTTTGATCTCTGGTTCGGTACGCAGGAAGGACTGACGCGCTTCGACGGCGAGTGCTGGTACAGCTCCAGCGTGGCGTCGCTCGCGTCGGGCGGGAGTTGGGTCTACTCGGTCCTGCCGATCGCGCTCGAAGATGGTGTCCGCGGGTTGCTGGTCGGCACGCTCGGCGACGGCATCTGGCAGCATGCGATGAGCGACGCGAAGCGACCGGAGTTCACACGCGTGCGATTCCCGGACCGAGCGCGACAGGACGGCTCGATCGACTTCGAGTGGGAGGGACGCGACTACAAGGACGCGACCCTTCCCGACGCGCTGCAGTATCGATACCGCGTCGACGATGGCGAGTGGTCGCGTTTAGGTCATGTCGCCCGCGCGTCACTCGAAGGGCTCGCGGAGGGTGGGCACACGTTCGAGGTCGAGGTGCGCGATCGCGACGGCAACGAGAACCGCCGCCGGCTTCTGCATCGATTCCGCACCGGTGCCGAGGGGACGAACTGGATCGCCTACGCCGCGCTGGGCGTGTTCGGCGGGGGGTTCTTCGTCGTCGGTTTGGTTGCGCTGCGTCGTCGATGGCGCGAGCGTCGCGACAGAATGCGACGGTATCGCGGCGTGTTCCGCAGCCTGCCGGCAGCGGTCTTCGTCGTCGATGGCGTGGGGCGCGTGCGCGAGTACAACGGCGCGGCAGCCAACGCGGTCGGTCTCGGCGGACTGAGCGCGGAGGAGATCGTCGGACAGCCGCTGCGGTTCGTGCCGGCACTCGCGAGCCTCGATGTCGACGAGTGGTTGCGGCGAGCGCGCGTGGGCCGCCAGGCGACGTGTCGCGTGCACCACGCCGGGGAGAACCGGCGCGACGCGAACTCCGCGGACGGTTGCGCGCCCGGAGTCGGTGAGCACGTGCTCGATGTCCGCTTCTTTCGTCACGGTCGGGCGGGAGGCGATACCGGTACACGCGACGATTGCGACGTCGTCGTCGTGATCGAGGATCGCACCGCAGCGGTCGATGCGGAGCGGCTCGAGCACCGAGAGCGCCGCCTGCAGGGCATTCGCGAGCTGACTCGTCGCGTCAGCACCGAGGTCGAGAGGCTACGCCGGGAGCTGCAGGAGGACGGCCGGCTGGAGGCCGTCGGCGAGAGCGTCGCGAGAGTCGAGTCGCTGCTCGGGCGATTGGCGACGCTCGGCAGCGACGAACGCCAGTCGGACGATGACAGCGGCGAGACGACGGTCGCGCTCGACTCGATCGTCGAGCAACAGCTCGGCTCGACCGCGAACGCCCCCTCGGAGGGAGTCGACGCGACGGGGTCGGATGGACGCGTCGAGTTTGCGCCCGGCGTCGAGATCGACTTCCGCGGCCACCTCGGTCTGTGGCCGGCAGTCTGCAGCGAGAACGAGTTGCGCCGCGTCGTGCGCGAGATCCTCGCGAACGCGAGCGACGCGATGCCCGGGCACGGTCGGTTGATCGTGCGCACGGGCAACGTGCGGATCCACGAGGCGCACGGCGTGCTCGCTCCCGGGACGTATGTCGAGCTCACCGTGCGCGACGACGGGCCCGGCATCGACGACGCCGGCATCGACGCGGCGTTCGATCCGTTCTACTCGACGAAGCCGCGCGACCGAGCGGCCGGACTCGGGCTGACGGTCGCGTATGGCATCGTGCGAGCGCGCGGCGGCGACATCCGGCTGGAGTCCTGGCCGGGCGCGGGGACGACGGCGCGGGTGATTCTGCCAGCGCGGTAGGGGCTCTTCGTTGCCAGGACTCGACAACGCACCAAGCCCGCAGCTCTGTGCGATCGAGCCGGACCAAGAGCTCAATCGACCGACAAGTCCGGTAAGACTCGGCAAGACGACTGCAAGCGGTAGCAATCCGCGTGTCGAGGCGTCTGGCATGCGACGCATCACGCAGTTGGGCTTCTCGGGGTCTCCGTACTGATCGTGGGCGTCTTCTTGCGCCACAGGGTATTGGAAGCGCGTCGGTCCGAGGCCAACGCTGCGGGTCGCGGCGATTCGGGTGGCGGATAGCCCGGTCCCGGTCCGTCACTCACACGGCGGGTAGCTCTCGCAACCCAGGGAGTCCGTGTCCGTCGCGTCGAAGCCGCAGGCTCCGAACGGTGCGGCGGGCGGGGAGCCGGACTGGAACAGGTAGTTCAGCAGGAAGATCGCGTCGGTGAGATCCGTGTCGCCATCGTCGTTGGAGTCGACCGCGTCCAGGCACGGTGGCGATCCGACGCCGAGGAAGAGGAACCGAACGGTCGAGATCGCGTCGGCGATGTCGTAGCGGCTGTCGGCGTTCGCATCGCTGCGCACGAATGGCTGCGACGTCAGCACGACCTCGACCGTGAACGTGCAGGTCGTCTGGTTGCCGGACTCATCGCGCGCCGTGCAGATCACCTCGTGCAGGCCCGCGCCGAATCGCGTGCCTGAAGCGGGAGAGCACGTCACCTGCGGAGGCGTGTCCTGACAGCCGTCGAACGACTCGGGCGTCGCGAACTCGACCACGGCACTGCACAGGGCGGCAGGCCTGTCCGCTCCGGGCTCCCATGTGCCGACGGCCTCCGCCGTGCACTCGACGACGGTGTCCGCCGGGCACTCGATCGTCGGCGGCGTCCGATCCACGACGGTGACGGTGAACGAGCACTCGGAACGATTTCCCGTCGCGTCGACCGCTGCGCAGAGGACGACGGTCTGTCCGAGCGGGAACACCGATCCGGACGGCGGTTCGCACTGCAGCGTCGGGGCGGGATCGCAGGCGTCGGTTGCCGACGCGGCGAACTCGACCGTGGCGCCGGCCGAAGACGGACACTCGACGACGATCGACTCCGGACAGCCGATCGCAGGTGCCGTCGTATCGACGACAGTCACGAGGAACGAGCACTGCGTCGAGTTGCCCTGACGGTCCGTCGAGCTGCAGACGACCTCGGTCGATCCGAGCGCGAACAGCGAGCCCGGTGGCGGGACGCACTCGACCGGCGGCTGGCCGTCGCACGCATCGTTGGCCACGGGGACCGGATAGTCGACGATCGCGCCCTCGGAGCTTTCGCACTCGGCCGTCACGTCAGAAGGACAGATCAGCTCGGGCGCGACCGTATCGACGACGGTCACGGTGAATTCACAGGCGGACGAGTTGCCAGCCGCATCGGTGGCGACGCAGCGGACGACGTGCTCGCCGAGCGACAGTGTCGCGCCGGACGGCGGCTCGCATTCGACGACGGGAGACGGATCGCAGATGTCCGTCACGGCCGGAGCCGGGTACTCGACGACGGCTGCGTCGATCGTCGAGCACTCGACCTCGAAGCTTCCGACGCAGGCGATCGCCGGAGGCGTCGTGTCGACGACGGTCACCGTGAACGAGCAGGTCGACGTGTTCCCCGCAGCGTCGGTGGCGCTGACGTTCACGACCTGCTCGCCGATCGGAAAGATCGAGCCGGAGGGCGGCGTGAACGCGACGATCGGGGTCGGGTCACACGCGTCGAGGGCGACCGCCGAGTAGCTGACGGACGTGCCTTCGTGCGAGTTGCATTCAGCCGTGATCTCCGCCGGGCACTCGAGCTGCGGCGGTGTCGTGTCGACGACGGTCACGGAGAACGAGCAGTCGATCATGTTGCCGCTCTGGTCGTCGGCAGTACAGATGACCTCCGTCGTTCCGAGCGGGAAGATCGAGCCGGATGGCGGCAAGCACGATAGGTTCGGCGCGACGTCGCAGATGTCGGAGGCCATCGGCAGCGGATACTCGACCGCGGCGCCTTCAGGCCCCGTGCACTCGCGCACGATGTCCTCGCCGCAGATGAGTCGGGGCGACGCCGTGTCGACGACGTCGACGGCGAAGCTGCAGGTCGCGACGTTGCCGGCGGCGTCGGTCGCCGTGCACGTCACCGTGTGCGATCCGAGCGGCAGCGCCGATCCCGACGGCGGCACGCACACCACCGTCGGAGCGGGATCACACACGTCGCTGACGGTCGGCGCGGGGTACTGCACGGTTCCCGCTCCCTCTCCCTCGCACTCGACGACGATCGCCTCGTCGACACAGACCAGATCCGGAGGGGTCGTGTCGACCACGCTGACCTCGAACTGACACGACGCTTCGTTGCCCGACGCGTCTCGCGCCGTGCAAGCGACGACCGTGACGCCGAGCGGGAAGGTCGACCCGGACGGCGGGATGCAGTCGACCGCCACCGTCGGATCGCAGACGTCCTGCACTCCGACGCTGAACAGTGCCGTGGCCCCGTCGAGCGATGTACCTTCCAGCTCCATGCGCTCCGGGCAGGCGAGCGCCGGTGGTGTCGTGTCGACCACGCTGACGTTGAACGAGCACGTGCCGACGTTGCCGAAGCTGTCCGTCGCCGTGCATTCGACGATCGTGAGGCCCGGCCCGAACAGGCTCCCCGACGGCGGATCGCAGACGATCGTCGGCTCTGGATCGAAGGTGTCGAACGCCGCCACGCTGAACTCGACGTGCGCGCCATCAGGCCCTCTGCACTCGACGGCCATGTCCGCCGGGCAGAGAAGGCTGGGAGGAGTCGTGTCGACGACGTTCACGACGAAGCTGCACGTCGAGACGTTCTGGCTCGCGTCCGTCGCGGTGCAGAGTACGGTCGTCGGACCCATCGGGAAGAGAGTGCCCGCCGGCGGCTCGCACACGACGCCCGGCTCCTGGCCGCAATCGTCGGCGACGCCCGGCGTCGGT
>CAYMRB010000213.1:0-16567 GCA_964392615.1 uncultured Planctomycetia bacterium | reverse complement strand
CGCGCTGCGTCGATGTTGCTGTCCGTGGCGCGGCAGTGTCGAATTCACCTCGAGAACGACCGGAAGGCATGAATCTCCTCTACGTTTGCCAGCGTGTTCCGTACCCGCCGAATCGCGGTGACAAGATCGCATCGTTCAATGCCGTCTGTCATCTGGCGCGATCCCATCGGGTCTTCATCGCGGCTCTCGCAGACTCGGAAGAGGAACACGAGAACGCGCGCAAGATAGAGAAGCTCGGTTTTACGATCGACGTCGCGACCATCCCATCGTGGCGCGCGAAGGTCAACGCCGTGCGCGCGTTGGCGACCGGTACGCCGCTGTCCGTCGCGTACTTCCGGTCCGCCGAGCTCGCCGCGAAGATCCGCCGGCGCGTCAGCGAGGATGCTATCGACGCCTTCGTCGTGTTCAGCTCGTCGATGGGGCAGTACTACGATCCGGACTTCAACATTCCCCTGGTCGCGGACTTCGTCGACCTCGATTCGCGCAAGTGGGACCTCTACGCGAGCTGCCACGGCTGGCCGCGCTCGTGGATCTACCGCACCGAGGAGCGCAGGCTTCTCGCGTGGGAAAAGTCGCTGGCGCAGGAAGCGCGCTGCAGCCTCGTCCGAACGGAGGCCGAGCGGGACGACTGCGCGCGGCTCATTCCGGGGGCTCGTTTCGAGGTGCTCTCGAACGGCGTCGATCTCGAGTACTTCGACGCGCGAGCCATCGCACCGCGCGAGGACGCGGGCCCGAAGGACCTCGTGTTCACAGGGGTCATGGACTACTTCCCGAATATCCAGGGAGTGAAGTACTTCGCCACGGAGATCCTGCCGCTGGTACAGCGGGAGCATCCCGAGGCGACGTTCACGATCGCGGGTGCCCGACCGCATCGGGACGTCCTGCGCCTCGGCGAGATTCCTGGTGTGACGGTCGTCGGGCCGCAGCCGGATCTACGGCCGTTCATCGGCGGCGCGCGCGTGGCGGTCGTGCCGCTTCTTCTCGCGCGGGGCATCCAGAACAAGGTGCTCGAGGCGATGGCGATGTCGGTACCCGTGGTGTTGACGCCGGCAGCCTATCGCGGCGTCGAAGCCGATGAGGGCGAGGGCGTGCTCGTCGGCGACTCCGCCGAGAGCTTCGCCGCGCGCGTTTGCAGCTTGCTGGCGGATCCGCAGCATGCGGCTCAAGTCGGCCGTCGTGGCAGAGAGCGCGTCGAGAGCCGTTACGTCTGGGGACAACAGCTTCGCCGACTGGAGGAGATCCTGGACGAGGTGACAGGCACGGCCCGGAGCGAAGGATGCGTCGCCGCGCGCGGCGGTGAGAAGTGAGAGAAGTGCCGCAGATGAACGAGTTCCCGCGAATCCTGATGATCAGCGATCGGTGGTTTCCGCACATCGGCGGGAGTGTGACGTGGTTCCACAACGTCTATCTGCGCCGACCGCCCGGGACGGTGTCGATCGTCACCCAGGACTACCCCGACGCCCCGACATTCGACGACGCGCATCCGCAGTTTCACATGTACCGGCGATCGTTGAAGCGCCACGCGTTTCTCAAGCCCGAGTCCTTGTTGATGCTGCTGAAGCTGATCATCACATCGGCATGGGTGATCCTGCGCCGGCGGATTCAGGTCATCCACGTGTCGAAGGTGCTCAACGAGGGATTCGTGGCGCGCCTGCTGTGGAAGTTCTTCAAGGTGCCGTACATCGTGTTCGCGCACGGCGAGGAGATCACGGTCAGCCACGCGAACCCGAAGCTGCGGGCGAAGCTCGTGCCGATCTTCGACGATGCTACGGCTGTCATCGCGAACAGCAGCTTCACCGCGCAAGTCCTTCGCGACATCGGCTGTAACGGGTCGAACATCGTGCAGATCAGCCCGGGTGTCGATCCGGTGATGTTCTCGCCGGGCGAAGCGGACGCGGAGCTGATCGAGAAGCTCGGCCTCGCGGGCAAGAAAGTGCTTCTCTCGGTCGGTCGGTTGCAGAAGCGCAAAGGACACGACCACGTGATCCGAGCGCTGCCGGCCGTGTTGGCGCGCCATCCGGATGTCGTGTACGTCATTCTGAGCATCGGTGAGGAGGAGGCGAACCTCCGGGCGCTCGCGGAAGAGATGGGCGTGGCCGACTCCGTGCGTTTCGTAGGCGAGGTGCCGTACGAGGATCTGCCGCGGTACTACCGCACCTGCGACATCCAGATCATGGCGAACCGCACGCTCGAGTGCGGGGACGTCGAGGGCTTCGGCATCGTGTTCCTCGAGGCCGCGGCCTGCTCGAAGCCCGCAGTCGCCGGCGACTCGGGTGGCACGTGTGATCCCGTTCGCGACGGATGGAACGGTCGCCGCATCGACGCGTCCGATCCGGAGAACGTCGCCGCGACGCTCACCGAGCTCTTCGACGATCCCGAGTCCTGGACGCGCATGGGGCGCAACGGGCGCGCGATGGTCGAGGAGGAGTACTCGTGGGACGTCGTCTGCCAGCGCGTCGAAGACGTCACCTGCGAGGTCGCGGCAGGCGCGTTCCGCCCGATCCGCGAGAGCGTGCCGACTCCCTGATCGAGCTCCGCCAGCCTGCGCGCTTCCGATCCTGCGCTACCAGAGCTGCCAATCGCCCTTCGCGACGACCCAGACTCCCAGCGCCAGGTTCGAGCTCGCGTGGAACGCGATGCACGCCCACAGGTTCCGCGTGAGGCCGAGCAGGAGGTTCGCGGCGGCGCACCACACGATGGCCGCGATGATCTCGGGGTGCACGAGGACGAAGCCGACGGTGACGATCGCGAAGCCGAGGGGCGTGATCCTGCCGATCGGAACCGAGCGGAAGTCGCTCGACGCGACCCAACGCAGCAGGAAGCCGCGCCAGAAGACCTCCTCGGCCAGCGGCACCGCGACCGTCAGGCCGACGAATCGCGTCGCGATGAACATCCAGCAGCCCACGGGCGAGTCGATGGCCGCGAACGGATCGAGGCCGACGCGCTCCTTCGACACGAGCCAGTCGGGAAGGCGATCGAGGAGCGGCCCCTCGAGACGCAAATGCGCGAGCGCGACCCACACGGCGGTGCCCGCGATGCCTGCCAAGGCTCCGAGTACGACGCCGCGCGCCAGCGGACGCGGATAGTGTCGTCGCGAGAGCCACCACGCGGCGAGCGTGCCCGCCACGGTCGCGGCGTAGACCCATGGGTACCAGGGGCGCAGCGCCTCGAAGCCGCCGACGGACGTCAGGGCGAGGAGGACGCCGAACGGCAGGATCCACGGCAGGGCGCCGGGCGCCGAGCCCTCCGGCGTGGCGGTATCGGTCGGCGTCGGCGACGGCCGATCGTCGGACTGGAGACTCACGCGGTATCTCTCCTTGGCCCGACCTCCCGTGACTCGGACCTCTCGTGTGCTGCGGCCCCCCCGCCGCGCATCCAGGTCGGGAAGTGTCGACGGCGCCGGAGAGGCTGTCAAGCTCGGTCTCGAGGCCCTCGAGCCCACGAGACCTCGAGACCCTCTCTTTCGGGGCCGCAGGGGGGAGCTGTCAAATCGTCTTACAGTTGCCGTTTGCCCGCCGTTGGGCCGACGTTCGCGCTAACGAGGGCGGATCGCGATTTCCTGTCCAACTTCCAGGCGGGCTCCGACGGGTGTCGGCAGGCCTTACAATTGCGACGTCGATGCGGTAACGCGCTGTGAGATAAAGCTTTGCGTCGTCCGGGGCGGTCTCCGATGGGCCTGGCTGGTAGCTACCTTGACAGAATCGGGGCCGCCGCCGAGTCTCTCGCTTCGCCGGGCGCGTCTTCATAAATCGTGTGACTGTGGTTGGTTGTGGCGATGGCAGGGCGCTGCATCGCTCGCGGCACGGGCATTGCCACAAGGACGAGAGCAACTGCGCTTCGCTCCCCTCGAGTTTCGGTATCAAGGAGAACCACATGATTCGAAAAGCCCTTAGTCTCAGTGTTCTGACGGCCCTGCTGGTCGGCTTCGCGACGGCTCCGGTTTCCGCGGCGGCGATGCTTCGCTTGTCGACGGTTGACGCCGGGGGTAGCCCGGTCTCGGTCGAGCTGACCGACACCGACGGCGACGGCCAGATCAGCCACAACGGCCCGCTCGGCGACTTCTCGGTGACGATGACCACCGGGCTCACCAAGCCCACGCTCGGCACGGCCGAGTACCCGGTGCTCGACATCCTGTCCTTCGAGCTGTCCGGCGCTGTCGGCGGCACGCTGGAGATCGAGTTCACCGAGACGGACTTCGTCGTGGACGACCTGGTCGGCATGCTGACGAGTATCGGCGGCACGACCACCGGTTCGGTCACGTTCGACACCTACGTCGACGACGACAACGTCGCGTTCGCTCGCACGAATCACCTCGCGAGCATCGGCCCGCTCTCGGCTTCGACCGGCTTCGGCGGCACCTTCGGCGCCGAGTCGCTCGACCTTCTCCCGAGCCTTCAGGGCAGCTACTCCGCGACGCTCGTCGTCACGGTCACGCATGACGGACAGATCGGCATGGCGCCGCAGTCGACGAGCTTCGACGCCGAGCTGCGCCCCGTTCCCGAGCCGGCCACGGTCGGCCTCATGGGAGTCGGCGGCATCGCGTTGCTCCTGGCGGCCCGCCGCCGTCGGCGCGCCAACTGACGCTCGACCAGCTCAGCCTCAATCCGACACTAGACAAGCGGCCGCTTTCCGAACGGGAGGCGGCCGTTTCTCGTTGGGGGCGATCCACCGGCGGCGGGCGGCTACGACGGCTCTTTCTCGACCTGGCGGCTGCGGATCACCTTGGCGGGGGAGCCGGCGACGACGGAGAGCGGCGCGAAGGTCTTCGTGACGACCGAGCCCGCTCCGACGACCGTCCCCTCCGCCACGTCCGCGAGCACCACCGCCTTGTTGCCGACCCAGACGTCCCGGTCGATGCGGATCTTGCGCAGCTCGCCGCCTTGCTCGCGGATCGGGATGTCGGTGCGGTCGAAGTAGTGCACCTGGCCGCCGCTGACGACGTCGACGTTCGAGCCGAGCAGCACGTCGTCACCGATCGTCGAGAGGCCGATGTTGCAGTACGGGCCGATGTAGACGTCGTTGCCGATCTCGATGCCCCATTGGTTCAGTATCGTGCCGAACTCGACGACGAAGCCGCGGCTGCGCAGCCCGAGCACGAGGCGGTAGTACTCGCGCCGCAGGTAGACGCCGATCAGCCCGGGGGCGAGACTGACGAATTGGGAGCCGAGCTGGAACAGCAGGTGGCGTCGATCGACAGGCTTCGCCAATCGCACCGGCAGCGCGAGCGGCAACGCGAGCAGCCAGAAGAGCGCACCGACGCAGAACTTCAGGACCGTCTTCAACGCGCTCCTCCCTTCCCAGCTGGTGTCTTCATCGCGTCTCGATCATGCTCTGGATCATGCTCTGGCCCGAGCCTTCACCTCCGTGCGGAGAAACTCGGTCGAATCGATATACGTTCGATGCCACAGCTCGAACATCAGCAGGATCCAGAAGTGGCTGCCGAGATCGATCACGCGTGAACCGCCAGTCTGCTGCCTTTTCCACAGCCCCTCGAGGTACGTCGTATCGAAGTAGCCGCGTCGCGCCAGGCTGCCGCCGAACAGCGTATCCTCCATCATCTCGCGGAGCTCGCCGCGGAACCAGCCCTGCAGCGGCACCGAAAAGCCCTGCTTCGGCCGATAGAGAACCTCTCGCGGGATGTGCCGCTCGAGCATCTTCTTGAAGATGTGCTTCCCGCCGCCGTCGCGGAACTTCGCCGTCGACGGGAACGTCGCGACGAGCTCGACGAGCTCGTGATCGAGGAGCGGTGATCGGACCTCCAGCGAGTGCGCCATGCTCATGCGGTCGACCTTCACGAGGATGTCGTCGACCAGGTACGAGCGGTAGTCGACGTACTGAACGCGCGAGATCGGGTCCGACGACGCGCACGCGTCGTACAGCGAGCGGTAGAGCTGGTCCGTGCGGAAGCGCTCGGCGAGGAAGTCGCGCAGTGCGCCCGAGTAGAGGCCGCTCTTGTCGCGGTGGTCGAAGTAGAAGAACGTATTCCCCGCGGCTGCCGGCACTGACAGGTTGAGGTTGTCCAGGAGCGTCTTACCGCGCGCATGTTTCGGCCACATCGCCGCGAATGGGCGGATGAGCTGCCGAATGACCGCCGGCAGGCGTCGCCGCAGCGACTCCTCATGCGCCACTTGGGCGTAGCGATTGTAGCCCGCGAACATCTCGTCGCCGCCGTCGCCGGAGAGCGCGACGGTCAATGATTCCCTCGCAGCCTGACACAGGAAGTAAGTCGGTAGTGCGGACGCGTCCGCGAAGGGCTCGTCGAAGTGCCAGAGGATCTTCTCGACGAGATCGGTCGAGCCGGGACCGACGTCGCGCACGTGGTGGTCCGTTCCGAGCCAGCGGGCGAATTCCTCGGCCGCGACGCTCTCGTCGTAGCGTGGATCGTCGAAGCGAATCGTCGTCGACAGCAGCGTTCGATCGAGGTGTTGCACCATGCGGTGCGAGACGGCGCTCGAATCGACGCCGCCCGACAGAAACACGCCGAGCGGCACCTCGCTCTCGAGGCGAATGCGCACGGCCTCGTCGAACGCCTCATCCAACCGATCGACCAGCTCGTCGACCGGGCGCTCGTCCGATTCGAATCGCACGTCCCAGTAGCGTCGCACGTCGACCTTGCCGTCGGATGCCTCCAACACGTGACCGGCCGGCAGCGCTTGGATGCCTTCGAACGCAGTGTGCGGCGCGGGCACGTAGGACAACGACAGGTAGTGGTGCAGCGCTTCGAGGTTCGGCGAGCGCGGTACGTCGGGGTACGCGAGGATCGACTTGATCTCTGACGCGAAAACCAGCCGGCGATCGTCGCTGTACCAGTACAGCGGCTTCTTGCCCAGCCGATCCCGCGCGAGGACCAGCTTGTTCTGGTCGCGATCCCAGATGGCGATCGCGAACATGCCGCGCAGATGATCGACGAAGTGGACGCCTTCTTCCTCCCAGAGGTGGACGAGCACCTCGGTGTCGGTCTCCGTTCGGAATTGGTGACCGTTCGCGATCAGCCGCTCGCGGATTGGCCGGTAGTTGTAGATCTCGCCGTTGAAGCTGACCCATACCGACCCGGTCTCGTTCGACAGCGGCTGGCGTCCGGTCGACACGCCGATGATGCTGAGCCGCTGGTGTCCGAGACCGGCTCGAGCTTCGACGTGGGTGCCATCCTCGTCCGGACCGCGATGCCGGATCAGGCTCTTCATCCGCTCGAGAGCGGCCGCGTCGACCGTCTCGTCATCACGGTGGCAGTAGACGCCGCAGATTCCGCACATAGTGCTCCTCGTCTAACTTCCGACGCTCGCGGTCTGCCTCGCCGGTTCGTGACCGGTCGCGGCCTCGTACAGGCGCAGATAGCGTGCGCAGATGACGTCGAGCGAGAACTCGCTCTCGACGCGCTCTCGCGACCTCTGAACGAGCGCTGTCCGGAGGTCGACGTCGACGCGTACGCGCTCGAGCGCGTCGACGAATTGGCGCACGTAGCCCTCGCCGGACGCGGGAAGGCTGTCGTGACAGTCCGGCGGCACGCCGTCGACGAGCATCGCGTGCTCGCCGTGCGTGAGAACCTCGGGGATGCCGCCGACACCGGTCGACACGATCGGCACGCCAGCGGCCATCGCTTCGAGGATCGTCATCGGCGTCCCCTCGCTGAGCGACGAGAGCGCGAAGACGTCGAACGACGCGAGAACCGGCGCCATCTCCTGACGCTGGCCGAGGAACCGCACGCGGTCGCCGAGCTCGAGTCGTCGAGCCAAGCTCTCGAGGTGGTCGCGTTCCGGCCCGCCGCCGAGCAAGGCGAGGTACGCGTTGTCGACTTGCCGCCGCAGCGCGTCGAATGCGAACAGCAGCATGCCGTGATTCTTGATCGTGTCGAGCCGACCGACCGTGCCGATCACCCATGCGTCGGCCGGCAAGTCCACAGCCTCGCGCAGCTCGCCACACGGCGCGCGGGAGGCCTCTGCGAAGTGCTCGACATCGATGCCGTTGTAGAGCACCTCGATGCGATCGGCGTCGAACCGCTCGACCTCGCTCAAGCTGCGCTTGACGCCTTCCGAAACGGCCGTGACGCGATCGATGCGACCTCCGAACAGCCGGTTGAAGACGCGGCGCTTCGTGCTCGGCAGGTCCGGATAGAACCGGCCGTGCTCGGTGAAGACGAGCGGCTTGCGGCACAGGCACTTCGCGAGTACCGCGTAGAAGTAGCACGTGTACTGGTGCGCGTGCACCAGGTCGTAGCCTCTCTCGGAGACCCGGCGCGCGATGCGGATGGGGAGCGTGACGTCGAGTCCGGGGCGGCGATCGAACGTGACGACCTCGAATCCGTCGGACCGCAGCTCCTCTCCCAGCTCACCCACGAGGTCGAGGCAGCCGAGCTCGACGTCGACGCCCGCGCTGCGGAGGCGGCGGGCCAGGTGGCACACCATGACCTCGGTACCGCCGACGGGCAAGCCGTGAACGAGCAGAAGCGCTTTCACGAGATTCTCCCCCTCAGGATGCGCATGAGGATCGACGGGCGAAGGAGGGCTAGCGCGAGCTTGGCGAGCCCTCGTGGCGTGCGCAGCGCTCGCTTGACGCGAGCCTTCTGCGGCGCGAACTCCGCCGGCGAGCCGAAATCGCGACCGCCGTCCCAGGGGACGTCGATCTCGGGCGGCTCGCTACGAAACTGCGTCCTCTGCGCGCCACAGGTCATCGCGATGACCAGCGGTCGCGTGAACGTGCAGGTGTCGAAGGACAGCAGGCCTTCGAGCCCTTCGCGGTAGAAGAACTCCGCGCGCTCGAGGAATCGATCGCGCCATTCGGTCGGCCCGTAACGCGCCGCGAAGTCGAACACGCAGCTCTTGCGGAGGTCGTGAGCGGACCACGTCTCGGTCGGGTACTCGACGCTGTCGAGCCGCTCCTTGTAGGGGGCTTCGTGCTCGGCCATCCAGATCGCGTAGCGGACCAGGCTCGCCCGAGCGTACGCGAATGCGTCGTCGATCTCGTCGTTCAGAAGCTTTGCGTCGAGGTACTTGCCGAGGACTTGGAAGAACAGCAAGTACGACCAGCGCGACTCGGCGTCATGAAGCCCGTGCGCCGCCGGATCGTCGCCGGGATGGACGCAGCGGCGGATCAGCTCCTCGGCCTTGTCGAGGTACTTGCGGTCGCGCGACAGCTCCCACGCGTCGACGAGCGCGTTGATCGGGTTGCCTGCACCTCGGCCCGGACCGTGATAGTCGGGGCTATACGTCGCGCTCGCGAGGCCGGTGGGGCCGTCGTCGATCGCGCCGAGAACGTTCCTGCTGCCATCGTCGATCCGAAGCACCCAATCCGCGAGTCCGAGCACGGCGCGCCGGCCGCGAGGGTCGCCGGTCATCCAGTGCCAGTACAGAAGGCCGGTCGTGTAGCAATGCTCGCAAGACGGGCCGCCGCCGTAGGGATTGCCGCTCTCGGCTTGCGGGCTGTCGGCGGAGTACGTTCGATGCGTCGACCTTCCGACGTCGGTGTAGTGGTCCGTGTGCCAGAAGAGACCGCCGCTGTATGCCGGCCGGTCCTCGCTCGTGTGGTAGATGTCGATGTCGACCACATGTTGAGCGAGATCGTGGGCCGGCTCGAGCCAGCGGGTGTCTCCCGTGCGTGCGAACTGGTAGAGAAGTCCCCAGATGCCGTCGTATTGGTTGTTGTAGTGCGATACGACGGGCTCCGGACCCTTGTAGTAGGCACTCTCGTGATCCGCCCAGAGATCGCCGAAGTTCCGCCAGCCGTACTCGTCGATGACCTCGCGCTTCGCGACGAGGCGATGGGGGCCTTCGATGCAGTTCGCGATCAGCGCATTCCAGTCGTTGTCGTGTTGCTTCGCGTCGGCTACGAGGTAGGGAAATGCGCCCGCCGCCTCGTAGTATGCCGGCGGCAGGCTCGCCTTCAGCGGCGAGTGGGTCCACTCCAGGCCTCCGGCCTCGTCGCGCGATCGCGCGAACTCGAGCGTGACCCGGTGCGTCTTCTTCTCGCCGCCCTGGAGCTCGAAGAGCCCCTCGTGTTGGCGCGGAAAGAGACCGACGCGCACCGTGCGACCTTCCAGTAGCTCGAGCGACTTCGGGAACTCCTGCCAGAATCGCGGCACGCCGACGCTGACCGCGCCGAGCTTCGAGTCGACATGGAGCGTCGGCGAGACTCGATCGCGGGTCTCGGTCGTCTCGCCACACCGAATCCGCGCGCCTCGAAAGCGCACCGTCGGCCGCCCATCGCGATCGACGTGATGGCGGCTGTTCCAGTTCTCGCCGCCGCTCGAGTCCTGGTAGATCTCGAGGTCTCCCCCGGCGAGATCGCGAGGCGCGTCCTCCGGCGCCGCGCTCCAGCTCGTGCGCCAATCGGCGCCGTCGGCAAGCACGAGCTCCAGCGCCATCTCGCGGAAGAGCACCGACCCCGGGTCGCCGAGATCCCAGAGGCCCCCCGGATGGGTCGCCGCGCGAGGGTTGTGCAGCGTGAAGTCGAAGTCGACGAGACCGGACTGCGACCAGAAGTCGAGCCGCGCCTCGAAGCGGCAGAAGTCGACGCCGTTCGCCTCGAACGCTCCGAGGGCTTGAAACGTAGACCGCACAACGCCGACGCGTTCCGGTCCCAGCGAGTCGACGCGGGCTCGGTGTCGAACGCCGTCGCCGTCCGTCAGAACCATCTCGCAGCGTTCTACGAGGCTGCGCGTCGCGTCGCCGACGAACACTTCCGATAACGGGTCAAGCGTTGTCGCGCCGACGACAAAGCTCGTCGAGCCCGTGTCGATTCGCCAGGCACCGTCGAGGCGGTTCGCGCGCATCGCGACCTCGGCGCCCCCGTCGTCCGTGTCCTGGTCGACGACGACGCCGTACTCGTAGTCGCCGCTCGGTGCGGTCGCGAGAAACTCGACGAGGGCCCATCGAGCGCTGCCGTCCGGCCAACGCGCGAGGATGGCGGTCTCTGACGGCACGGCATGGCCGGACGCGTCGACTATGCCGACCGCCCCCGGGGTCTCCAGCACGCCTCGCGCGAACGGGATACCCAGGCGAACCGGCTGCGCAGCTCGAGATCCCTTGCCGGTCGTCGCGAGGCGCAGCGTGATATCCGTCGTTTCCAAGGTGCGCTCGGTTGTCGAGGTGGCCATCGCCAGCTACTTTCTCGATCCTTCGCGGGCGAGGCCCGGCTCGCACGCGGGTTCACCTCCCAAGGCCGTCGAGAAGTTGTCGAGGACGCGGTCGGCTACCCTGTCCCACGTATGCCCGAGTGCGTACTCGGAGATCGCGTTGCGATCCCAGTCTCTCGTCAAGGCGGCCTCCAGACCGTCGGCGATCGACTGCGGATCGCGCTCCACCAGGAGGCCGTACTCGTCGCTCGAGATGACCTCCGGCGTCCCCCAGACGTCGGTCGCGACGACCGGGGTGCCGCACGCCAGCGACTCGAGCAGGACATTCGCCCACCCTTCCTTCGAGCTGGCGAGGCAGAAGACATCGGCACTGTTGTACCAGGTGCGCAGTGTGCTGTTGAGTTGCGCTCCCGCGAGGTGGACGCTGTCCTCGAGGCCCAGGGAGCGGATGCGCTCCTGAATGACCGGGAGGTAGTTTCCCTCCTCGCCCGGTCCCCCGACGATGACGAGGAACGCGTTGTCCTGTCCGCGCTGCTGCAGGAGGTGCAGCGCCTCGACCAGGAGGTGGAAACCCTTGCGCTCGACGAGGTGACCGACTCCCAGCACGATGCGGCGCTCAGGGGGCAAGCCGAGCTCGCGTCGTGCCGCCGCGCGGTCGACGGGGCTGAACAGCTCGCCGTCGACGCCGTTGGAGACCACGTCCGACTTGCTCTCCTCGCAGCCGAGCTCGACCGCCTTGCGACGCAGCGCGTCGGCCACGCCGATCACGCGGCTGGCGGTGCGCAGGGCAAACGAGACCTGGCGGCGCCGGAGCGGGTACTTCGGCACGTCGTTCACGTCATGTCCGCGCAGAGTGATCACGAGCGGCTTGCCGAGCAGCTTCGCCAGGAGTGCGCAGCCGTAACCGTCGGGGTACGCGAGGTGCGCATCGATGAGGTCGAAATCGAACTCCTTGCGGATGCGGCGCGCGGCCCACCAGACGGAGAGGAACAGGAACACGCCGTCGAGCGGCTTGAGAATCGCGGGAATCGACAGGAATCGCGGATACTCGGCGCGAAGTCCCTCGAACTCGTCACGCCGCGGAATCGAGCGGCGGTGCCGATAACGCTTCAGAAGCCCCCCGAAGGGAAACCACGGAATCGGTGACAGCACGCGGACGTCGCAGCGCTCTGCGACCCGCGAGACGCGATTGCGAACGAAGACGGCATGCACCGGCTGCGCTCGATTGGGGAACATCGTGCTGACGACGAGGACCTTCATCGGGTCTGATAAACGAGCTCAGGCGGCTGGCGACGCGACATAGTACGTCAACGTAGGATGTTTCACAGGAGAAGTATCGGCACAATTCGGGGCCCGACGGCAACGCGTTGCGCGGCGGGCCGTCTAGGTTAGTTCGGCGATCCGCGCTCGCCCCTTGTCGGGTTTTCGCAGCGGGGGCCGGTTTCCGATCAATGGGCTGTCAAGCCGCGGTGGCCGCATTCCGACGGAGGAGACGGCTTCTTTCCGCCTTCGAGACCCATGTGCCCGGACTCACTCGAATGAACTTCCTGGTATTCTCCGACGATTGGGGCGTCCACCCCTCGAGCTGCCAGCATATCTTCCGCATCCTCTCCAGGACGCATCCGACGGTCTGGGTCAACACCGTGGGCATGCGCCCGCCGCGGCTGGACTGGGCCGATGCCCGCAAGGTCCTCACGAAGGTTTCTCGGATGCTGCGGCCGGCCCCGGCTCCGACGCCGTCGCCGTCCGTCGTGGAAGACGAGGGACGTCGCGTTCGCGTCTGCGCTCCGTTCATGCTGCCGTTTCAGCGTCCCGCTGTCCTGCGGCAGTGGAGCAGCCGCTCGGTCGTGCGGCGCGTGCGGCGCGAGCTCGCCGCCAGCGACATGACGGAGTACTGTCTCGTGACGACCGTGCCGAACGTCTGGGAGGCCGTTCCGCGCCTCGGCGCGTCCCGCGTCGTGTACTACTGCGTCGACGACTTCAGCGAATGGCCCGGTCTCGAGAAGGAGTCGATTCTCGCGATGGAGCAGCGGCTCCTGCGGTCAGTCGATCGGATGATCTGCACCTCGAGCGCGCTTCACGAGCGATTCGCGTCGGCGTATCCGACGACTCTTCTGACGCACGGCGTCGATCTCGCGACGTTCGCCGGCGACGCCGGCAAGGAGCATCGTCTGCTGGACGACATCCCGGCGCCGCGGGTCGGCTACTTCGGCCTCTTCGATCAGCGGACCGATCACGAGCTGCTCGCCGCCGTCGCGACGCGGCTGCCCGGCGTTTCGTTCGTGATCACCGGGCCGACGGAAGGGGGGATGGGGTCGCTCGGCGAGCTCGAGAACGTGCACTTCACCGGACCGGTTGCCTACGACGAGCTGCCGGCGGTGGTGTCCGGCTGGAAGGCGTGTCTCCTGCCGTACCGCATCAACGCGCTGACCGAGAACATCAACCCGCTGAAGCTCAAGGAGTACCTCGCGAGCGGCAAGCCCGTCCTGAGCACCCCGCTTCCGGAAGCGCAGCGATTGGCTCCGCACGTGCGGATCGCCGCCAGCGTCGAGGATTGGTGCGCGGTGGTGCGCTCGGCTGTGGACGGCGATTGGACCGTCGACCGCGACGAGCGGCTCGCGTTCCTGGGCGACCACACGTGGGACTGCAAGGCCGAGGAGTTCCTGCGGATCTGCCAGGGCGAGAACGAGAAACAGCCCCAGTGACGGCCGCCCTTCGCTTGAAGAATCGACTGGCGTTCAGCCGATATCGATCGTGACGGGAAGGTCGAACGCGAACGCTCGCTCGGCGCTTCCCGGCTCGAGGTGCACCCGAACGAACGGACGATCATGAAGCCGCCCATCTTTATCGCCGGGACCATGCGGTCCGGCACGACGCTGCTCTGCCGGATGGTCACCGCGCACCCCCAGATCTTCGTGAAGAACGAGATCGGGGCCGCCGCCGAGGTGTTCGAAGGCGACTCGTCGGCGGAAGACGTCCGCCGCACGCTCGACGACGCCATGAAAGAGGTGCTCGGCGAAGATCTCGACGAGCTCCTGCAGAAGACCGGCAAGTCGAGGTGGGGGATCAAGGATCCCGTGTTCACGTACCACCTGCCCAATCTGCTGCGCGTCTACCCGGACGCGAAGATCCTGATCACCGTGCGGGACGGACGCGCGGTCGCTCTCTCGCACATGAAGCAGCGCTGGGGACCCGGCTGCAACGTCTACTCCGGCGCCAAGCTGTGGCTGAAAGAGGTCCGCGAGCAGAAGCGATTCCGGGACGACCATCCGGAGAACTGCCGCATCGTGCGCTACGAGACTCTGATCGAGGACACCGAGGAAGAGCTCAAGCGGATCTGCGAGTTCCTGGACGAGCCGTACGCGCCGGAGATGTTCGCCTACCACGAGCAACCGGCCTATCTCGCGAAGACGAAGCAGTCCAAGAACGTCTTCAAGAAGCCGGACATCCGGATCGCGAACAAATGGCGCGAAGCGTTGTCGAGCCGTCAGATCGACGTGATCGAGGCCGTCGCGGGCGAGGAGCTCGTGGCGAACGGTTACGAGCTGGCGGGGAAGCCCACCCGCATCTCGCCGTTTCGGGCGCTGGGCTACTCGCTCCACCAGCGGATCGTTGGCGAGCTGCTGACCCAGATCCAGTGGCGCAAGCTCCAGCTGGCCCGCTGGCGCCGCGCGCGACAGGGACAGTCGTCCGCGAGCACGAGCAACGAACCGACTCGCGAAGGCGTCGGTCAGGCCTGACAGCCCGCTTCGTTACGCTGCGACGCGAGCGCCGAGCACCTTCGTGCGCTTTCGGAGCAGGCCGATCACGAACGGGATGAGCAGGACGATCAGGGCGGCGGGATCCCCTTCGCCCGTCGCGGCGCTGCAGCCCGTTCTCGCGGTCGAGACGCTGCCGGCGCCGGCCGTGCCGCCGTCAGATGAACCCTGCGCACCGGGCGAGCCCGTTTCCGACGCCGAGCCGTTCGGAGCGCTCGGCGCCTGAGCGACGCTGCCCATGTCGCCGGACGAATCGACCCGCGCCGGGGGAGACACCTGGGGCGCCTCGGAGGAGATCGGGTCGAATAGCGGCTCCGGCTGATCGGGAACGGCAGGCGGTCGCGGCTGGGGCGCAGCGGTCAGGAGCGGCTCCTCGCTGGTCGCGGGGTCGTCCAACGACGACGGCTCGCTGACGTCGGCGATCGGCACCTCCGGAAGATCGCTGCTCTCCGTCGTGTTGCCGGCGGGTCCCGCCGCAGCCAGGTCGCCCTGATCGACCGCACCCGGAACCGGCGCCTCGTCCGCCGAGACGACGTCGGGCAGGTCGGGCACGTCGGCGACCGGACGGGCCGGCACGCCCTCGGGAACGACGCCCGGAGTCTCCGAGAGCCAGAACCGCGACGTCGTGACGTTCCGATTGCCCGCGCGGTCCTGCACGTGGACGACGAGGAGCATCTCGCGGTCCTGCGGCAGATCTTCGGCCAGGCGAATCCAGCTGACTCTGGAGTGATCCGGACGTTCCAAGCTGGAGATGTCCAAGCGCTCGGGGGAGATGCCGTCGGCCAGGTTGCGGTCGATCAGCACCTCGAAGGACTGCCAGTCGACACCGCTCTCCGCGTCGGTGACACCGATGCGCAGGATGCCGTCGAAGCCCAGGTTCTCACCCTTGGCGGGCGTGCCGACGGTGATGATCGGCAGGCCGTTGTCGTCCGTGTAGCGGAAGCCGTCGTAGCCGTCGCCATCGAGGTTGATCGGGCAGCCGAGGTCGATCCACCGCGCGACCGTGCGGCATTCCTCCAGAGTCGCGCCGTGGGGCACGGAGTGGGGCACGAAGTCGACGTCGTTGTTGCGGTCACCGTTCTCGCGACCGTCGAGCCGCCTGCCGAACAGGTGCCACGCGAGGAGGCTCTGACGGGCCTGGTTCGCACGGATGTAGCGCGACAGCTGCGGGTACGCGTAGGTCGTCTTGCCGGCCGGCGGCGCGCCGAACCTGCCGTATCGGTCCTTGCACAGGATCGTATAGGGCTCGGTTTCGGGCGTGTTGCCGTTGAGGACGAGCGGCGTCCCGGTCGTGTTGCTCGACGCGTTGTGGCAGGACACACACCGTCGATCCAGGATCGGCTTGACGTCCCGGAAGAACTCGATGCCGACCATCGGTCGGTCGACGATGCGCAGCGTGGAGTCGCCGCTCGCATCGGACGCGACGAGCGGGGTCTTCTCCGAGACGTCCCACAGGCCGTCCGCGATCATGCGAGCATTGTCCCGCGCGATGCCGCGCACCGAGATCGGTCGGCGGCGCCCCGCTGCGGTTCCCTCGAACGCGAGCTCGGGGATGCTGTGGGCGTGACAGCCGCCGCAGTCCGTCCGTACTTCGCCGGCCACCGACGCGCGCCACGTCAGCTCGCTGAAGAGCGTCATGCCGTCGCGGTCGATGCCCTGGAAGAAGAACGGCGTGTCCGCGGGGATCTTCGCCGCGAACGACGTGTCCGGGTCGCCGAGCGGGTCGAGAATCACCTGCCCG